>JAGQJE010000130.1 GCA_020430775.1 Myxococcales bacterium
CCTCGGGCCCGTCGCGGCCGCGTTGCTCGTCGCCGCCGTGACCGCGGCCGGCGCCGCGCGCGCGCAGCCGCCCAAGACCGCCTTCACCGACCTGACGGTCCCAGCGGGCCTCGCCTACGACACCATGACGTCCGCCGCGTACGCGCGCTGCGTTCACGTCTTCGACCCGCCCATCGACGGTGCGCTGCTCGTGCGCTGCGTCGACGGCTTCAACCTCGGGGGCGCGACCGTCGGCGACTACAACGGCGACGGTCGCCCCGACCTGTATGTGCTCCGCTACGATCAGCCGGCCCTGCTCTTCGAGAACCAAGGCGACGGCACGTTCCGCGACGTCGCGGCGGAGGTGGGCGTCGATCTATCGAGCCGGGTCGACTTCTCGACCGGCCCGGTCGCGGGCGGGGCGGTCTTCGGAGACATCGACAACGACGGCGACCAGGACCTCTACGTGCTGACGTATCGCGCCGGACGCTTCTTTCTCTTCATGAACGACGGCGCAGCGCATGGCGACGATGGCCGGCCGCGCTTCGTCGAGCGCGCCGTCCCCCTCGGCGCCGATGTCGCGGACGACGACGACCCCTTGGCGCGCGCCGGGGTGAGCGCGGCGCTCGGTGACTACGACCGAGACGGGTGGCTCGACCTCTACACGACCGAGTGGACCTCCGGGACGCGGGGGTGCGGTCTCACGCGGCAGCGGCTGCTGCACAACCGTGGCGCGGAGGGCCCGCGGTGGGCGGGCCACTTCGAGGACGTCACCGAACGGGCGCACGCCTGGCTCGTCGACAGCCGTCACCCTGGGCCCTACGGCTTCGCGCCGGCGTTCGTCGACCTCGACGCCGACGGCTGGCCGGACCTCGCGATCACGAGCGACTACGGGACGAGCCGGCTCTTCTGGAACGACGGCGCGGGCGCGTTCACCGACGGCACGCAAGCTGCCGGCGTTGGGACCGAGAGCAACGGGATGGGGTCCACCTTCGGCGACTACGACAACGACGGTGACCTCGACTGGTTCGTGACGAGCATCGACCAGCCGCCGATGGGCGAGGAGAGCTGGGACGGCAACCGCCTGTACCGCAACGACGGCGGTCGCCGCTTCACTGACGCCACCGATCGGGCGGGCGTTCGGGACAGCGACTGGGCGTGGGGCGCGGCGTTTTTCGATATGGACAACGACGGCGACCTCGACCTGGTCGTCGCGAACGGCTTCCCCAACCCGGGCGTCACCAGCACGCCGACCCGCCTCTACGAGAACCTCGGCGATGGGACGTTTCGGGAGGTCGGCGCCCTCGCGGGGATCGACGACACCGACCAGGGCCGGGCGGTTCTGGTGCTCGACTACGACGGCGACGGCGACCTCGACGTCTTCGTCGCCGCGTACGGCGTCGCCGGCGGCAAGCTCTACCGCAACGACCTGAACGCCCCGGGCGCGACGCCCACGGCCGACTACCTGCGCGTCCGCGTGGTGGGCACGGTGAGCAACCGCGACGGACGCGGCGCGGTCGTGCGCGCGACGCCGAGCGACGGCGGCTCGACACAGATGCGCGTCATCGGCGTCGGGAGTCACTTCGGTGGTGAGAGCGAGCGCGTGGCGCACTTCGGGCTCGGACCCGGGTTCGCCGCCGCGGGGCGCAGGGTAGACGTGCGGGTGACCTTCCCGAGCGGCCTCGAGGTCGAGCGGCGCCGCGTCGCGCCGGACCAGGTGCTGGCGGTGGTCGAGCCCGACGCGCCGAGCCTCGTCTCGCCGCCCCCAGTGCCGGCACCTACCGAGGGATGCGACCTCGCGGAAGCGCCGGACCTGTGCGCCCCGGACTGCAACGGCAACGGCCGCGCCGACGCGTGCGACCTCGCCGACGGGCTCGACACCGACTGCGACGGCAACGGCGTCCCGGACTCGTGCGACGTCGCCTCGCTGACGCTCCTCGACTGCAACCTGAACGGCGTCCCGGACGTCTGCGAGATCGCCTGCCACCCGGCGCTCGACGGCGACGGCGACGGCGTCATCGACTACTGCGTCACGGGCTGCGACGAGCGCGGCGTCTGTCCGGGCGTCGATCCGGACCACCCCGAGTGCGTGAACGCACCGGACGCGGGCGTTCCAGACGGCGGCGTCGATGCAGGCATGGGGGACGCGGGCGCTCCGGACGGTGGGCTCGACGCGGGCCTCTCGGACGCCGGCGCGACGCCGCCGGACGCCGGCGCGGGGTCCTCGCGCGCCGGGGGCGGCTGCGCACTCGACGTCGCCGCTGCCACCGGCGCTGCGTCCCCGCCCTGGGCGCCCGCGCTCGCGTTCGCGTCCTGGCTGCTGGTCCTCGCGCGACGCCGCCGCCGCGCCGGCACGCTCACCTGACGCGCTGGGCGGCCTTACGGCCTCGCGCGCTGCGGTCCGTCTTGCGGTCATGGCACGACGCCCCATAGGCTCTGCACACCGACCAGGGTCGAACCGATGGCGAACGGAGGCGACGTGGCTGTCTCTACCGAAGCGCTGCAGGCGCACTACCGCATGATGCAAACGATCCGCCGCTTCGAAGAGGAGGCGGCGCGCGCCTACGCGCAGGGCAAGATCGGCGGCTTCTTGCACCTGTACATCGGCCAAGAGGCGATCGCCGTCGGCGCCGCCGCCGCGCTGCGCCCGGACGACTACGTCTTTCAGACCTACCGCGACCACGGTACGGCGCTCGCGCTCGGGATGCCGGCCGACGCGGCGATGGCCGAGCTCTTCGGCAAGGACACCGGCTGCTCGCGCGGGATGGGCGGCTCGATGCACCTCTTCGACGTCGAGCGGAACTTCTACGGCGGCTGGGGCATCGTCGGGGGGCACGTCGCGCTCGCAGCGGGCGCCGCCTTCAAGGCGAGGTACCAGCGCGAGGACCGGGTGACGGTCTGCTTCTTCGGTGAGGGTGCGACCAACATCGGGGGCTTTCACGAGGCGATGAGCCTCGCCGGGCTGTGGAAGCTGCCGATCGTCTTCGTCTGCGAGAACAACCAATACGCGATGGGCACGCCGATGGAGCGGACGACCGCCATCCGCGACCTGACGCTCAAGGCGCAGGGCTACGGGATGCAGGGCGATCGCTTCGAGGGCTCCGACGTCACGCGGGTGTACGAGCACCTCTGCGCCGCGGTCGACCGCGCGCGGGGCGGCGAAGGCCCCACGTTCATCGAGATCGAGACGTACCGCTTCCGCGGGCACTCGATGAGCGACCCGGCGAAGTACCGCTCTCAGGAGGAGGTCGACGAGCACAAAAAGCGCGATCCCGTCGCGATCACGCGCGCGCAGCTCATCGACGCGGGGGTGAGCGAGGACGCGCTCGACGACGTCGACGCCGAGGTGGACGAGCTGATCGACGCCGCGATCGCGCACGCGGACGAGGCGCCGCCTGCCAAGCAGCAGGTCATGCTGGACAGCGTCTACGTCACGACGTACCCGGAGGCTGGCTGATGCGCGAGATCCGCTACAGGGAGGCGCTCAACGAGGCGATCGCCGAAGAGATGGAGCGCGACGAGCGCGTCTTTCTCATCGGCGAAGAGGTCGGCCACTACCAGGGCGCGTACAAGGTGTCGGCCGGGCTGCTCGAGCGCTTCGGCGACCGCCGCGTCATCGACACGCCCATCGCCGAGGCCGGCTTCGCGGGCGTCGGCATCGGCGCCGCCATGACGGGTCTGCGACCTGTCGTCGAGTTCATGACGTGGAACTTCTCGCTCGTCGCGTTCGACCAGATCGTGAACAACGCGGCGAAGGCCCGCCTGATGAGCGGCGGCGCGATCTCCGTGCCGATCGTCTTTCGCGCGCCGAACGGCGCCGCGAAGCAGGTCGCCGCACAGCACAGCCACGCCGTCGAGGCGCTCTACGCGCACATCCCCGGCCTGTACGTGGTCGCCCCGAGCACCCCGCGCGACGCGAAGGGCCTGCTCAAGACCGCCATCCGCAGCGACGATCCCATCATCTTCCTCGAGGGTGAGCTGCTCTACAACCTCAAGGGCGAGGTCCCGGACGCCGACGCCGACGAGCTCATCCCGCTCGGCGAGGCGCGCGTCGGCCGCGAGGGCGCGGACTGCACACTCGTCGCCTGGGGCCCGTCGTACCATCGCGCCCTCTCCGCCTCGGCGAAGCTGAGCGAGCAGGGCATCGAGTGCGAGGTGATCGACCTGCGCTCCCTCCGCCCGCTCGACTCGGCGACCGTCATCGAGAGCGTCCGCAAGACCAACCGCTGCGTCATCGTGCACGACACGTGGCCCTACGGCGGCCCCGGCGCAGAGCTCGTCGACCGCATCCAGCGGGACGCCTTCGACTACCTCGACGCCCCGATCGGCCGCGTCACGGGACACGACGTACCGATGCCCTACGCGAGCGAGCTCGAGGCGCAGGTGCTCCCGACCGACGAGCGCATCGTGAAGGCCGTGCGCCGCGCCGCCTACCAGGAGTAGACCCCATGGCGAAGATCATCGGACTGCCCAAGCTCTCGCCCACCATGGAGGAGGGCACCCTCGTCCGCTGGGCGAAGCAGGAGGGCGACCACGTCGAGGTCGACGAGCTGCTCGCCGAGGTCGAGACGGACAAGGCGACGATGGAGTTCCGCTCGTTCGACAAGGGCGTGCTCCTGAAGATCCTGGTCTCGGAGGGCGAGACCCTGGCGCCGGAGGTCCCGGTCGCGATCATCGGCGATGAAGGCGAGGACATCGCCGGGCTCGTCGAAGAGGCGAAGGCGGGAGCGGGGGCGGGATCGGGCACGGGATCGGGTTCGGGTTCGGGTTCGGGTTCGGGGTCCCGTGCAGGTAGGGGT
The DNA here is from genome assembly GCA_020430775.1 of Myxococcales bacterium. Classification (GTDB taxonomy): domain Bacteria; phylum Myxococcota_A; class Polyangia; order Polyangiales; family Houyiibacteriaceae; genus JAGQJE01. The sequence goes on from JAGQJE010000130.1 coordinate 4,779, forward strand.
AAGGGCAAGGGTTCGGGATCGGGATCGGGCACGGGTTCGGGATCGGGATCGGGATCGGGTTCGGGTTCGGGCACGGGTTCGGGATCGGGCTCGGGGTCGGAGTCGGACTCGGACTCGGGGTCGGGGTCGGAGTCGGACTCGGGTTCGGACTCGGGGTCGGACTCGGATTCGGGGTCGGACTCGGATTCGGGGTCGGGTGGACGCAAGGGCGGGGGTCGGGTGCTGGCGTCGCCGTTGGTGCGGCGGCTCGCTCGGGAGCAGGGCATCGATCTCGGCAGGGTCGACGGGAGCGGGCCGCGGGGGCGCGTGGTGAAGCGCGACCTGGACGGCCTCGAACGCGGGGAAGCGGCGAGCGCGCAGGCGTCGGCCGGGGAGGGCGAGCGGCCGGCGGCGCGTGTCGAGGCTCCGAGCCCGACCCGCAAGACCATCGCGCGCCGGCTGACCCAGTCGACGCAGACCATCCCGCACTATTACCTCACGATCGACGTCGACGCGTCCCCGCTCCTCGAGGCGCGCCGCCGGCTCAACGCCGAGCTCGAGCGCGGCGGCGGCGCGGAGCCCGACAAGGTGTCCGTGAACGACCTCATCGTGAAGGCCTGCGCCTCCGCGCTGCGGGCCGTCCCGGAGGTCAACGTGTCGTGGCGCGACGACGGCATCCACTACCACCAGGTCGTCGACGTCGCCGTCGCCGTCGCCGTCCCGGACGGTCTCGTCACACCCGTCGTGCGTGACGCCGACAAGAAGGGGCTGCGCGCCATCAGCCGCGAGGTCCGCCAGCTCGCCGAGCGGGCGCGCGACAAACGCCTGCGGCCCGAGGAGATCACGGGCGCCACCTTCTCTGTCTCGAACCTCGGCATGTTCGGCATCGAGCAGTTCACCGCCGTCATCAACCCACCGGAGGGCGCCATCCTCGCGGTGGGCACCGTCCGCCAGGAGCCGGTCGTGCGCGAGGGCGCGGTCGTGCCGGGCGAGCGGATGCGCATGACGATGAGCTGCGACCACCGCGTCGTCGACGGCGCCCTCGGCGCCCGCTTCCTGCAGGCGCTCGCCGCCCGCCTCGAGCAGCCCATCACACTGCTCCTATAGCCCCGGGGTTGGTTGGCTGATGCCCGCACCCGAGCCTGGCGCTGGCCGCCGGCTCAGCAGGCGCCGTGGAAGCGCCGCGCCGCTGCCGGGAAGATCTTCCCCGGGTTCATGATGCCCTCCGGGTCGAAGACGCCCTTCACGCGCTCTTGGAGCGCGATGAGCGCGGCCGACTGCTCGAGCGGCAGGTACGGGGCCTTCAGCACACCGATGCCGTGCTCGCCACTCAGCGTCCCCCCCATCTGGACGACCGCCTCGAAGAGCGCCTTGATGGCGTCGTCGACGCGCGGCCGCGCGCCTGGGTCGTCCCAGAGGAAGTTCACGTGCAGGTTGCCGTCGCCCGCGTGGCCGTAGCTCGGCATGGTGATCGCGTGCTCTTCGGCGATCGCCCTGCATCGCCCGAGCAGGGCCGCGAGCTTCGTGCGGGGCACGACGACGTCCTCCGAGAGCTTGAACGCGGCCTCCTTCCGGAAGCTGTGGCTCAGCTCGCGCCGCGCGGCCCACAGGCGCTCGCGCTCGCTCGCGTTCTGCGCCACGAGGACCTCCACCGCGCCCCGGTCGTCGAGCGCGTTGCCCACCGTCTCGAGCTGGCCGGGGACCACGGCGTCGTCGCCGTCGAGCTCCATCAGCAGCATCGCGCTCGCGCCCCGCGGCACGGCGAGCCCGGCCTGCCGGCTCACGATGTCGAGCGCGCCCGCGTCCAGCAGCTCGACGCAGGACGGCACGATCCGCCGCGAGAGCGCCTCGTCGACGGCCCCCGCGATGTCTTGGTCGTCCGCCAGGAACACCATCAGCGTGTGGACCGACTCCGGCTTCGGGATGAGGCGCACGATCGCCTCGGTGACGACGCCGAGCGTCCCCTCGCTCCCGACCATGAGCGCCGTCAGGTCGTACCCGGTCACTCCCTTCGCGGTCCGGCGGCCGAGCGAGACCACCGTCCCGTCCGGGAGCACCACCGTCAGCCCGAGGACGTACTGCCGCGTGACGCCGTACTTGAACGCGCGGGGCCCGCCGGCGTTCGCCGCGATGTTTCCTCCGAGCGCGCAGCTCCCGAGCGAGTTCGGGTCGGGCGGGTAGAAGAGCCCCTCTGCCTCGACCGCCGCGTGCAGCGCGCCGGTGACCACCCCCGGCTGCACCACCGCGATGCCGTCCCGCCGCTCGATGTGCTCGACCGCGTCCATCCGCTCGACCGAGAGCACGAGACCCCCCTCGACCGGCACCGCGCCGCCCACCCGTCCCGTGCCGCCGGCGCGCGGCGTGACCGGCACCCGGTGCTCGCTCGCCGCCGCCATCACCGCGGCTACGTCCTCGGTCGACCGCGCCCGCACGACCGCGGCGGGCGTGGACGCCGGCACCTCGCTCTCGTCCGTCGCGTACGACGCCCGCACGTCGGGGTCGCGCAACACCGCGTCATCACCCAGCGCCCGGGCGATCGCGGACAGCGCTCGGTCGGCGCCTTGCATACGGGCACTCTGCGGAGACGCGCGCGCTGCGTCAACAGCCGTCGCCCTACCGTCCACGGCCGCCAGGCCGGCATCCGGAGGCCCGAGCGCCGGCCCGATCCTCACCGATAGAGCGCACTGTGTCAATTTCGTGCACAGGCGCCGATCGTGGAGTATCTTAGCGACCATGAGGGAAACTAGCTTGGGTGTGCCCGTGGCGCGCGCGACGGCGCTCGCCGCGACTTTCGGACTTGCTTGCGTGCTCGTAGCGGGGTGCAGCGGCGGCGGCGGGGGCGCCAAGCCCGACGGGGGCGACTTCATCCCGACGGACGGCGGGTCCAGTATGCCCGACGCCGGTGTGGACGGCGGCACGGACGCCGGCATGCAGACGAGCGACAAGGGCTACGAGTGCCAGCAGGATCCGCTGACCCTCTACACCGATCCCGAGGGCAAGTGGCCGCAGGACCAGGTCGCGATGGACCTCGCGGCCGGGGCGAGCGACTTCCAGGCGGTCTGGAGCTTCGCGCCCGCGCGCCTCGCCTACACCCAGGCGTCGATCTTCACCGTGACGGTGCCCTCGACGGGCGCGCCCGGTGATGCGGGTCCGGTCGACGGCCTCCCGAGCGACGTGAACCCCGGCCAGTACGAGCCGCCGCCCTTCGTCGGCCATGCGCCCACGGTCCTGCGCACGGGCGAGAGCTTCCTCGTGTCGTGGAGCCGGACCGGCGTGCTGACCTGCGACGAAAACGGCGCGAACTGCATGTACACCGGGTACGAGATCTTCACGCGCGGTGTCACGCCGGGTGACACGCTCACCACTGGACCCATGCAGATGATCACCTCGGAGGAGGGCGCGGCCGCGACCGAGCCGGCGGGGGTCCCGTCCGGCAGCGGCGCGCTGCTCACATGGATCCGCGGCGTCGCGACCATGAGCGGCGGCAAGCACTACGACGAGGCCCCGATGGCCGCGGTCGTCGGGTCCGACGGCAAGCGGGCGGGCTCGCCGGTCGCCGTCACCACGAACCCGATCTCCGGGCACACCGTCCTCGGGCCGCTCGCGGACGGCAACGTCGCCTACCTCTACATCGACCAGGGCGTCGCGGACACCGCCGACTCCTCGCTCCGCCTGCTCCCGCTCGACGCCGCCACGGGCGCCGTCGTGGCCGGGGCGCAGCCGACCACGCTCTCCGCCGCGAGCGATGTCAGCTTCGACAGCCTCGACTTCGACTACGCCGGCAACGCGAACGGCGGGCTCGCGGTCTACGGCAGCCTCGGGAGCGGCGTCGTCCGCGTGAAGCCCGTCAGCCCGAACGGCGGCGACGGCGGCCCCGTGCAGACGATCTCGCCGGAGAACGACTCGTCCCGCGGCGTGTCCGTGACGACGATCGCGGGCGACTTCGCCGTGTCGTATCTCGACCAGACGACCGGGGCCATCCGCGTGGCGTTCGTCGGTCCGTCCGGCACGCTTCTGAACACCATCGACGTCGGCACCGCGAAGAACATCAAGCGCGTCCGCACGAAGATCCGCCGCGCCGGGGACAAGCTCCTCGTCGTCTGGTCCGACGTGGTCGACCCGGAAGCGCCCGCCGTCCAGGACCCGACGATGCCGGACGCCCCGCTCCAGGGCGGCGCGGTCCTCGCCAACCGAATGACCTGCACGCCCGACACCTCGCAAGCGAGCCAGTGAGCGATGACGCGGGTCGCCGCTAGCGCGACCGCTGCGTTCGCTTGCTCGCTCGTGTTGGCGCTCGCTGGCTGCGGCGGTGGGAACGAAGGGGCACCCCCCGACGGGGGCGTGCTGGACGGCGGGGTCGACAGCGGCGTGCCGGACGGGTCGATGCCCGACGCCGGGCAGCCGGACGCCGGCCAACCGGACGC
>JAGQJE010000131.1 GCA_020430775.1 Myxococcales bacterium
CGGAGACGTCGCCCTCATGGAGGCCGAGCCCTCCGACGTACCCCCGAGCGTCCAGGCGGCGATGGCGGTCGCGGCGCGCATCTGCGCGGACCCCGAGGCTCGCGGTGCGGTCGCGACCCGGCGCGGGCGCTCGGCAAGCCGGCCGCCCTCGGCCACCAACGGCTCGTTCGCGCCGCCAGGCTCGCAGCCCGCGCGGGCCGCGGACGCCGCCGCATCCGCGCCCCCGACCACGGAGCCTCCCGCCCCCGCGATCCGACGCGCCGCGATGCAGCAGTGGGAGCACGTGGTCCGCGCCCTCGACGACCGCGACGAGAAGCTCGCGGCGGTGTTCGAGCACGCCGTCCCGCTCAGCGTCTCGCCGGAGCGGCTCGTCCTGTCGTTCCGCGACGGCTCGTTCCAGGCGGACCGCGCGCGCGACGCCGAAGCCATCGCGACCCTACAGGTGGTCGCCGAGGCCATCCTCGGTGCCACACCGACCGTCGACCTCCGCGCGCACGCCCCCGACGCGCCGAACGCCGGGCGCACCGTCGCGGCCGTCACGTCCAGGCGCCGCGACGCGCGGGCCGAGGCCTTGCGCCGGGAGGCCCGCCAGCACCCGGTCGTCCTCGCCGCGCTCGACGTCTTCCCCGAGGCGCGGGGTCGCCTCGAGATCCACCTCGACACGGAGCCGAGCAAGACATGAAGAACTTTCGCGGAGGGATGGGCGAGCTGATGCGGCAGGCGAGCCGCATGCAGCGCAAGATCGAGGCCCGGCGCGAGGCGCTGAAGGACGAGACCTACGAGGCGACGATGGCCGACGACCGCGTGAAGGTGACGGTGAACGGCGGCGCCGAGGTCGTCCGCGTCGAGCTCGACCCGACCGTCCTCGAACAAGAAGGGCTCGAGCTGCTCCAGGACCTCATCGTCGCCGCGACCAACGCCGCCCTCACGAAAGCGCGCGAGTCGGTCGACGCCGAGATCGACAAGATCACCGGCGGCGTGAAGCTGCCCGGGATGGGCTGAGCGGGCGCGTGGGTGACCCGATCGCGAACCTCGTGACGCTCTTCGCGCGCCTACCCGGGGTGGGCGAGCGCACGGCGACCCGGCTCGCGTTCTTCGTCCTCGGCGCCGAGCGTGAGTACGCCCTCGCGCTCGGGGACGCGCTCACCCACATCCACGAGCGCGTCCGCCGCTGCGAGCGCTGCAACAACTACGGCGCCGAGGCCATCTGCGCGATCTGCGCCGACCCGCGACGCGACGCGCTCACGCTCTGCGTCGTCGCGCGGGTGCCGGACCTCGTCGCCATCGAGCGCAGCGGCACGTTCCGCGGGCGCTACCACGTCTTGCACGGGCTGCTCGCGCCGCTCGAAGGGATCGGCCCCGCGGAGCTCCCGCTCGACGCGCTCGTCGACCGCGTGCGCGCCGAGGGCGTCGCCGAGATCATCGTCGCGACCCCGCTGAGCGTCGAAGGCGAGGCGACCGCGCTCTACATCGCCGAGGCGCTCGCCCACACGAGCGTAAAGGTCACCAGGATCGCGAGCGGGGTCCCGCACGGCGGCGAGCTCGAGTTCACCGACCAGGTGACGCTCGGCCGCGCCCTCGAGGGGCGCCGAACGCTCTGACCACGCCGCGTCCAACCCTGCACCCGCGCCCGACCCCGGCCTCGCTCCCGCACCCGCACCCGATCCCGTCCCCGCACCCGCACCCGCGCCCGATCCCGTACCCGCACCCGCACCCGCACCCGATCCCGTACCCGATCCCGTCCCCGGCCTCGCTCCCGCTCTCGCTCCCGCTCCCGCGCCCGACCCCGCGTTGAAGTCCCACGCCACGCACCCGCGAGCGCGCACCGCCGTTTGGGATCCCGGCTCGCGGCGCGCCACACTGGCCGGACCCGATGCCACCGACCCACACCGCCCGCCGCTTCGCGGACGCCGCGCTCGCGGCCCTCGTCATGCTCATCGTCGGCATGATGATCGTGCCGCTGCCGACCCCGCTCCTCGACGTCCTCATCGCGAGCGACATCTCCCTCGCGGTGCTGATGCTGCTCGTGTCGATGTACCTGCGGACGGGCCTCGACTTCGCCGCCTTTCCGACCGTCCTCCTCGTCACGACCCTGTACCGGCTGGCGCTCAACGTCTCGTCGACCCGGCTCATCCTGCTGCAGGCCGACGCCGGCGAGGTCATCCACGCGTTCGGCCACTTCGTGGTCCGCGGGAACTACGTCGTCGGGGCGGTCGTGTTCCTCATCCTCACGCTCATCCAGTTCCTCGTCATCGCGAAGGGCGCCGAGCGCGTCGCGGAGGTCGGCGCCCGCTTCACCCTCGACGCGATGCCCGGCAAGCAGATGAGCATCGACGCCGAGCTGCGCTCGGGCGCGATCACCCAGGACGAGGCGAAGCGGCGCCGGCGCCACCTCGCGCGCGAGAGCCAGTTCTACGGCGCGATGGACGGCGCCATGAAGTTCGTCAAGGGCGACGCCATCGCCGGCATCGTCATCACGGTCGTGAACATCGTCGGTGGCCTCGCGATCGGCGTCGGCATGCACGGCATGAGCGCGACCCACGCGCTCGAGACCTACGGCCTGCTGACGATCGGTGACGGGCTCGTCTCGCAGATCCCGGCGCTGCTGATCTCGACGGCCGCGGGCCTCGTCGTGACGCGCGTCGCCTCGGAGGACGGCCACGGCTCGCTCGGGAGCGAGGTCGCCAAGCAGATCTTCGGCGACCCGCGCGCGCTCGGCCTCGCCGCGGCGTTCCTGGTCGCGCTCGCGGTCGTGCCCGGGCTGCCGGCGCTGCCCTTCCTCGTCCTCGCCGCCGCGCTCGGGCTGCTCGCGCACCGGCTCCGCGTCGCCGCCGGCGAGCAAGCCGGCGCGTCGTCGCCGC
>JAGQJE010000132.1 GCA_020430775.1 Myxococcales bacterium
GACGGCCGGCGCTCCGGTGCCGCCGTGGGCGGCGGTGCTCGCGGCGGGGGTTGCCCTGTGGGCTAGACGCCGTCGTGAGGGCGCGCGACGAGGCGCGGAGGGCTAGGCGATGGGTCGCTCACGCCGCATCGCGCTCGCCCCGCGGGCAGCTCGGCGCGCACGCGTTCTCGCGCCGGCGCTCGCGCTGCTCGTGCTCTCCGCGCCGGCCTCGGCCCAGCCGGCGACGACCACCTTCACCGACGTGACCGCGGCCGCGGGCCTCGACTACGGCCCCTCCCTGCTCGCTTCCACGCTCCAGCGGTGCATCGATCGCGCCGGCGAGGTGAGCGGCCCGGCCAGCGACGATCCGGTGCTCGCCTATTGCAACATCATGGCCGACAGCGGCGGCGCCACGGTCGGCGACTACAACGGCGACGGCCTCCCCGACCTGTACGTCCTCCGCTACGACCGCCCCGCGCTCCTCTTCGAGAACCAAGGCGACGGGACCTTCGTCGAGGTCGCGGCAGAGGTCGGCGTGGACCTCGCGGGGCAGGTCGACTTCGCGAAAGACCAGTCCGTCGGCGGCGCGGTCTTTGGCGACATCGACAACGACGGCGACGAAGACCTCTATGTGCTCACGCAGCACACGGAGCACTTCTTGCTCTTCATCAACGACGGCGGACGGCACGGACCCCACGGCCGACCGCGCTTCACCGAAGAGGCGCTCGCCCGAGGCGCGGGCGTGCCTGGCGACGTCGCCGCGCGGCGAGGCGGCGAGAGCCCCGCCATCGGCGACTACGACCGCGACGGCTGGCTCGACCTGTTCACGACCGAGTGGTCGGTCGGGGCGACGTCCTGCGACCTCTGGCGCCAGCGGCTGCTGCACAACCGCGGCGCGGCGAGCCCGGCGGCGCCCGGCTACTTCGAGGACGTCACGCTGCGGGCCGGGGTCATCCTCACCGACCGGGACCACAGCGGGCCCTTCGGCTTCTCGCCGGCGTTCGTCGACCTCGACGGCGATGGCTGGCCCGACCTCGCCGTGGCGAGCGACTACGGCACGAGCCGCCTCTTCTGGAACGACCGCCGCGGCGGCTTCATCGACGCGGCGGCGCCCGTCGTGGCCGGCGGAGGCGGGGGCTGGCGCCCGACCGAGCCGACCCAGGCCCAGGGCATGGGGACGGCGTTTGGCGACTACGACAACGACGGCGACCTCGACTGGTTCATGACGTCGATCCTCGCGCCCGCGGAGCGCCTCGACGGCAACCGCCTCTACAGAAACACGGGCGCGCGCTTCTTCGACAGCGTCGCCTCGGAGGCAGGCGTCTCCGACGGCGGGTGGGCCTGGGGGACGGCCTTCTTCGACATGGACAATGACGGGGACCTCGACCTCGTGGTGACGAACGGGTTCCCCTCGTACGGCCTCGACGACAAGCCGACGCGGCTCTTCGAGAACCTCGGGGACGGCACCTTCCGCGAGGTGGGCGCGCTCGCGGGCTTTCACGACTCGGTGCAGGGACGGACGGTCGCCGCGTTCGACTACGACGGCGACGGCGACCTCGACCTCTTCATCGGCCGCCTCGGGGAGGTCGGCGGGACGCTCTACCGCAACGACCTGAACACCCCCGGCGCCCCGCCGGCGGCGGACTACCTGCGCGTGCGCGTGCAGGGGCGCGTGAGCAACCGCGACGGTCGCGGCGCGCGGGTGCGCGTCACCCCGAGCGATGGCGGCACCACTCAGGTTCGCGAGATTGGCGCGACGAGCCACTTCGGCGGCGAGAGCGAGCGCGTCGCGCACTTCGGCCTCGGGGCAGGGTTCTCGGCGGCGGCGCGCACGGTCGACGTCGACGTGGTGTTCCTGAGCGGGCTCGAGGTGCACGAGCGCGGCGTCGCGCCGGACCAGGTGCTGACGGTCGTCGAGCCCGACGCGGCGAGCCTCGTCACGCCGCCGCCGGTGCCGGGCCCGGCCCAGGACTGTGACGGCGACGGGCAGCCGGACTCCTGCGCTCCGGACTGCAACGGCAACGGTCGCCCCGACGCGTGCGACCTCGCGGACCACGTCGACACCGACTGCAACGCCAACGGCGTCCCCGACGCGTGCGACCTCGCGGCGTTCCTGCTCCTCGACTGCAACACGAACGGCGAGGCGGACCTCTGCGAGATCCAGTGCCACCCCGCGCTCGACGCCGACGGCGACGGCGTGATCGACTACTGCGTCACGGGTTGCGACGAGACTGGTCACTGCCCGGGTGTCGACCCGGACCACCCCGAGTGCGTGAGCGCGCCGGACGCCGGCGTGCCGGACGCGGGCATGCCTGACGCCGGCATGCCTGATGCCGGCGTCCGCGACGCGGGTGTCGACGGTGGCGTGCCCGACGCGGGCCACGCAGACGGGGGCAACCCCGGCGCTCGTGACGGTGGTGGCTGCGCGCTCGCGCCCGCGGCGGCCCGGTCGGCCGGAGCGCCGTGGCTCGTGCTCGCCGCGGCGATGTGCGGCTTCGCCCTGCGCCGTCGCTCGAGGGGCGAGCGATGACGCGCCCGGCGCCTGCCTGTCGGGGCGTCCCGGGCTGGCTCGTGCTCGTCTCGGCCGCGGTCGCGCTCACGCTCACGCTGTCGGCGCGCGCCCAGCCTCCGCCGACGACGTTCGAGGAGGTCGCCGCTCGCGTCGGGATCGACTACCGCGCCATGACCGACGAGACGTGGGCCACCTGCGCGCCGATCTTCGACACCCCGACGAGCGGCTCGCTGGCGGCCGAATACTGCGTCCCCGGGGCCAACACCGGCGGCGCCACCGTCGGCGACTACAACGGCGACGGCCTGCCGGACCTGTACGTGCTGCGCTACGACCGCCCCGCGCTCCTGTACGAGAACCAGGGCGACGGCACCTTCGTCGACGTCGCTGCGGAGGTCGGCGTCGATCTCGCCGCGCAGGTCGACTTCGCCCACCAACAAGCGGCGGGCGGCGCCGTCTTCGCCGACGTCGACAACGACGGCGACGAGGATCTCTACGTGTTGACGCAGTTCACCGACCGCTTTCTGCTCTTCATCAACGACGGCGAGCGCCACGGGGACCGAGGCCGCCCCCACTTCACCGAGCAGGCGCTCGAGCGCGGGGCCGCCGTGCCGGGTGGAGATCCGCGCACGCGCGTCGGGATGAGCGCGGCGGTCGGAGACTACGACCGCGACGGCTGGCTCGACCTGTTCACCTCCGCGTGGAGCACGGGCACGCTCGCGTGCGGCCCGACCCCGGAGCGCCTCCTGCACAACCTCGGCGGCGCCATCCCCGCCCGTCCGGGCTCGTTCGAGGACGTGACGGCCGCCGTGGGGGCGCTGATGGTCGACGCGCACCACGACGGACCATACGGCTTCGCGCCGGCGTTCGTCGACCTCGACGGTGACGGGTGGCCGGATCTCGCGGTCGTCAGCGACTACGGGACGAGCCGGCTCTACTGGAACGAACGCGACGGCACGTTCGCCGACGGGACCGGCCGCTCCGGCGCGGCGAGCGTGCACTTCGCGATGGCGGAGGCGTTCGGCGACGTCGACGGCGACGGCGATCTCGACTGGCTCATCTCCGGGCCGTTCAGCCCGGCCTATCCAGAGCTCGAGGGCACGCGCCTGCTGCGCAACGACGGGAGCCGCCGCTTCGTCGACGCCACAGACGCGGCGGGCGTCGTCGACGCCGGGTGGGGCTGGGGCGCCGTCTTCTTCGACATGGACAACGACGGCGACCTCGATCTCTTCGTCGCGAACGGCTACCCCGCCGAGGGCCTCGCCCGCACCCGAAACCGCGTCTTCGAGAACCGCGGCGACGGTACGTTCCGCGACGTGACGGCCGCGGTCGGCATCGCCGACACCGACCAGGGGCGCGCGGCGCAGGTGCTCGACTACGACGGCGACGGCGACCTCGACGTATTCGTCGCGTCGTACGGCCCGGCCGGCGGCAAGCTCTACCGCAACGCGCTGAACACGCCGGGCGCGCCCCCGGCGGCCGACTATCTGCGCGTGCGCGTGGTTGGGACGGTCAGCAACCGCGACGGCCGCGGCGCGCGCGTCCTCGTGACGCCCAGCGACGGTGGCGCGACGCAGGTCCGAGAGATCGGCACCGGCAGCCACTTCGGCGGCGCGAGCGAGCTGGTCGCGCACTTCGGCCTCGGCGCGGGGTTCGCGGCCGCCGGGCGGACCGTCGACGTGCACGTCACGTTTCCGAGCGGCGTCGAGGTGGACGCGCGCGCCGTCGCGCCCGACCAGGTGCTGACCCTCGTCGAGCCGGCCGGGACGAGCCTCGTGACGTCGCCGCCGGTGCCGCCCCCGCCCGGTGACTGCGACGGCGACGGCGCCCCCGACTTCTGCGCGCCGGACTGCGACGGCAACGGTCGCCCGGACGTGTGCGATCTCGCGGACGGGCTCGACGCCGACTGCGACGGCAACGGCGTGCCCGACGCCTGCGACCTCGCCGCCCTCGCGCTGAGCGACTGCGACGGCGACGGCGTGCCGGACCGCTGCGCGATCGAGGCCGACCCGGGCCTCGACGCGGACGGCGACGGGCGGCTCGACGCGTGCGACGCGCGCTCGGCCGACGCGGGCCTGCCCGACGCCGCCGTGCCCGACGCCGGGGCGGCGGACGGGGGAGC
>JAGQJE010000133.1 GCA_020430775.1 Myxococcales bacterium
AGATGGACCCGGCCGCCATCATGGGCATGCGCGCCAACGCGAGCTCGGACATGGCGTTCCTCGGCGCGGACGGCGCGAGCTTCTACGACGACACGACCGGCAACTTCGCCGGCGCGTTCAACCCGACCCTCACCGGCGGGACCTTCGACGGCCGCCCGGTCAGCGACCTCAGCCCGACGGAGATCCTCGGCGTGACGGCGTCTCCGGGGTGGGAGCTGGTCCTGCTCGGCGCCCAGGGCGTCCAGTACTACAACCTCACGACCGGCGCGTTCCGAGGCACCCGCAACCCGACCCTCTCGGGTGGCGACTACGCCGGCGTCAGCGTGAGCGCCATCCCCTCGACGATGTTCCTCGGCGCCCAGAGCGACTCGACCGGCGAGCTCGTCTTCATGGGTCCCTCGGGCATCAACTACTACAACGACAACGGCTCGCTGCAGCACATCTTCAACCCGCTGCTCGTGGGCGGAGAGTTCGCCGGACGCCACCTCGCGGAGCTCCTGCAGAGCGAGGTCGCCGGCATCCTGAACGTCAACGGCGGCCAGCTCGCGCTCTTCCGCTCCGCGAGCCAGGCGAGCTGCACGTGCTCCGGCACGGGCATCCAGTTCTACGACGAGGTCACCGGCGAGGTCGCGTACAACGGCGGCATGACCGACTCCGTCCTCTCGGGCGGAGAGTTCAACGGCAAGCGCCTCTCTGAACTCGACCCGGACAGCATCATGGATGTGCGCCGCCAGCCGAGCTCCGAGATCGCGCTGCTCGGCGCGCAGGGCGTGAGCTTCTACGACGACAACACCGGCGCGCTCTTCGGCACCTGGAACCCGACCCTCACCGGCGGTCCCTTCGACGGGCGCAAGGTGAGCGACCTGCTCCCGAGCGAGGTCGCGGGCGTGACGACCACGGGCGGCTGGGAGCTCATGCTGATGAGCCCGCAGGGCTTGTCATACTACGACCATGTCACCGGCCAGCATCGCCTCACCAAGAACTCGACGCTCTCGGGCGGCGACTTCGACGGGCTCAAGCTCGGCCAGGTGCCCACCTCGGCGCTCGTCGGCGGACGGGATGCTTCGGACAGCGAGCTCGTCTTCATGGGCCCCTCCGGCCTCAACTTCTACGACGACGACGGCCCGCTGCACCACGTCTTCAACCCCATCCTCGTGGGCGGCGCGTTCTCGGCCCGGCGAGTCTCGAGCCTTCACCCGAGCGAGATCATGGGCATCATGAACGTCTGGCACGCGGGCCTCGTGCTCCGCAAAGCGCAGTAGCGCCTCCGCTTTGGCCCCCCGCGTTGGTCACGGCTCCGCCTCCACGAGGTCGTGGCCAACGCGGGGGGACTCCTCCGGACGCTGACACCAGCCGACGACGAGCTCGTCGAACGGCTGGCTAGAAGACGACTTGCCGCCACGAGCGCCGCGACCGCGCGCTCGGGCGGGGTGGGCTGGTTCGTGCTTGTAGGGCCCCGCCCCGGCCCCTGGAGATATGACAATGCTTCGTTCTGGTCTTGGCGTATTCCTCGCGCTCGCCGTGGGCGCGACCTCGGTTGTGATGCTGGGCTGTGGTGCCGCGGTCGACGGGGCGCCCGTCGCTCCGGCGCCTTCCGCCGCCACCCCAAAGACGATCCAGGACCCAGCCGGCCCGTGCAGCGGCGCGAACCCCGCGTGCCGCGTGTCCGACGTCGACTTCGACCAGAACGACCAGGACAGCGGCGCCATCGACCACTACGGCGACGGCGTCATCTACAACGCCTCGAGCGACGGCATCCAGGTCAACGCCCTGGCTGCCCAGCTCCAGAGCGACACCGACAACGACGGCGTCCCGAACATCGCCGACGAGTGCCCCGGTGACCCGACGGGCTGGGCGCTGAACGACAACGGCGAGTGCACGGACGAGGGCGTCTACGTCGAGCTGTCCGGCACCCCCGACGAGCCGGAGGCCAGCAAGGACGCCTTCAAGCGGATCCTCTTCGACTTCTTCAAGACCGACGTGTACGTGCTCGCGGAGGCGAGCTCAGACTCCTTCCTCGCGGCTGGAGGGATGCTGGGCGACGTCCTGACCCGCGGCACGGTGAGCGCGGGCTCCGACGCCGACCTCGCGAACCGCCTCGCGACCTGCCAGTCGCGCGACCTCAACAACACGGGCGTCGTCGGCGCCGCGCACTGCATCCTGCCCGGCTCGTGGTTCGGCGTGGGTCAGTTCACCGACTACAACATCAACCGCGACAACCAGCTCTACTTCCACATGCTCGACATGACCGACGACGTCACGGACGTCCGTCGGGCTGCGGACAAGATGGCCGAAGAGAAGTACGCCGAGTCCGCGAACGGCGCGACGCAGGCGCTGTGGGCCATGGCGACGGGCACCGGGCTCGGCAACTACCTCCCGAACCGCGGCGTCTGCCCGTCGTACACGGACGGCGCGCGCGAGGGCTGGCCCTGCTTCCGCCCGGACTCCGTCAAGGTCGCGGTGCTGCTGCACTTCGCGCCCTTCCACAACGGGCCGTCCGGCGCGCAGTGGACCGACTCGACGGGCACCGTCCACAACATCGGCACCTTCCCGTACGACGGCGGTTCCCTCGACAGCGCGCGCGCCCAGCCCGCGAACATGGTGCCCGTACAGACCTGGCCGCAGCTCCTCTACAACGACGGGCCGCGGACGCTCTCGAGCCCACGGCCGGACGGCGAGACCGGCATCTTCGACATCGGCGACCTGACCAGGTCGGTCGCGTACAACACCAACACGCTCTGGAACCGCTCGACCGTCAACCCCGCGGGGCGCTTCCGCGGCGCCGCCATCGTCGACCACGACGGCGTGATCGGCGACTGCGCCGTCACCGGGTCGATTCACCAGTACTGCGGTGACTGGTGGTCGCAGACCTTCACGTTCTGCCAGCAGATCAACGGGAGCTGGATCAGCTACAACACGCTCGCGCAAGCAGCGCGCGGCAACTCGTGGTTCCACTTCCACGTGCCCGCGTCGCTCGACGTGCTGATCCACACGCACGGGTCGGACCGGGACATGGCGCTCGGCACCTTCTTCGAGGGCGCGGTGGGCTCCTGGAACCCGGGCCCGATGCAGCTCGAGTGCAACGACTACGGCGGGTACCACGGCGCCATCCAGATCGCGAACGGCTCCGGCTACACCGAGACCAGCGCGCTCAGCGACGCGACCGCCGCCATCCACCGCACCTTCGCGCCCGGGGGCTACTACGCCGTCGTCTCGTCGATCGGCGTCGGCGGCAAGTGGCCGATGGGCGGCCCGGCCGGTCGCGGCGGCGACGTCGGCGACGGCAACATCCGGCTGACCTTCGACACGGGGAGCGGCTACGAGAGGACGCACGCCGCGGGGATCTCGTGGAACGACACCATCGCCACGCTCACGAACCGTGGCATCAAGGTCATCGACATTCCGCTGACCTTGAACGGCGCGTGCCCGTCGACGCCGGGCTGGATCGCGTCATGGATCCCGACGAGCTGGACGCAGAGCCTCGACCAGCTCCTCAAGCTCATCTACTTCCCCGGCACCAGCGTCGGCGGCGTCCTCGCCTCCATGACCGGCGCGGTCGACGTCGGCGGCAACCCCGCGTCCTACGCCACCTGCGCCGGCGCGGCCGCGACGCAGACGAACGTCCTGCGGGCGCTCCGCGACATCACGTACAACACGCCCTTCGACCTCTACGTCGTGCCGAGCCGCGATCAGAGCGAGGGCACCTTCCCAGACTTCGACGACCGCAACCTCATCGCGAGGATCCCCGCGAGCGCCTCGGTCGCCGACGCGATGACGGGCGCCGGCGGGGCGAAGTGGAACATCACTCCGACGGACTGCGGCACATGCGGCAGCCTCGACGGCGGCAACAACATGTGCAGGCAGTGCCTCACCGGCGCGAACCCCGAGTGGAAGATCCACTTCGCGAACAGCGGCAGCGCCTACGACCCCGTGAGCAACCCGAACGGGACCGCGCTGCAGGTCGACGGCAGCCCGATGGTGCGCAAGCTGTGGCTCGACCTGTACGCCGACTCGAGCCCTGGACAGTCCGGGGGGAAGGTCTTCGTCAAGCGGATCCCGGTGCGCGTCCTGCTCGGCAGGAAGGCCGACGCGCCCGCCGGCACCTTCACGCTGCTCTACGACACGGCGCGCGACCCGGACCCGAACGATCCGAACGTCGGGCCGATCTGCACGACCCCGCCCGAGCGCCCGCGCTGGATGAACCTCGACTACGACGCGAAGATCCCCATCGGTACGCAGCTTCAGTTCGAGTTCAAGACGGCCAACGCCGCACCCGACATGGCGGACCCGTCCAAGGTCACGACCGTCACCGTCCCGGTGCAGACGACGGGCAACTTCGACGGCACCGGCTCGATCGACGTGAACGCCCTCTTCCCGGCGGACGCGAAGCAGCGCCCCGTGCTGCAGATCCAGGCGAAGCTCGTCAAGGCCCCGCTCGAGGTCGTCGCGGCGCTGACGCCCCCACGGCCCGGGCGGCTGATCGGCGTCGGACCGAACGGCTGGACGACCCAAGTCACCCGCGGAAACACGGTGACGCGGTACGGTATCCCGAAGATCGAGTTCAACGCTCCGCCGACCTTCCGTCCCTACCCCGGGCTGTCTACCCCGAACAACTTCAGCCTCTACGCGACCGCGGACCTCATCGTCCGGAAGGCTGGCACCTACCAGTTCGCGATCCTGTCGGACGACGGCGCGCGCCTCACCATCGACGGCACGGTGCGCTTCAACACCAGCTCTTGGTCACCGGACCGGCACAAGGTCTCGGTCTACCTCTCCGAGGGCCGGCACTCGATCGAGCTCAACCACAACCAGGGGAGCGGCGGCTACAACATCCGCCTCGAGGTCGGCGACCCGACCAAGGACAACAACATCTACACCGACGCCGACTGGCGGCCGCTCGACCCGATCGACCGGATCATGCCCGGCGTGACCGAGGCCGGGTTCACGGTGAAGGTGGTCAACCAGGCCGTGAACAGCTTCGCCGCGGCAGAGGCCGCGCTCGCGAGCCACGCCGGCGTCACCGAGACCGGCGTCGACCTCATCAACTACAACGACGGCGGGCAGGGCTGGTTCTGGCCCATCCCGAACGCCACGAACCAGTGGTACTGGCTGCACGGCGTCGACCGCCCCTTCCCCGGCGATCCGGACGGGATCGGCGGCAACACCGGCGGGTTCAACCCCGTGACCCTCGTCACGGCGCAGCTCCGCGTCCCGACCGCCGGCACCTACCGGTTTGGCTCATGGGCCGACGACGCGAAGCGTCTGAGGATCGACGGCCAACGGGTCTTCAGCAACACGAGCTGGGACGTCGCGGCCGAGGGCGACGTCTACCTCACGCAGGGCGTGCACGACCTCGAGCTGCTCAGCTACGACTCGGGCGGGGGCGGCGGCCTCGAGTTCTTCATGATCCACGTGGACCCCTACGGCCATGGCGACAAGGACGGCTACGCCTCCGGCGCGCGGTGGCAGCTCGTCACGCGCGTCACGCCCGAGCCCGACCCGACGATGCCCGGCATCAGCGACGAGGGCTTCACGGCGACGACCGTTCACTGGAACGGCGTCTGGAACCTCAACGACGCCAACTGGGCGCTGACCCACGGCGCGGGCGTCACCGAGACGAACCTCGACACCATCAACTTCGAGGACAGCTACGACAACTACTCCTTCGGCGAGTTCCCGGACACCCGGACCTATCCTGGAGACCCGGACGGGACGGCGTGGAGCAACTACGCCTTCTCCCCCGTCACCAAGGTCACCGGGCAGCTCGTGGTGCCCGCCGCCGGGACGTATCGCTTCGGCGTCCTCGCCGATGACCAGGCCCAGGTCAAGATCAACGGCCAGGTCGTGATCGGCGTGCAGTGGCCCTACCTCACCCGCTACGAGGGCAGCATCACCTTCGCCGCCCCGGGCACGTACCCGCTCGAGGTCATCAGCTACGACGGCAACAAGGGCGCGGGGCTCGAGCTCACCATGCAGGCAAGGGACGGGAGCTGGCACCTGCTCTCGTGGGCCGCGGGCTCGACGATGCTCTTCCTCGACACCGGCAACTTCGTCAGGGTCCACCCGGCGACGCACGACGTCATCCCCGGGAGCCTCACGGACGTCGGCAGCTACTTCCCCGGGATGGACCCGTACAAGACGCTCATCCGCGGCGCCTGGCGGTACCGCGGGAAGATCTACTTCTTCCTGAAGGGCACCGCGACGACGCCGCCACGCATCGCGCGGGTCGACTGGGCGCTCAAGACGCTCGACAGCGGCTACCCGAAGACCTTCGCGAGCGAGTTCCCGGCGCTCGCCGCGTACCAGGGCCAGATCAGGAGCTTCGCCCTGGCGCCGAACAAGGCGATCTACGTGCACCTGTCGGACGGCCGCTACCTCGCGTTCGACCCGGAGCCGCCCAACAACCTCACGAGCAGCACCTACCCGGCGCCGATCAGCGACGCCAACTGGCCGGGCCTGCAGCCCTTCGTCCCCGAGATCGGCGCCGCGTCCGAGTGGGCGTACGGGGTCGACGTGTGGCTGCGCAACGGCGACGCCATCCGCTACGACTGGCCGCCGAGCGCGACGTCGCCATGGCCGGCCGTTCACCCGACCGCGGGCCTGCAGGAGATCGCCACCGTGGTGCCGACGCTCCGCAAGATGCACTTCGAGTTCTACTGCCAAGAGGTCGAGTAGCGCGCGGCGCCCATCGGGCGCCGAGGCGGACGCGGGCGCGAGCGCGAGCGCGGCGTGCCGGCATGGGGCCTACGACAGTGGGCGCGAGTGATTTGGAGACAGCATGAAGTGGATGCTTTTCTTGCGCCGGGGCTTCCCCGGGATCGTTTTGGTCTTGTCTGTGGCCTACGTCGCAGCCGGATGCGCGGACGCAGGTCCTCAGCGGACGCAGGGCGGCGTCTGTGAGCCTGGCCCCGACGGTGTGGTCGATTGCAGCGACCCGGCGTGCTTGTTCGACCCGGCTTGTTCGAGGCACGTGACAGAGGTCTGCGACAACGGCGTCGACGACACGGGCAACGGCAAGGTCGACTGCGACGATCCGACCTGCGCCGCGGACCCCGCCTGCGCTCACATGGGCGGAGAGGTCTGTGACGACGGGGTGGACAACAACGGCGACGGGCTCGTCGACTGCGACGACCCGCGCTGCGCGCAGGCCCCGAAGTGCGACACCACCCGCCCGACGCCGGAGGTCTGCTACGACGGCGTGGACAACGACCAAGACGGCCGGACGGACTGCGACGACGCGGACTGCCGCGATCTGCCGATCTGCATGAACCCGGAGACGAGCTGCGACAACGGCGTCGACGACAACGGCGACGGGCTCGTCGACTGCGACGACCCAACCTGTGTCCACGACCCGGCGTGTCTCGCGCACCCGGAGTGCCCGGCCGGCCCGGACGGCAAGGCCACCTTCTGCGGCGAACCGACCTGCCAGGACAGCAAGGACAACGATCGGAACGGCAAGACCGACTGCGCAGACCCCGCCTGCGCGACCGACCCTGGCTGCTACGAGGACGAGGGCCCGAGCCATGGAAACTGCCGCGACGGCATCGACAACGATCAGGACGGCCTGACGGACTGCGACGACCCGGAGTGCGCGGAGGCTGAGGTGTGCCAGCACCCGCCGTCCTCTGAGGACTGCGACAACGGCGTCGACGACAGCGGCAACGGCCTGGTCGACTGCGAGGACCCGTACTGCGCAAACTACCCGACGTGCCGCGGCCCCGATTACTGCGGAGACATGAACGAGCCCAACGACACGCCCGCCGAGGCGTCACCCATCGCGCCACAGAGCACCCCCGACTCGAGAGGCGCGATCTGCCCCGCCGGCGATGTCGACTGGTACGAGGCCGACGTCCCGCCGGGCGCGACCTGCTTCACGATCGGCGTCCACTGGCCCGAGAACGGCGCTCGGCCGGACACGAAGCTCGAAGACGCCGCGGGGCATACGGTCGTCGGCGTTCGGCAGGTGGACTTCGTCTCGACCGACCCGCCCGGGCGCGGGATGAGCTACTGCCTCACCGAGCCGGGCAAGGCTGGCTCGCTGCGGCTCCGGGTGTCCGGCGAGGACATGACCGTGTACGGCGCGCACGCCTTCCCGAACGCCGAGGGCGGGGAGGCACGCTGCGAGACCATCTGCGGGAGGTAGCCCTTCCCTACTACTCGCGGCCCCGCCGTCGGCGCCGTGTGCCTCGACCCGGGCGCACGGCGCCGTCGGTGCTTGTGCGCGGCGATCGGGACGCGCTTGGGACGCGATTGGGACGCGCCCGCTCGTCGATCCCGTAGTTGACAGAGCGTAAAACATAGAACACGTTCTAGCGCTCACCGGTGAGCGCCAGGTGCCGGCGGTCGGCCGCCTCGGTGGGCCCACCCGAAGGAGACCCTGTGAAGACCGAGCTCTGCAAACGCCTGGGCATCGACGTGCCGATCTTCGCGTTCAGCCACTGCCGGGACGTCGTCGCCGCCGTCAGCCGCGCGGGCGGCCTCGGTGTCCTCGGCGCCGTCGCGTACAGCCCCGCGCAGCTCGAGCTCGAGCTCAAGTGGATCGACGAGCACACGGACGGCAAGCCCTATGGCGTCGACACCGTCATCCCCGCGAAGTACATCGGCAAGGGCGAAGGCGGCTACTCGAAAGAGCAGCTCGAGCAGATGATCACGCCGGCGCACCGGAAGTGGATCAACGACCTGCTCGACAAGTACGGCGTGCCGCCGCTGCCGGACGAGGTCGAGCACTTCGAGGGGCTGCTCGGCTGGAGTGAGCAGGGCGGGCGCGCGCACTTCGAGGTCGCGATGAGCCACGACATCGCGCTGATCGCGAACGCGCTCGGTCCGCCCCCCGAGGACATCATCAGCCACGCGCACGACAAGGGCGTGCTCGTCGCCGCGCTCTGCGGCTCCGTACACCAGGCGCTGAAGCAAAAGAGCGCCGGCGTCGACATCGTGATCGCGTCCGGCTACGAGGCGGGCGGGCACACGGGCGAGATCGCCTCGATGGTGCTCACCCCGCAGGTGGTCGACGCGGTCGCCCCGACGCCCGTGCTCGCCGCCGGCGGCATCGGCTCCGGTCGGCAGATGGCCGCCGCGATGGCGCTCGGCGCGCAGGGCGTGTGGACCGGCTCCATCTGGCTCACGACCCAGGAGTCGGACGCCATCCCTGCCCTCAAGCGAAAGCTCGTCGCCGCGGACTCGACCCAGACGGTGCGCTCGCGCGCCATCAGCGGAAAGCCCGCCCGGCAGCTCGTCACCGAGTACACCAAAGCCTGGGAGAGCGAAGACTGCCCCGGCTACCTGCCGATGCCGCTCCAGTTCCTCGCGACCGCCGACGCGACCCAGCGCATCACCCGGCACGCGCAGAGCGGCGCAGAGGGCTCCGACGCGCTGCTCGGCACGGCGGTCGGTCAGGTCGTCGGCCAGATGAACGCCGAGCGCCCCGTCAGCAAGGTCGTCTACGACCTCGTCGAGGAGTACGTCTCCACCATCGAGCGCCTGAAAGCGTTGTTGGACGACTAGTGGGGGAGTTGATGCCCTGACCCACGGGCCGGTGACGGATGGTC
>JAGQJE010000134.1 GCA_020430775.1 Myxococcales bacterium
CGGGCTAAGCGGCGGCGGTGTCGCGCTCGGGCGGGCGGGCGCGTTTGCCGCGGAGCTCGACCGAGACGAGCCGGGAGACGCCTGGCTGCTCCATCGTCACGCCGTAGAGCACGTCGGTGTGCTCCATCATCCGGCGTGAGTGGGTGATGACGATGAACTGCGAGCGGTCGGTCATCTGCTCCACCGCCTGGGCGAAGCGGCCGATGTTCGCCTCGTCGAGCGGCGCGTCGACCTCGTCGAGCAGACAGAAGGGGCTCGGCTTGTACTGAAAGATGGCGAAGATGAGCGCGACGGCGGTGAGCGCCTTCTCGCCGCCGCTCATCAGCTCGATCGCGCCGAGGCGCTTGCCCGGCGGCTGCGCGATGATCTCGACACCGGAGCCGAGAAGATCCTGAGGGTCGGTCAGCCGGAGTTCGGCGCGACCGCCGCTGAAGAGCATCGGAAAGAGCCGCTTGAAGCGCTCGTTCACGTGCTCGAAGGTGTCCTTGAACAGCGTCCTGCTCTCACGGTTCATCTGACGGATGGCGCGCTCGAGGGTCGCGAGCGCCTCTTCGAGATCGTCCCGTTGCGCGGAGCAGCGCTCGAACCGCGCGGTCTTGTCTTCGAGCTCCTCGATGGCCGTGAGGTTGATCGCGCCCATCCCGTCGATGAGGCGAGACAGCTCGGCCACCCGCGCCCGCGCCGCGCCGTCCGGCTGCGGGCGGGTGTGGTGGTCGCACAGCTCGAAGCGCAGGTCGACGTCGTGCGCGTCTCGCGCGGTCTCGAGCAGGTGCTCGGCGGCGAGGGACAGCTCGCGCTGGCGGAGGGTCAGGGCGCTCACGTCCGAGGTGAGCTGATCGAGCTCGACGCGGAGCGTCTTGTGCGCGCGCTCGCGCTCCCCCATCTCGCGCTCGAGCTGCTCGAAGGCCGCCCGCGCGACCCCGACGGCGTCGTGCGCCTGCTCGACCGAGACCGCGAGCTGCTCGGCCCGCGCCCCGAGCTCACGGAGCGTGTCGGCGATGCGCGCGCGCTCCTCGACGCTGGTCGCGACGTCGGCGCGGAGCCGAGCCCCGCGGGCTTCGAGCTCAGCGACGGAGCTGCCGAGCCGCGCGATCGCCTGCCGATCACGCTCGACCCGCTCCACCGCCTGCGCCGCCCGCACACGCAGCTCGGTCGCGTGGGCGCTCTGCTCGTCGACGGCCGCGCGTCGCTCTCGCGCGATCGCCTCGGCCTCTTCGAGCGCCGACCGCGCCTCCGCCTCGGCGCGCGTCGCCACCTCGCTCTCCTTGCGCGCCTCCGCCTCGTCGTCGTCGACGCGGGCGAGCACCGTGGCGAGGTTGTCGTCGTCCGCGGCGAGCGCGGTGAGCCGGGCCGCGTTC
The DNA here is from genome assembly GCA_020430775.1 of Myxococcales bacterium. GTDB lineage: Bacteria > Myxococcota_A > Polyangia > Polyangiales > Houyiibacteriaceae > JAGQJE01. Next base: position 1,359 of record JAGQJE010000134.1, read on the forward strand.
GCGCGGGTCTCCGCCTCGACGCGGCGCAGATCCTTGTCGAGGGCGACCAGACCGAGCTCGGCGTCGTGGGCGGCTGCCCGCGCGGCGTCCCGCTCCGCCTGCCGCTCGCGCACCGCCTGCCGCAGCGTCTCGTAGGCCGCCTCGGCCTCCGCTCGCGCCTGCCCGAGCTCGTGAGCCCTCACCTCGAGCTCGACGAGCTCGCGCTTCAGCTCGAACAGGTGCGCCCCCGTCTCGTCCGAGGCGCCGCCCGTCAAGCCTCCGCTCGGCTCGACGCGCGCCCCGTCGAGCGTGACCAGCTCTACGTCCGCCCCGCTCGATCGGTGCAGCGCGAGCGCGCGCTCGAGCGTGTCGACGACGACCGCGTCGCCGAGCAGGTGCTCGACGAGGGGCCGATCGGCCGGATCGGCGCTCACCAGATCGGCGAGCCGGCCCACGACGCCCTCCTCGCTCGCCAGCGCGCGAGCGCGATCGTGGCCAGCCTGTGCGGCGCCGGGGGTGACTCGAGGCACCCGGGGGAGCAGCGTGGCGCGGCCCCGCGACGACCCCTCGCGCAAGAACGCGAGCGTGGCGGCGCTCCGGCCGACGTCCTCGACGACGATGTGCTCGATGCGCTCGCCGAGCGCGGCGGCGAGCGCGCGCGTGTGCTCCGGGGCGCACGCGAGCCGATCGGCCACCAACCCGAGGACGCCATGAGCGTCGCGATCGATCGGCGTCGACGCGAAGCGCTTCATCCACGCGCGGACGCCGTCCCCGACGCCCTCGAAGCGGTCATGTACCTCGCGGAGCGAGCGCAGCCGGGAGCGGGCCTCGGTCGCCTGCTCACGGAGCCTCGACACGACGCTCTCCTGCTCCGCGGACCGCGCGCGAAGATCCGCGAGGGCCTCTTCGATCTCGCGCTGCCGGTCGGCCGTCGCGGTCTTGCCGCTCTCGAGCGCTTCGAGCCGGAGCGACAGCGCGCGCTGCTGCCCGTCGAGCGCCTCGCGCCGGCTCTCTAGCTCGTCACGCTCGGTGGCGAGCCGGTCGACGCGCTCGGTCGCCTCTTCGCGGCGGCGCTTGCAGCCGGCGACGACCGCGTCCGCCCGGACGATGCGCGTCCGCGCCTCGGTGAGGCGCGCGCGCCCGCCGCTGAGCGCGGCGTCGGTGTCACGGACCCGCGCCCGGCGTCGCTCGAGCTCCGCGGTCGCCTCCCCGAGCGCCCGCTCCGCCGCCTGCGCCTCGGCCTCGAGCGCCGCGAGCGCGCCCTCGAGCGTCTCACGCTCATGCTGCACGCGGGCCTTCGAGGTCGCGACCTCGTCGAGCTCGCGCTCCGCCAGCCGCTCGCGCTCCGCGAGGTTGTCGGCCCGGTCGCGCTGCTGGCGCGCTCGCGCATCGACGGCGCGCGCCTCGTTGCCCAGCTCGAAGGCCTGCCCTTGCGTTCGCTCGACCTCCTCGCTGGCGCCGCGCGCCCGCGCCCGCGCCGCGTCCACCTCGGCCTCGAGGCGCTCCAGCGTCTCGCGCGCTCGCTCGGCCTTCTCGCTCGTGACGTCGAGGTTCGCCCCGACGACGCGCGCCTCGCCCGAGATCTCGAGGAAGCGGTGGGAGGCGATCCACAGCGCGAGGTCGCGCTGCTCGGCGCGGTAGCGCTTGTAGCGCTCGGCCTTCTGAGCCTGCCGCTGCAGCGAGGCGACGCTCCGCTCGAGCTCTCGGAGGACGTCGGTCACGCGCAGCAGGTTCTGCCGGGTGAGCTCCATCTTTCGCTCGGCGGCGCGCCGGCGGCTCTTGTACTTCGTGACGCCGGCCGCCTCTTCGATGATCTGGCGGCGGTCCTCTGGCTTCGACGAACACACGAGCCCGATCTGCCCCTGCTCGACGATGGAGTACGCGCGGCGGCCGACGCCGGTGCCGAGGAAGAGGTTCGTCACGTCCATCAAGCGGACGGCCGTGCGGTTGATGAAGTACTCGCTGCGCCCCTCCCGATCGAGCCGCCGCGCGACGACGATCTCCGGGTACGGGCGGTACTCGACGGGTCCCTCGCCGTCGGTGTTGTCGAGCGTCAGCGCGACCTCGGCGAAGCCGTGCGGGCCGCGATCCTCGCTGCCGCTGAAGATCACGTCGTCCATGCCCTTGCCGCGCAGCCGCGAGGGGGCCTGCTCGCCCATGACCCACTTGAGGGCGTCGACGACGTTCGACTTGCCGCAGCCGTTCGGGCCGACGATGCCGGTCACCTCGTGGTCGAAGCGGACGACGGTTCGGTCGACGAAGGACTTGAAGCCGACCATCTCGAGCTGCTTGATCTTCATAGCGTCGGCTCCATCCTCGGCGGAAGGCGCCGGACGCCGAAAAAAACGACGATCCGGCCTCCGCTGCCTACCATCGCCACGGGTGCGGGGCAACGTTCTCCTCGACGCATGGTGTGGCCCACGGCGTGACCCACACAACCTGTAGTAGGTCGGCGCAACTTCCGCGCGCTCTGCTCAGATCGCCGGCGGGAGGTCGATCCAGATCCGGACCGGCGTCCGGGCGCGCAGCGCCTTGACCCAGCGCTCGACCGCGTGCTGCACCGCGCGGTGCGCGAGCCACACGCGCAGCGCCTCGCGCGCCTCATCGAGCGTCTGCCCGATGAAGGGATGGTCGCCCGACGCGTAAGCCGCCTCGATCTGCGCCTCGGTCACGGCGTCGGTGCCCTCGAGGTTCGCCCGGAGGAAGGCGGCGACCTGCGCGCGGCGCTGGACCGTCGCGTCGAGCTCGGCCTGCGCGACGCCGAGCGCCCGCGTGAGCGTCGCGAGGGCTTCGGCGCCGCCGGCTGTCTCCTCGAGCCGCGCCCGCGCCTGCGCGAGGTCGTCGGCGGTCGCGGCGCCGATCTGCACGCGCTGCGCTTCGTGCGCGATCAGCGCCTCGCCGAGGAGCTCTTCGAACGCGGCGTGCAAGAGCCCGGCGGAGAGCGGCGCCCTCGCCGCGGTCTCCGCGCCGGCGCGGCCCGCGAGGTGGATGCGCGCGCGCCGCTCGACGTCGCTCAGCAAGATCTGCTCGACGCCGGGCCCGGGCGTGCGTCCGCCGACCAGCGCGACGAGCCCCTCCGCCGGCAATGAGCGCGCAGGCGGCGCGTCGCCCGCCGCGTCGCGTGGTGCTTCCTCGGCGCGCTGCGCCTGCTGCGCGCCGGCAACCGAGCCCACGAACGCGAGCGCGGCGCAGATCGTGAGCGCGCCGCCGCGCCAACCCCTCGCCGCGGGGGCCGCGCGTCGGACGGAGCTCATCGCTCCGCGTCGTCGAGACCGTCGCCCGCGCCCCCGTCGGCGCCGCGTCCATCGAGCGCGTGCGCCTCACGCCGCAGCCGGTGACGCTCCTGGCGAAGGAAGACGATGAACGCGAGCGCCGTGTCGAGGTCCCGCGGCTCGAGCGCCTCGACGGCCTCGTGCATGCGCTGGCGGACCGAGTCGGGGCCGCCCGCCGGCGGCTGGCTCGACGCCGGGCGCCCGGTCGCGGTCGCCGCGGTCGCCGCCGTCGCCGCGAGCGCCTCCTCCGCCGTCGGCACGTGCCAGCGCGGCCGCGTCGCCACCTTGATCTCGTGGGCCTCGAGCCACGCCTCCATCGCGACGGCGAGCCGCTCCGAGCGGAACGTGAACCACCGCTCGCGCTCGACCGCCTGGCCCATCAGCACGTCTTTGAAGCGTCGAAACGCGCCCTTGCCGTCGATCGCGGCGGTGAGCCGTTGCGCGAGCTTGGTGTCCTCGACCGTCGCGATGAAGCACTCCATCCAGCGGTACTGCTCGCGCGACGAGACGGGATCGACGCGCAGGTAGAGCGGGTCGGCGATGACATGGCGGTGCATGCTCGGGTCGGCGGTGCCGTCGACGATGCGCACGACCTCGCCCGTCTTCAGGTGCAGGTAGCTGTGCACGTCCGGCGCGTTGTTCTCGAACGCGTCTTCGAGCGCGTCCCACGCGACCGGCACGGGCCGCGCGTCGTCGTCGCGCGCCTCGGGATCGTCGTGGACGTCGGGCTTGTGTTCGCCGCTGCTCATGCCACCCCCTCCGCGCTGCGCGCCTTCGCCACGGCGCCGAGCCACCGCGATCGGTGTGTGCGTCGGGTCGCGTCGTCCATCGCCGGCTCGAACGTGCGCGCGATGCGGTGCGCGCGCACGACCGTCTGACGGTCCGGATACAGCCCGACGGCGAGCCCGGCGAGGTAGCCCGCCCCGAGCGCCGTCGACTCGACCATCGTCGGGCGATCGACCGCCACGTCGAGCATGTCCGCCTGGTACTGCATCATGAGACCGTTCTGCGACGCGCCGCCGTCCACGCGCAAGCGCGAGATCGGCCGGCCGGCGTCCTGCGCCATCGCCTCGGCGAGGTCGGTCACCTGCGCGGCGATGCCCTCGAGCGTCGCGCGCGCGATGTGCGCTGCCGTGGTGTCACGGCTCAACCCCATGAGCAGGCCGCGCGCGTCCGGGTCCCAGTGCGGCGCGCCGAGGCCAGTCAGCGCCGGGACGAAGACCACGTCGCCGCTCGACTCGACGCTGCGCGCGAGCCGCTCGACCGCGCCCGCCGACTCGATGATCCCGAGCCCGTCGCGCAGCCACTGGACGGCCGCGCCCGCGATGAACGCGCTGCCCTCGAGCGCGTACACGGTCTCGTCGCCGAGGCGCCACGCGATCGTCGTCAGGAGCCCGTGCGTCGAGGAGACCTTCTCGGTGCCGGTGTTCATGAGCAAGAACGCGCCGGTGCCATACGTGCACTTCGCGCTGCCGACCTCGAAGCAGGTCTGTCCGAAGAGCGCGGCCTGCTGGTCCCCGGCGATGCCCGCGACGGGGATGCCGTCCGGCAGGCCGGGCACGCCTTTGGTGACAGCGTAGCGCTCCGAGCAGCTCCGCACCTCGGGGAGCATCACGAGCGGCACGCGGAGGTGCTTCGCGAGCTCTTCGTCCCACCGCCCGCGGCCGATGTCGTAGAGCAGCGTCCGCGAGGCGTTGGTCGCGTCGGTGATGTGCACGGCGCCGCCGCTCAAGCGCCACACGAGCCACGAGTCGATCGTGCCAAACGCGAGCTCGCCCGCGTCGGCGCGCGGGCGGGCCCGGGGGACCTCGTCGAGGAGCCACCCGATCTTCGTGCCGCTGAAGTACGGGTCGAGCACGAGGCCGGTGCGCTCGCGAAACAGGGGCTCGAGGCCCTCGCGCTCGAGCGCACGGCAGCGGTCGGCGGTGCGGCGGTCCTGCCACACGATGGCGCGGTGGATGGCGCGGCCCGTCGACCGCTCCCACACGACGGTCGTCTCGCGCTGGTTCGTGATGCCGATGCCGGCGCAGTCGCCGAGCGCCACGCCCGCCTCCGAGACGGCGTCCGCGAGCGCATCGAGCACGCTCGCCCAGATCTCGTCGACGTCGTGCTCGACCCAGCCTGGTCGCGGAAAGTGTTGTGGAAATTCGCGGTAGCCACGGCCGCGGACGCGCGCGTCCTCGTCGAGCACGACGACGGTCGAGCCCGTCGTGCCCTGATCGATCGAGAGAATGTAGCCCGGCATATCTCCTGCGATGTCTCAAGTTCAAGCACGCGCCCGGTCGCGGCCGGGCGGCGCCCGACAAGCGTACCTCATCGCGCAAGCGAGATCAGTCTCCTCGCGCGCCGCCGCGCAGAGCGCGTTCAGGGCTTCGTCAGGATGAGCGAGCGCGACAGGACGTCGAGCTGGTCCCCGCTGAACGTCGCCGGGTAGTCGACCTGCCAGAACATCACGTTGTCCGCCCCGGCGCCGCCGCACTCGTTCCAGGTCAGCAGGCCGTCTCGGTTCGCGTCGCGCGACCGAGGACACACGAGGGTGTCCGGCAGCGCCTCGAACACCCGGCCATCTCGCTCGGTGGTGTGAAAGAGCCCCAGGAAGTGCCCGAGCTCATGGGCCATCGTGTGCCCGAGGCCATGGCGCGTAGAGAGCGGGCCGGCGACTCCGATCGCGACGCCGGAGACCGCCAGGCCGTTCGCGCCCAAGGGCCCAGTCACCGCGCCCGCTTGGCCCCAGAGGTCGTCGATCGTTTCGACCAGGAAGAGCGACAGGGAGGGGCTCGGCACACCGGCCGACAGCGACAAGAGCTCGGGCAGCTTCGGGTAGGAGTCGTCGGTGCCGTCGGCGAGGCTGAGGCGGCTCATGCGCATCGCGAGAATGCCCGAGACCTCGTGGTGACGAACCTCGCCCAGCGTGATCCCCGCGCCTCGCACGAGCCCCGCGAAGTCCTCGAGCGCCGCGGCGACCTGCGGAGGCGGCGTGCCGGCGACGGGCGCGAGGCTCTCCGCGCCGACGTAGAAGATGTCGAGGTTCAGCACACCTCCGTCGCGAACGCCGCGCAGCACGTCGAGCCGCACCGGCTCGCGTCTGTGCGTCCAGAACCCGGCCGTGTACCCCGCGCTCGACGGCACGGGAACCGGGCCGTTCGGGATGAGCATCGTGGTGGGGACGCCGTACGTGCCCGCCGGGTTCACGGAGGCGCCGGCGACGTCCTGGTTCACCGCGTACTGATCGTAGAACAGCGCAGAGGGGGTGTCTCGCGTCGCCAGCAGGATCACCTGCGCGCCCGTGTCGCACCCGGGCTCGGCGATGTAGAGCCCCTCGCCGCCCGGCAGGTCGATCGAGGCCGTGGCCCAGCGGCCGTCATCCGCGGTGCCGGGGTCGTTCCACGTCATCGGCACGTCGGCGTGCGTCTCTACCTCGATGTCGGGTGGCAGCGTAAAGCGCGGGATGCACGCGTAGGTGATCTCGGTGGTCGACGAGTCCGGCTTCACGTGGACGGGCCTGCATCGCGCGGCGGCGCCGCAGTCGGCGTCCGCCGCGCACGCCGCGACGCAGGTGCCGGCGACGACGCAGAGCCCGCGGTCACAGTCGGCGCCCACCGCGCAGCGCTCGCCGGGCGCTGCGCCAACGCTTCGGGGACCGCATCGCAGCGCCACCGGGAGATCGTCGTAGACGACGGGGCTCGCGCGCCTTCGGCAGACGTCACCGCCATCGCAGTCCGCGTCGCGGACGCAGTCGCCGCCGACGACCGGCTCGGTCGGGATGTCGACGCAGCCTTCACCGATGAGCCGGTCCGTGAGCGCGGGAGGCTGCGGCGGCAACGCGTCCACGCCCCCATCCGCCACGCCCCCGTCCGGCGTGCCGCCGTCCGGCGACACGTCGATCCCCGCGTCCGGCGCGCCGCCGTCCGGCGACACCTCGGCGCCCGCGTCCGGCGCGCCGCCGTCCGGCGA
>JAGQJE010000135.1 GCA_020430775.1 Myxococcales bacterium
CGAAGCGCACCACGGGCTTAGGGCACCCCAAGAGTCGCGACGAAGCAAACTTTGGCTCCCTCTCCCGCGAGGGTCGGCCCCGAAGCGGCGCCTCCCGCGTTGGCGTTGGCGTCGTGGTCGGACGCCGTTGGTTGCGCTCTTGCGGTGGCAAGACTGAACCCAACGGCGCGGTCCGGTGGTGGGTCGACCGGACGGCGACCCGATCCCGATTCCGTGACTTCGCCGCGGTGCTTGACGGGGTGCGCGTCGGCCGCAATCTTACGTGCGGCCCTGGGGGCCTCGACGGCGAGGTAATCTCACGGGGCTCGCCCTGCTTCACCCGCAACGAGCCGCCACCCGTGACGCGCGGGGGCGGACTTTCACCCAGAGGACCCTGCCCGTGGCGCAACCGCTGAACCGTTACAAGGCCGACCTTCGCGACTTCCGCTTCCTGCTCTTCGAGCAGTTCCGTCTGCAGGACCTGCTAGGCAAGGAGCCCTTCGCCGAGTGGGGTGAGGACGAGTGCAACATGGTCATCGACGGGGTGTACCAGTTCGCGTGTGACGTGACGGGCCCGTACAACCACATCGGCGACACGCAGGGCTGCCGCATCGAGGACGGCCGCGTGAAGACGCCCGATGGGTTCAAGCAGGCGTGGGACAAGCTCTGGGCGGCCGGCTGGGTGATGCTCGGCAAGCCGACCGAGATCGGCGGCCAGGGTGCGCCCGCCTCGCTCACCGCCGTGTCCGGGGAGATGCTCAGCGGCTCGAACACCGCCTTCAACATGTATCCGACCCTCACGACCGGCGCGGCGGAGGTCATCGAGAAGTTCGGCACCGAGCGCCAGCGCAAGCTCTACATCGGCAAGATGACCGACGGCACCTTCGCCGGGACGATGTGTCTGACCGAGCCGCAGGCGGGCTCGGACGTCGGGAGCGCGTCCACCTCCGCGAAGGCCCTCGGCGACGGGCGCTACCTCATCAAGGGCACCAAGATCTTCATCTCGGGCGGTGACAACGATCTCGCGGAGAACATCATCCACCTCGTGCTCGCGCGCATCGAGGGTGCGGAAAAGGGCACGAAGGGCCTGTCGCTCTTCATCGTGCCGCGCATCCGCGTCGAGGACGACGGGTCGCTCGGCGAGCTGAACGACTGCGTCGTGCCGTCGATCGAGCACAAGATGGGCATCAACGGCTCGGCGACCTGCGTGCTCAACTTCGGCGACGAGGACGACTGCATCGGCGAGCTCGTCGGCGAGGTGCCGCACCAGGGCATGCGCCAGATGTTCATGCTGATGAACTTCGCGCGCATCGGCGTCGGCATGCAGGGCCTCGCGGTCGCGGGCAGCGCCTACCAGAGCGCGCTCGAGTACGCGCGCGAGCGCAAGCAGGGTTCGAGCATCAAGCATTTCAAGGACCCGAACGCCGCGCGCGTCGAGATCATCGAGCACCCGAACATCAAGCGCGATCTGCTGCACATGAAGGCGACGGTCGAGGGCATCCGCGCGCTCGCGATCAAGCTGACCATGCACCAGGACCAGCTCGCGGCCGTCGAAGGCAAGGACGACGTGTCCGAGGCCTACCACGAGGGTCAGATCAGCCTGTTGACGCCGCTCATCAAGGCGTACGCCACCGACCAGGCCTTCCGCATCGCCGAGCGCGCGATCCAGATCTTCGGTGGCCACGGTTACCTGCAAGACCATCCGGTCGAGCAGGCGTGTCGCGACGCGAAGATCTTCAGCATCTACGAGGGCACGAACTTCATCCAGTCGATGGACCTCGTCGGCCGCAAGCTCGGGCAGGGCGGCGGCAAGAACACCGAGGCGCTCCTCGGCGACATCCAGAAGTGGATCGGCGCCCACCAAGACCACGAGGTGCTCGGGGAGAGCGCGACGATCTTGAAGAAGGCGCACGAGGCCGTCGGCGCGTGCGTGATGCAGTTCCTCGGCTGGTTCCAGCGCGGGGAGATGGCGCGCATCCCGCTCGCGTCGGAGACCTTCCTCGAGCTGATGAGCGAGCTCGTCGTCGGGTGGCTCCTGCTCGACGCGGCGTCGATCGCGCTCGACAAGCTCGCGGACACGCCCGAGAGCCACCCGGACCACGCCTTCTACGTCGGCAAGCGGTACGCGGCCGTGTACTTCGCGCACCACGTGCTGGCGGCCATCCCGCACCGGGCGAAGATGCTGCGCGCCTCCGACATGAGCGCGTGGGAGATGCCCTCCGAGGCGTTCGGCGGGCTCTAGCGCTTCGCTGAGCGACCGGCGATCGCGGACCCGGCAGGCCCGGTCTCTCCCGGCGCGAGCGGGATTTTCCCTGCCGGCGCGAGGCGTTTGGGCTATCGTCGTCCCTCGTCTTGGCGGCCCGCGCGTGCGGAGGCCGCCGGCGACGGTGCGCACACCGACGGTGGGACCGTCGACCAGGGCGCACGATGACGCGCCGCGCACGAGAGGTTTCGCCGATGCCGAAGGACACGCTGACGGTCACCGACAACCGCACGGGGGAGGTCTACGAGCTGCCGATCTCGCACGGGACCATCCGCGCGATGGATCTCCGCCAGATCAAGGTCGGCCCGGACGACTTCGGGATGATGTCGTACGACCCCGCGTACAAGAACACGGCGAGCACGACGAGCCGCATCACCTTCATCGACGGCGACAAGGGCGTGCTCCGCTACCGCGGCTACCCGATCGAGCAGCTCGCCGAGCGCTCGAGCTTCCTCGAGACCGCCTACCTGCTCATCTCCGGCGAGCTGCCTGACGCCGACACCCTCGACGACTTCACCCACGACATCACGCACCACACGATGGTGCACGAGAACATCCGCGAGCTGATCGACGCGTTCCGCTATGACGCGCACCCGATGGGCACGCTCGTCAGCACCGTCGCGGCGCTGTCGACCTTCTACCCGGAGGCGAAGGACCTCGCCGACCCCGAGGTGCGGCGCCTCCAGGTCACGCGGCTCATCGCGAAGATGCCGACGATCGCCGCGTACGCCTACCGACACCGGCGAGGGCTGCACTACGTCCGCCCCGACAACGACCTCAGCTACGCCGGCAACTTCCTCAACATGCTCTTCAAGATGACCGAGGTGAAGTACCGCCCGGACCCCGCCGTCGAAAAGGCGCTCGACGTGCTCTTCATCCTGCACGCCGACCACGAGCAGAACTGCTCGACCAGCGCGATGCGCGGCGTCGGGTCGTCGCAGGCGGACCCCTACAGCGCCCTGTCCGCGGCGTGCGCGGCGCTGTACGGCCCGCTGCACGGCGGCGCCAACGAGGCGGTCATCCGCATGCTCGAGGAGATCGGGACGCCGAAGGCCATCGGGGACTTCATGCGCCGCGTGAAAGAGGGCGACGTCCGGCTGATGGGCTTCGGCCACCGCGTCTACCGCAACTACGACCCGCGCGCGAAGGTCATCAAGCAGCTCGCGCACGACGTGTTCGACGCCGTCGGTCGCAACCCGCTCATCGACATCGCGCTCGAGCTCGAGAAGATCGCGCTCGAGGACGACTACTTCGTCTCGCGCAAGCTCTTCCCGAACGTCGACTTCTACTCGGGCCTCATCTACCAGGCGATGGGCCTGCCGATGGACATCTTCCCCGTGCTCTTCGCCATCGGGCGGACCCCCGGCTGGCTCGCGCAGTGGGAGGAGCTGCTGAGCGATCCGGAGCAGAAGATCCACCGGCCGCGGCAGGTCTACCTCGGCGCCGACGCCCGCGACTACGTGCCCCTCGACGCCCGACGGTAGCCCGTGGCTGGGATGGGGGGCGCGGTGTTGACCTTCTGGCACGACGCGCTGCAGGCGACGAACTTCGGCGGACACGGCATCCTCCTCGCGCTGGCGCTGATCGTGGTGCTGCGCTTCGTCGTCCTGCCGAAGGACGAGCGCGAACTGGCGCGCGGTCCGGCGCTCCTGCTCCTCGCAAACCTCGTGTTCGCGCTGCTCCGCGCGGCGACGCCCGCGGGCAGCCTCGGGCGGGTCTGGCTCGGGCACGCGGCTCTCTTCTTCTTGCTCGCGTCGCTCGGCCGCGGCCTCTTTCTGCTCGGCGTGCACGTCCTGGTGAGCCGCAAGCTCGACCGCCCCGCGCCGAAGATCCTCCTCGACCTCACGCAGGGGCTCATCTACGGCGCGATCATCTTCATCGTCCTGCACGCCGCGGGCGCGAACCCGGCGAGCCTGCTCGCCACGTCGGCCGTGTTCACCGCCGTCATCGGCTTGTCGCTGCAGGACACGCTCGGCAACCTCTTCGCGGGCCTCGCGATCCAGGCGCAGCGGCCCTTCGAGCGGGGCGACTGGGTGCGCTTCGGGGAGGCGGACCGCGCGGACCGCGTCGGCCAGGTGGTCGAGCTGAACTGGCGCGCGGTGAAGGTGCTCACGCTCAGCAAAGAAGAGATCACCGTCCCGAACTCGCTGCTCGCGAAGACGCCGCTCGTGAACTTCAACCGGCCCGGCCGGGCGGTGCGCCGCGAGGTCGAGGTGGCCGTCCCGTTCTCCGTGCGGCCCGCGAAGATGCGCGACTGGCTCGAGGAAGCTGCGCGCTCTGTCGACGGCGTGCTGCGCGTGCCCGACGTCTCCGCGATCGTGTCGGACTTCAGCGAGCGCGGAGTGCTCTACCGCGTGCGCTTCTACCTGAACGAGTACCACCGCTCGGAGCTCATCACGAGCGCGGTTCGAGAGCGGGTCTGGTACGCGCTCGCGCGCCAGCGCATTCCCATCCAGGCGCCCATGCGCTCGGTCGAGCTGCGGGAGGCAGGCGCCGACACGGTGGCCGAGCGGCGCGCGAACGCGCGCGGGGCGCGGGTGAGCGCGCTCGGACGCATCGACCTGCTCGATGCCCTGCCGGACGAGGCCAAGGCGCGCATCGCGGACATGGCAGAGCTGCGGGTGTTCGCGCCCGGCGAGTTCGTCATCCGCGAGGGCGACGCAGGGAGCGAGCTCTTCTTGATCGAGGAGGGCGCGGTGCGCGTGCTCGCCGACATCGGCGCGGGCGCGCCCATCGAGGTGGCGAAGCTCACCGAGGGCGAGTTCTTCGGCGAGATGTCGATGCTCACGGGGGAGCAGAGGAGCGCCTCGGTGCAGGCGACGGTGGACACGGAGCTGCTCGCGATCGGCAAGGACGCGCTGCAGCCGGTGCTCGAGGCGGCGCCCGAGCTGGCGGTGGTGCTGAGCGACGCCCTCGCGCGACGGCACGCGTCGATCGAGGCGCGCCTGCAGACCGAGTCGCAGACTCCAGGGACCGTGCCGCCCGAGCCGAGCCGCGGCGAGCTGCTCGATCGCATCAAGGCCTTCTTCTCCCTCGGCGGGCGCTGACCGCCCGGAAAGCTGCACGGTAGCGCGCCTCGTGGGCTATCGTCGGGGCGGCGCGCGCCGGGTGTGCGCGCAAAGAGCCGGACAGGGCGGAGGCGTGATGAGAGGGTTGCTGAGGGTCGCGGGGTGGGCGCTGGTCGGGGCGCTGTGCTGCGGAGGGCTCGCGCCGGCGGCCCACGCCGGCGGCTACGACATCCCCGTCTTGTACTCGGCCCGCAACATGGGCATGGGCGGGACCGGCGTCTCGACGGTGAGCAGCGCCACGGCCCTCTTCATGAACCCGGCCGGGCTCGGCAACGTCGGCAAGGCGAGCCTCCTCGGCGACCTCTCGTTCATCACGGGCAAGCTCAAAGCCTCTCCCGGCGCGCCGAACCAGGACATCTGGTCCGAGCGCACGAACGCGCCCTTTTTCCTCGTGGGCGGCGCTTACCGAGTGCACCCCTGGTTCACCGTGGGGCTCGCCGTCTTCCCGGTGGCGGCCGCCTCGGGCACGTACCGCTACGAGCTGCCGGGGGACTCGTCGCCGACCTTCGACAAGACGCGCCTCACCTTCATCGAGATCGCGCCCGGCGTCGCCATGAACATCCCCGCCATCGGGCTGAGCATCGGGGCGAGCTATCGCATCACCGTCGTGCGCCTCGAGCGGGTGACCCGTCTCACCGACGGCTCCAACACCTCGCTCGACGCCGACCTGCGCGGCGTCAACTGGGCGAGCTTTCGCCTCGGGCTCCAGTGGCGCTTCACGGACAACGTCGCGATCGGCATCGCCTACCGCCACCGCGCCAACACCACGCTCACGTCGGGCAGCGGCACGCTCGCGAACACCGAGGTGAAGGACGTCTCGGCGCGCTTCAAGCTGCCCCCGCGGCTGAGCTTCGGCATCCGCGCCGACTACGCGTGGTTCGGCGCGGCGGTCGACCTCGAGTACGGCGTCAACCACGAAAACCGCGTGACCACCATCCGCGTCGGTGGCAACGACGTGACCGACAACGTCTTCGCGTGGGAAGACCAGCTCACGCTGCGCACCGGCCTCGAGGCGCGCTTTCTGAAGCACGACCGCATGGCGTTCCGGCTCGGCTACATCTGGGACCAGAAGACCACCAACCGCATGTTCCCGACGGCGTTCGGCACCCCGCCAAGCTCCACCCACGTCGGCACGGTCGGCCTCGGCTACAAGCAGGGCCCCTGGGAGGCGAACCTCGCCTACGCCTTCCGCATGGGCAAAGCCCACGTCACCGAGGCCGAGGTCGCCGCCGGCAAGCCCATGTGCCCGCTCACCTGCGACGAGGCCGGCCACTACGAGATGCGCCTCAACGGCCTCTACGCCGACCTCTCCTACGACTGGCGCTAACCCTGGCCCACCGGGGGACGCGCTCCCTCAGTTCGTCCCGCCCGCGGCGTCGCACTGGCGCGGTGGGCGGGACAGCTTGATGGAAAGGAAGCCAGTGGAACGACCGAACGGACGCGCTCCGCGCGAGGCGCACACCCGTGGCGATATCCGCGAAGCGGTGCACGCGCACCGAGGCTTCCACGACGAGTCGGAGGGTGGTGACCTCGTCGCGCGCAAGGCCGGCCACGCTGACAAGGCGCAGAGCTTCTAAAATCTCGTCACCGACTTCGACGCCTTCGGGTGGGGGGAGAGCTTCCACTTCGCGCCGCGCCATCGGGGCGAGACCTTCGACGCGAGCATCGCGCGGCATCAGCATTTCCTCGCGTCGTGGCTAGCCCTCGCGCCGGGGATGCGCGTCCTCGACGTCGGGTGCGGCGTCGGCGGCCCCATGCGCAGCCTCGCGCGCTTTTCGGGCGCGACGATCGTCGTGACGGTTGTAGACAACGCCAGCATCCATCCGGACGCCCCCATGCTCAAGTCCTGCGCCGACCCAGACCCTCCCTCCCCCGGCTCCGCGCGCGATCCAGACCCGCGCCTGGACGACGGGCTCGCTGGGCCAGCGCCTCTCGCTGCTGCCGGCCGCGCAAGAGCACGTGCCGGCCCAGGAAGACGGACCGCTCCATGTCGTCGGAGCAGTTGCTCGCCGAGGTCCGCGGGATGCCGCAGAAGAACCTCGCCGCCGAATTCTTGGGGAAGCTGCTCGGCGCTGGAATCAAGACTCGCTCGCGGCAAACTCTCGTCCAGTCTCGATCGTTCGCCGAGCTGCTCGAGAAGTCGCTCGGGCGCTACCAAGACCGCGCCATCGAGGCCGCGCAGGTGCTCGAGGAGCTGATCGATCTCGCCAAGGAGATGCGTGAGGCGGACCGTTGCGGTGAGGCGCCGCACCTCAGGTCGGACGAGCTGGCGTTCTACGACGCGCTCGAGGTCAACGACAGCGCCGTGAAGGTCCTCGGCGACGAGACGCTGCAAGCCCCGGATGGCGGAGCCGCAACGGCGTAGGGCAAGGTACGAGGACCTCTACGAGATCGCCGAGCACCACATCGGGGAGATCATCGGTGGCGAGCTGCACACACACGCGCGCCCCGCGTCGAGGCACGCGCGCTCACGACCGCGTCCGCAAGATGCCGGTCCACGCCCGAGAGGCCGTGGGGCACGTGTGGCTGATCGACCCAGAGCCAAGGCTGCTAGAGGTCTACCGGCTCGACGGTGAGAGCTACCGCTTGGTGGGGTCGTACGAGGGCGATGCCGGGGTCCGTGCCGAGCTGTTTGACGCCATCGAGCTCGAGCTGGGCGCGCCCTGGCGCTGAGTCGGGCATGCTGGCCTCGCAGGGCTGCCGCCTTGCCGCACCTCAGGGCATTTGGGGGAGCTCGTTGGGGCGGAGGTCGAAGACGAGGACCTCGGCGTCCTTGCCGGCGCTGAGGCGCAGCGTCTGCGGGTTGCGCAGGCGGACGCCGTCGCCGGCCTCTAGCGCCACGCCGTTGAGCTCGACGCTGCCGCGGGCGACGTGGACGTAGGCGTGGCGGTCCTTGTCCAGCGTCAATGTGGCGCTCTCGTCGCCGTCGAAGAGACCGGCGTAGATGCGGGTGTCCTGCTGAATGCGCAGCGAGCCGTCGCGGCCATCCGGCGAGATGATCAGGCGCAGGCGTCCCCGCTTGTCCGCTTCGCTGAAGTGCTGCTGCTGGTAGGACGGCGCCCCACCTCTGCGTTCCGGCACGATCCAGATTTGCAGGAAATGCACCGGCGCTTCCTCGGAGCCGTTGAATTCGCTGTGGGTCACGCCGCTGCCGGCGCTCATGAACTGCACATCGCCGGGCTTGATCTCGGACCCGGTGCCCATGCTGTCCCGGTGCGCCAGGACGCCTTCGAGCACGTAGGAGAAGATCTCCATGTCGCGGTGTGGGTGCGTGCCGAAGCCCTGGCCCGGCGCCACCCGATCTTCGTTGATCACGCGCAGATCAGAGAAGCCGATCTGATCCGGATCGACGTAGCCGGCGAACGAGAACGTGTGGCGCGAACTCAGCCAGCCGTGCTCGGCCACGCCGCGGTCAGAGGCCCTGCGTACTTGCATCATGGTTCTTCTCCTTGGTGACGCTGGACTCAGCGCATGCTCTTTAGCGCCTTGGCCCAGCGGGCGAGGGCATCGAGCATGGTTTGGGCGCTCTTTTCGTGAATCTCTGTCGGTTTGAACACGCCGTCCTCGAGGTGCTTCGCCACCATGGGGATCATCACCTGCTGCTTGATCGGCGCCATCTCGACGGAAGTCAGGAGGTGCTTCGCGGTCTCGGTCGAGCGAATGCCACCGGAGACGCCGCCGTAGGTCACGAAGCCGGCCGGCTTGTAGTTCCATTCCTGGTACAGGTAATCCACCGCGTTGATGAACGATGGCGGCGCCGTGTAGTTGTACTCCGGCAGCACGAAAACGAACGCATCGGAACTCGCGACGATCTCCGACCAGCGCTTGGTGTGCGCGTGCTCGTACTTGTGCAGCGCTGGATGATTGGGTTCGTCGAGCAGGGGCAGGTTGACCTCTTTGAGGTCCGCGAACCCGATGTCGAACCCGGCGGGGTGGGCCGTCGCGTAGCCGTGGAACCAGTCGGCGACGGTCTCTCCGACTCGGCCCGGCCGGGTGCTGGTGAGGATGACGGTCAGCTTCATTGAATAGTCTCCCTGATTCACTAGGCTCCGAGATCCTGACACGGGCTCGTCAGGATTGTGACTTTTCTTCGCCTCGCCAGCCCCCCAAGATCAGGCGCTTGCCGAGCGCGTCAGGATCTCAGAGGCTTGGGCGAGCGGTCGTGTGTGGCGAAGACCAGGGCGATTTCAGACGCTTGGGCCCCGACCGTGTGGGCTCGCGCGAAGCGTGGTCGCTTTGGGGGCCGCGAGGTGCCCATGCCGCCGAGCGCACGGTGGCTCGCGCGCTCGCGGCTAGTGGTCGTTTCAGCCCAGTGTGGTCGCGGCTTCACGCCTCTTCGCCTCAACATATCCAAGCTGTGGCGTTTTCCGTTGGCATGGCGGTTGCTTCGCAGTCTGGAAGAAGGGGGGTCTCCATGACTCGAACGACTCTACTCTTGTTGGCTGCAACGCTCAGCGCAGCACTCATGGGGTGCACGGCTGACAACTCCGCCCCATTCGCGTGCGACGGCGTCACACCCGTGGCCGTCTACGACCGCCCCGTCATCATGCGTCCCAACACGGCGCTGGAGGTCGATCTGGAGGGAGCTCCGTTTGGTTGCTATTTCGACGCGGACGTCGGCGTCGTCGTGGATCCGCACAGCGACGTGGCTAGCGTGAAGCTGGATGACACGTCGAACCCTAAACGCCTGACCATTCTCGCGAAGAACAAAGGTCGCGAGGCGATCGAGCTCACCCTTGGGGGTGCGGTGGTATCAACGGTACGACTCGTGGTGAGCCAATCGCTCGCTTTGAAGTTCGTCCCAGCGCAGAACGGCCTTGAGCCTCTGCTCCCTCCCGTGCCGACGCCGTGGGGAGTCATCGTAAATCACGGCGTGCTTCTGAGCGCTCAAGTCACCACCGATGATGATGCAATCCCACTCGTGAGCGAAGTGAGATTCATGGACCAGGAAAACGTGGTTGCAGGAGATGAGAACTGGGTTAAGACATTCAAGTTCTTAGCTCCTGGAAGCTACCTTGCGGACACCCGTCTCAATGCGTCTACAACAGCCGGAGGTTACGTCACTGCGGTTGCGCCGGACGACATCGTGAATCTATCGATCGATGTATTGGCAGCGAACCAAAGTGTAGCGATATCCGTTCTGGGCGTGACCGCCGATGGTCGTAGCATCATCGGGCTCGATCCGGTCGTCACGTTGGCAGGGCGTCCGCTCGAGTCTGTGTTCGGGGCCTGGTTGTTTGGGCAGGACTACAAACCCGGCGATGAAGTCCGTGCGAGCTGGAACGGAATCGAGAAGACGATGGTGTTGAACTAGGCCGCCGCCCGCTGGTCTCCCAGTGCGCCGCGCGGGCAGAGACGAGCGCGTCCGCGCCCGTGGCTGCCGCCCAGCCCCCAGCCCCCGACCGCACGCCCACGCCCGCCCCCGATTCCGCGCCCGCCCCAGCGCCCGTGCCCGCGCCTGTTCCCGACCGGCGCTCGTCAAGGTAGTTGTCGGGTCGGGTGATTGTGCGGGTGTCGGTCCTAGGCGGCCGTTGCGGGGGCTTTGGCGCGCACGTCGACGATGCGGTCTGGGTTCAAGGTGACGATGGTCGGGC
>JAGQJE010000136.1 GCA_020430775.1 Myxococcales bacterium
GGCCTCGACTACTTCCTCGAGATCCTCTCGAGCCTCGCCGTCAGCGGCGGCATCCAGGACGGCCGCCAGTACACCTACTCGGGCGGCCACCTCGCGCTGCACGTCGCCTCCTGCCACGCCGCCTACGCCGAGCACGCGCGGCGCGTCGGCTACGAGGGCGAGGTCCTCGACAAGAAGGCGCTCGTCCGCCAGCTGCAGGAGAACCAGCGCCGCGGCGGCTACGTCGTCGACGTCAGCCGGCCGGTGAGCTTCGGCTCCCGCGCCGACAAGCGGCGGGCCGCGCTGATCGACCTCGAGGCCGCCAAGCGCCTGCTCGACGTGGACGACTTCCCGCAGGGCGAGCCCGAGGGCAAGGGCGGCGCCGGCTACGGCGGCGGGGGCTGGCACGATGACTGAGCCCGGCCAGTCAACCGCGTCTCAAGTGGTTGTTTTCGCTTCGAGAAGCCGCTTGCTGGGGCCGCGAAAGGAAGCGTGTATGCCGACAGCCGAGCGCGACGGCTCGGCGCCACCCGAACCCCCACCATGGAGGACCGCATGAACCGATCCGCCCTCCAGACGCGCCCCGCCGGCGCGGACGTCGAGGAGGAGCTCCGCCAGCGGCTCGAGGCCCTCCGCGCCATGCCGGTGCGCGAGCTGCAGGACACCTACTACGACGCCTACGGCAAGGCGACGAACGCCCGCAACCGCGAGTGGCTCATCCGCCGCTGCTTCTTCCGCGCCCAGGAGGTCGCCACCGGCGTGACGCTCAGCGACGAGGCCCGCGCGCGCATCGCCGACCTCGCCGAGGGCCAGGGCGTGCGCACGCGCCCCGCGACCGCGCCGACGCTGCCGCCCGCGCCCGATCCCGACGAGCCGCCCCGCGACCCGCGCCTGCCGCCGGTGGGCACCGTGATCCACCGCGAGCACGACGGCGTCGTCCACGAGATCCGCGTGCTCAAGGACGGCTTCGAGTACCAGGGCCGCCACTACACGAGCCTCTCGACCATCGCCCGCGAGGTCACCGGCACGAGCTGGAACGGCTTCCTGTGGGCTGGCCTGACCCAGCGCAAGAAGCGCTCGCGCGCGGGCGGAGGGGAGGGATGAGCCGAGGCACGCAGAGCGGCGCCGCCGAGGCGCCACGGCGGGTGCGCTGCGCCATCTACACCCGCAAGTCGACGAGCGAGGGGCTCGAGTCCGACTTCAACACCCTCGACGCCCAGCGCGAGGCCGCGGAGTTCTACATCCGCGCGATGCGGGGCGAGGGCTGGGAGGCGCTGCCCGAGCGCTACGACGACGGCGGCTTCACCGGCGCGAACATCGAGCGCCCCGCGCTCCAGCGCCTGCTCGCCGACATCGACGCGGGCAAGGTCGACA
>JAGQJE010000137.1 GCA_020430775.1 Myxococcales bacterium
CGAACGGCCCAGAGCCGATCCCATCGACGAAACGGCGCGAGACCTCTCGCACGCGCCGCCCATGCGCCCGGCCGCCTCCGCCGTCCGCCGACCCACCAAAAAAACCGCCTTCCTTCCCATGAATCGCACCCGCACCCGCACCCGCTCCCGAGCATGCGCCCGATCCCGACCCCGATCCCGCACCCGCACCCGATCCCGCACCCGAGCATGCCCCCGACGTCGCCTGGGCCTTGACGTCGCGAGGCGCACAAATTACATGCCTCGCCCGAACGTCATGCGTCGCACGAAGCTCCCACTCGCCGTGACCGTGCTCGCCAGCGCCGTCGCCATCGGATGCGCGAGCAGCCGGCCGTACATGGTCGTCGGGACCGCGCGCGCCGAGAGCGTGAGCGGGGTCGCGCGCGTCGACGCCGACGCCCGCCCACCCCGCGTCGACCTCGAGCTCGACCACCTCCCGTCGCCCGAGCACATCGCGCCCGGGCACGCGGCCTACGTGGTGTGGCTCCTCGGCCCCGCCGCCGCCGCCGCACACGGCGGTCAGCCCTCGGTTCTCGCGCGCGGCACGCTCCAGTATGATGAAGCCAGCCGCGAGGGGCGGCTGTCGATGGTGGCGCCGGTGCGATCGTTCGAGCTGCGCGTCACCGCGGAGCGCGACGCGAGCGTCTCCGGACCGAGCGACCTGGTGGTCGCGTCACAGCAGATCGGAGTCAACTAGGTGGCCGACACAACCGACCTTCGAAAGGGCTTCAAGCTCGTCATCGACAGGCAGCCCTACATCGTCGTCGAGAGCCAGTTTGTCAAGCCGGGCAAGGGTCAGGCGTTCTTCCGCACGAAGATGAAGAACATGATGACCGGCTCGACGCTCGAGCGGACGTACAAGAGCGGTGAGAAGCTCGACAAAGCCGACACGGAAGAGCGCACGATGCAGTACCTCTACCCGGAGGGCGACGTGCGGGTCTTCATGGACACGACGAACTACGAGCAGATCCGCCTGTCGAACGAGCAGCTCGGCGACAACGTCTACTACCTGCTCGACGGGACCGAGGTGGACGTGATGTTCTTCGAGGGGAAGCCGATCGGCGTCACCCCGCCCACCTTCGTCGAGCTCGAGGTGGTCAGCACCGAGCCGGGCTTCAAGGGCGACACGAGCAGCAACACGACCAAGCCCGCCGAGCTCGAGACCGGCATGGTCGTCAACGTCCCGCTCTTCGTGAACCAGGGCGACCGGCTCAAGATCGACACCCGCACTGGCGAGTATGTAGAGCGCGCCAAGGGCTGAGCGCGTGAGCACAGCGCCCGGCGGACGGGGCGAGCGCGCGTGGTTCGACTCCGCGCGCGTCGAGCGCCTGCGCGAACGAGCGGCCATCCTCCGCGAGGTCCGCGCGTTCTTCGACGGGCGCGGCTTCCTCGAGGTGCAGACGCCCCTCGTCGTGCCGAGCCCGGGCCTCGACCTGCACCTCGCGGCGTTCGAGGTCGCGACCGACGCCGGCCCGCGGTGGCTCATCACGAGCCCCGAGTACCAGATGAAGCGCGTCGTCGCGGGCGGCGTCGCGCGCGTGTACCAGGTCTGCAAGACCTTCCGCCGCGAGGAGCTCGGCGCGCTGCACGAGCCGGAGTTCACGATGCTCGAGTGGTACGACGCGAGCGAGGGGGCGAGCGCGGAGACGACCATGGCGCAGACCGAGCAGCTCGTCGCTGCGCTGGCGCGCGCACGCTCGGGCGAGGCGGCGTGCGAGGTCGACGGCCGACGCATCGATCTGCGCCCGCCCTGGCCCCGCGTCCGGGTGGACGATGCGTACCGCGAGCTCGCCGGCTGCTCGATGTGGGACCTCCTGCCAGACGAGGAGCGCTTCTTCCGCGCGATGGTCGAGCGCGTCCAGCCGGCGCTCGGCGCGGAGCGTCCGGTGTTCCTCACGCACTGGCCGGCGTCGATGGCCTCGCTCGCGCGCCTGAGCCCGGACGAGCCGACCCTCGCGCTCCGCTACGAGGCGTTCATCGCCGGGATAGAGCTGTGCAATGGCTTCGACGAGCTGACGGACGCCGCCGAGCAGCGCGCGCGCCTCGAGCGCGACCAACACGCGCGGCGGGAGGCCGGGCTGCCCGTCTACCCCATCGACGCGCGCTTCTTGGCCGCGCTCGAGGAGGGGCTCCCGCCTTGCAGCGGCAACGCGCTCGGCGTCGACCGGCTCGTCATGCTGCTGACCGGCGCCGCGTGCGTGCAGGACGTGCTCGCCATCCCGCACGCGCGGCTGTGACCTCCGCGGGCAGGCGCCGAGGGCCGCGCGCCCGATGCCACGCTCACCGCAGCAGCCCACCGAAGAGCAGCCGGAAGACGCGCCGCACCATCAGGCGCGAGTGCATCAGGCTGATGCGGACGTTATCGCGGACGAGCTGAAAGTGTGAGACGCCGCCCGCGGCGCTCGGGATGTAGCGCACGCGCGTCGGGATGTTGACGGTCGGCACGCCCGCCCAGACGAGCCGCACGGCGATCTCCGGGTCGAAGTCCATCCGATCGCCGCGCGCGCGGACCTCGGCGGCGATGGGCAGCGGGTACACGCGGAAGCCGCAGAGCGGGTCCTCGATGTGCCGGCCTCCGGTCTCGAGGCGGGTCCAGAAGACGCTGATGCGGCGGCCCCAGCGGCGCCCGCGCGGCGCGCTGGCGTCGAAGACCGGCGTGGCGAGCACGAGCGCAGCGGGAGACGCGCGCGAGGCCGCGAGGAGCTTGGGCAGGTCCGCGAGGTCGTGCTGGCCGTCGGCGTCGACCTGCACCGCGTGGGTGAACCCGCGCTGCGCGGCGAGGCGCAGGCCGTCCTTGACCGCGGCGCCCTTGCCGCCGTTGCGCTCGCGGCGGTGTACGACGACGCCCGGCTCCGAGGCGAGCGCCGCGATCGCGAGGCGCCCCGCCTCGGCGCTGCCGTCGTCGACCACGATCACGTCCGGCACGGCCTCGCGCGCTGCACGCACGACGTCGCCGACCGTGCGCGGGTTGTCGTACGACGGCACGACGACGACCGGTCGGTGGGCCGCCGACCCCGCGGTCGCCGCGGAGGCCGTACCCGGGCCGCCCCCAGCGCGCGACGCGTCCGGCGCCGCGGTGACGCCGGGAGCCGAGCCTGCGCCGGCGATCGGGTCGGTCACGGCGGCAGGCTCAGGGCGCCGCGCGGTGCTCGGCGACGTAGCGGGCGAGGTTGTGCACGCTCCTGAAGACCTCGCGCGTGCCCTCGTCCTCGGCGTCGATGCGCACGCCGTAGGTCTTGTCGATGGCGATGGCGAGCTCGAGCGCGTCGATGGAGTCGAGCCCGAGCCCCTCGATGAAGAGCGGCGCGTCGGACTCGATCTCGTCGGCGGTCACGTCGTCGAGCATCAGCGCGTCGACGATGAGGGCCTTGATCTCGCCCTCGAGTGCTTCCTGGCTCATGCGGTCTGTCTCCCCTGGTCGGTGGGCATGCCCCGGGCGGCGCGAGCCGCCCTCGCCTACTTGGCGGCGAGCTGGCGCAGCACGTACTGGAGGATGCCCCCGTGCACGTAATACGCGACCTCCTGCGGGGTATCGAGGCGCGCGCGCACGTCGAACGTCACCCCGGTGTCGGTCGAGACCGCGAGCTTCGCCCCGGGCGCGAGCCCGCCGGCGAGACCCGCGATCGCGTAGACCTCCTCGCCCGTCAGCCCGAGCGACTCGCGCGTCGCCCCGCCGAGGTACTCGAGCGGGAGCACCCCCATCCCGATGAGGTTCGAGCGGTGGATGCGCTCGTAGCTCTGCGCGATGACCGCCTTGACGCCGAGCAGGTAGGTGCCCTTCGCGGCCCAGTCGCGCGAGGAGCCGGTGCCGTACTCCTTGCCCGCGAGGACGACCAGGGGCGTGCCCTCGCGCTGGTACTGCATGGCCGCGTCGAAGATCGACATCTGCGCGCCGTCCGGGAGGTGCCGCGTGACGCCGCCCTCCGTGCCGGGGGCGAGCAGGTTGCGCAGCCGAATGTTGGCGAAGGTGCCGCGCATCATGACCTCGTGGTTGCCGCGGCGGCTGCCGTAGCTGTTGAAGTCACGTCGCTCGACGCCGTGCGCGCGCAGGTACTCCGCCGCGGGGCTGTCCGGCGCGATCGACCCGGCCGGCGAGATGTGATCGGTCGTCACGCTGTCGCCGAGCATCGCGAGCACGCGCGCGCCTTCGATGTCACCGGGCGGCTCCGGCGCGCCCGCCTCGACGCCCTCGAAGAAGGGCGGCAGCCGCACGTACGTCGACGCGTCGTCCCACGCGTAGCGGTCACCGCTCGGCGACTCGACCGCCTGCCACTCGGGCGGACCGACGAGCACCTCGCCGTAGCGCTCGATGAACTGCTCGCGCCGGACGGCGTTGCGCATCACCTCGGTCACCTCGGCCTGCGTCGGCCAGATGTCTCTCAAATAGACGTCCTGCCCCTCGCTGCCCTGCCCGAGCGGCTCGCTGTCGAAGTCGATGTCCATCCGGCCGGCGAGCGCGTACGCCACCACGAGCGGCGGGGACGCGAGGTAGTTCGCTCGGGTGAGCGGGTTCACGCGGCCCTCGAAGTTGCGGTTGCCGCTCAGCGCCGAGGTGACGAGCAGGTCGTGCTCCTTGACCGCCTCGGCGATCTCGGGGTCGAGCGGGCCGGAGTTGCCGATGCAGGTCGTGCAGCCATAGCCGACGAGGTTGAACCGGAGCGCGTCGAGATCCTCGGTGAGCGCGGAGGCGTCGAGGTACTCGGTGACGACCTGCGAGCCGGGCGCCAGGCTCGTCTTGACCCAGGGCTTGGTCATCAGGCCGGCCTCCCGCGCCTTGCGGGCGACGAGCCCGGCCGCGAGCATCACGGCGGGGTTCGAGGTGTTCGTGCAGCTCGTGATCGCGGCGATGACGACGGCGCCGTTTTCGAGCCGGAACGTCTCGCCGCCGCGGGTGACCTCGACGCCGGCGCCCGGCTCGGCCCCGAACGACTCCTGCACGCGCAGATAGGCGTCCTTCGCGTCCGTGAGCGCGATGCGATCCTGGGGGCGCTTCGGGCCGGCGATCGACGGGACGACGTCCCCGAGGTCGAGCGCGAGCGTCTCGGTGAAGCGCGGCTCGGGCGCGCTCGCGTCGTGGAAGAGCCCCTGCTCCTTGAGCACGCGCTCGACGAGCTGCACGTGCGCCTCGTCGCGTCCGGTGAAGCGCAGGTACGCGAGGGTCTCTTCGTCGACGGGGAAAAAGCCCATCGTCGCGCCGTACTCCGGCGCCATGTTCGCGATGGTGGCGCGGTCGGCCAGCGCGAGCCCGCGCAGCCCCTCGCCGAAGAACTCGACGAACTTGCCGACGACACCCTTGCGGCGGAGCATCTCGGTCACCATCAGCACGACGTCGGTCGCGGTCGCGCCCTCGCGCAGCGTGCCGGTGAGGCGCATCCCGACGACCTGCGGCAGCAGCATGCTGATGGGCTGGCCGAGCATCGCCGCCTCGGCCTCGATGCCGCCGACGCCCCAGCCGAGCACGCCGAGGCCGTTGATCATCGTGGTGTGGGAGTCGGTCCCGACGAGCGAGTCCGGGTAGGCGACGGTGCGCTCGCCCTCGCGGACGAACACGACGTGCGCGAGGTACTCGAGGTTCACCTGGTGGACGATCCCGGTGCCGGGCGGGACGACGCGCATGTTCTGGAACGCGCGCTGCCCCCACTTCAAGAACTGATAGCGCTCGAGGTTGCGCTCGAACTCGCGCTTCACGTTCGTCCGAAACGACGTCGGCAGCCCGTACGCGTCGACCTGCACCGAGTGGTCGATGACGAGGTCGGCCGGCTGAAGCGGGTTGATGCGCGACGGGTCGCCGCCCATCTTCGCGAACTGGTCGCGCATCGCGGCGAGATCGACTACCGCCGGCACGCCCGTGAAGTCCTGCATCAGGACCCGGGCCGGCCGGAACGCGATCTCCGTCGACGGTTCGGCGCGCGGCTCCCAGCGGGCGACCGCCTCGATGTCGTCTCTCGATACGCTCTGTCCGTCCTCGTGCCGGAGGAGATTCTCGAGGAGCACGCGGATCGAATACGGGAGGGTGTCGACCCCCTCGAACCCTGCGCGTGTGAGCGCCGCGAGGCGAAATATGTCTACCTCGTGTCCTCCGATCCGGAGGGTCGCGCGGCTGTCGAAGGAGTCGGTGCTGCTCGTCATAGACGCTGCCTACCACAGAGGGGTTGGCCGCGCCCAGCGGGTAGATGGACGCGCGGGCGAGCGGGCGCGAGCGAGGCAGGGAGCGGGGGAGGCGCCGACCGGATTCGAACCGGTGAATGGAGGTTTTGCAAACCTCTGCCTTACCACTTGGCTACGGCGCCGAGCGGCGACGGACGGGTCGCCGGCTGCGGATGGCTGGCCTGTGTAGCGCTTCCACGCCGCCGTGTCCATCGCGAAGCGCAGAGACGGGCGGCGGCTGGCGTTCAGGAGGACGAGGGGTAGCCCGAGCTCACTTGCTCGAGCGCTTGCGCCGCGACTTGGCGACGACGGACCCGTTCTCGTCGATGCTCACGCCGAGGATCTTCCACGACGCGGGTTTGAAGCTGTACGCGGCCTGCGTCTTCTCGATCGAGGCCACGATCGATTCGTCGAGCGCGATCTTGCGAGGCTTCACGCCGGCCTTGCGCAGGGAGGCGAACGACTCGCCGAGCTGGAGGAGCTCATCGGTGTGGCTCACCACATCGATGGGCTTGAGCGGCTCGCCGTTCCGGCCCTCGAGGAGCTCTTGAAATAGCCTGCGGCGGCGCTTCTCGGTGCGGCCATCCAGCTTGTGGTCCGCCGTCCTGCTCTTCCCGAGCAGGCTGTTCAGCTCCCGCGCCGCGCGGCGCTTCGCCACGGCCTCTTTGCTGCCGCGCCCGCGCGCTGCGGAACGACGATTCTTCGTTGTTTCTGCCATGCGTATCCTTGGGTTGGGCCGACGCGATCATCGGCTCAGGAGGGTGAGCACTGCTCGAGTGGGTGCGCGACCGACGCGTCGTAGCCGAACCGTTCGGCCTGTTGGAAGCACCCGCATGTTGCGGGCGTTTGTTGAAGAGGAAATCTGCAGGTTCGTCGCGTCGTGTCGCCGGCTCGCTCAGCACATAAAGCGCTGATACTTACCATAAACAATGCCGCATCGGGACTACTATATTCAGGCGCGCGGACATTGCAACCAACGGACGAGCCATTCATAAGCTCTTCCATGGTTCGTCTCATGCTCCGCATCGGCAGTTGATGAGCCCACCCTGCTCTGCCGCGCGCACGCGAGCCGTCCTCGCGCGCGCCGCGCTGACCGGCGCGCTCGCCGGCCTCGCGACCGCGTTCGGCGACTACGGCGCGCTGTGGCTCTGGCTCGCGCGGTGGGGTGACCGCGCCCGGCTCCTCGCCCAGCTCGTCGCCCTCGAGGTCCCGGCGGGCGCGCTGCTCGCCGTCGCGCTCGCGGCGCTCGCCCTCGCCGGTCGCCGCGGCAGCGACCTCGCGGCGTCCGCGATCCGACGCCGCGGCCACCCGCGCCTCGCCGCCTGGGCCGCCCGCTGCGCGCCGCTCCCCGTCGTGGCCGCGCTCGCGCCGGCGCTGTCGTGGGTAGGGCTCAGCGTCTTCTCCAGCGCCCGCGTCTCACGCGCCCCGGGTGCCTCCTGGCTCGCCGTGCTGGCCGTGCTCGCGCTGCTCGCCCTCACGTGGGCGAGCGTCGGCTTCGCCTGGCGGTGGACGGCGAGGCTCCCGCACGCGACGCGCGGCCGCGCGCTCGCCTGGAGCGCAGTCGGCTTCGCCGCGTACGGGGTCGCCTCGAAGCTCGACCAGCACGCCTACCCGAACCTCTACGAGCCGCTGCACGCCGCGCTGAGCTTCGCCGGCTGGGTGTTCGCGTGGCTCGGCGTCGCAGCCGCCTGGCGCGCGGCGCGTCCGCGCGCGGTCTCGCGCACGCCGCGCTCGACGCCCGGCGTCCATCCGTTCGCGGCGCGCGCGCTCGCCCTCGCGCTCGCCGGCACCTTCGTCGCGGGCGCGATGACCCGACACGACAACCTCACCGTCTACGCGGCCCTCTTCGACGCGCGCGCGGCGACGAGCCACTCGCTGATGCCGCTCGTCAGTCGCCTGCTGCCCGCGACCCGCGCAGCGCCCGTCGACAGCGCCGCGGTCGCCGCCGCCCGCCGCGAGCGCGAGCGACGTCGAGACGCCGCGCGCCTCGCGGGGACCGTCCTGCGACCGGACGCGCACATCTTGCTCATCACCATCGACGCGCTGCGCGCCGACCGGCTCGGGGCCTACGGCAACGAGCGGCACCTGACGCCGGCGCTCGACGAGCTCGCCGCCCACGCGGTCCTCTTCGAGCACGCCTACTGCGCCGCGCCGCACAGCAGCTACTCGCTCTCGTCGCTGATGACCTCGACCTACCTGCACGAGCTGGTCGAGCTCGGCGGCCCGACGCCGGACGCGACGCTCGCGACCGCGCTGCGCGCCGGCGGCTACCGCACCACGGCGTTCTTCATCCGCGGGATCTTCCACACGGACGGCCCCCGCCTCGCCCAGTACGCGCGCGACGCGTTTGGCTTCGAGCGCGTGGACCACGGCGTGTACCGGGCCGAAGAGCTCACCGACGCCGCGCTCGCCTCGCTCGACCAGATCGTGCGCCTCGGCAGCCCTCCGAGCCTCACCTGGGTGCACTACTTCGACGTCCACGCGCCCTACCGCGACACGTCGCTCGGCACCTCGGACGCCTATCGCTACGACGGAGACGTGCGCGTCGTCGATCACGCCATCGCCCGCTTACTCGCGGGTGCGCGCGCCCGGCTCGGCTCGGACGTCATCGTCGTCGTCACGTCAGACCACGGCGAAGAGCTCCGCGACCACGGAGGGGTCGGACACGGGTCGAGCCTCTACGACGAGCAAGCGCGCGTCCCGCTGATCATCGCCGTCCCCGGCGTCCCTGCACGGCGCGTCCGCGACCAGGTCGAGCTGATCGACCTCGCGCCGACGCTGCTCGGGCTCGTAGGCGTCGAGGCGCCGGTGTCGATGCGGGGCGTCGACCTGCGCCCGACCCTCCTCGGCGAGGCGCAAGACCTCGGCCCCGCGTTCGCCGCCGTCCGCGACGAAAAGATGGTCGTGCGGTGGCCCTACAAGCTCATCGCCGACCTGCGCTTCGATCGCTTCGAACTCTACGACCTCGAGCGCGACCCGCGCGAGCGCGACAACCGCGCCGACGCGCAGCCTGACCGCGTCCGCGCGCTGCGGGCGGCGGCCTACGCCTGGCTCGACGCGCTCCGGGACGAGGCCCGAGACGCGGCGGCGCGCTCCGCGGCGGCGGA
>JAGQJE010000138.1 GCA_020430775.1 Myxococcales bacterium
CGCCGGCGGAGCCGACCGAGCCCCCCGCGCCCCCGATGCAGCCGCCGGCGGAGCCGCCCGCGCCCCCGACGCCCCCGACGCAGCCGCCGGCTCGCCCGTCGGCGCCGAGCTCGATGCGGGTGGGCATCAACGACACCTGGCTGCCTTTCGGGGTCTTCAGCTCCGGCACCCACTGGAACCAGGCGCTCATCGATCACCTGCACTCCGTGTCGTACAGCGTGTTCCGCTTCATGAACTGGAACGGCAACGGCGCGCAGATCGGCGGCGGCGGGCCCGACGGGCACTGGAGCGCGCGCGTGCCGGCCGGCGAGATCGTCGACGGTTTCCGAATCTCCTTCGAGGCGCAGGTCGACCTGTGCAACCGGGCGCACGTCGACTGCTGGATCTCGGTCCCCGCGAAGAGCGACCAGGATCCGTCCTTCGCGCGGAACCTCGCTCAGCTCGTCCACGAGCGGCTCGACCCATCGCTGCGCGTCTACATCGAGTGGTCGAATGAGAGCTGGAACTGGGGCGGCAACTACGCCGGTCCCTACGCGGGGGAGCGCGGCGCCGCGATGGGGATGTCGGGTGACGACTACAATCGCGGCTCCAAGTACACGGCCTGCGCGGGCGCGCAGCTCTGGGCGGCGTTCGAGGATGTCTTCGGCGCGGACAGCCCGCGGCTCGTGACCGTGCTCTCGGGCCAGTCGGTCAACGCGTGGCTGACGAGCGTCCACTTCGACGCGCTGCGCGACCCGCAGTGCAACCCGCGCGGCATTCTGCCCGACGCCTACGCGGTCGCGCCGTACATCCCGGGCGACACCATCGAGGCGATGCACGCGGCCCTCGCGGACATCGACGCGCAGCTCGCGGCGCAGCGCGCCGAGATCCCGGCCGGCGTGGACCTCGTCACCTACGAGGGCGGCGACGGCAACCCGGCGACCGCGAACGACCCCCGCATCTACGACCTGTACACCGACTACCTCGACGTCCTGTCGAAGCACGTCTCGCTGTTCATGGCCTACAACCTCAACCAGCCGTGGAGCAGCGGCGAGGCCTGGGGCATGATCGACGAGTCGTTCGACCATGACTCGTACAAGGTGCAGGCGATCCGCGACTGGCTCGCTTCGCACTGAGGGTCCCAGGCGCGCGGCGCGTGCCGAGCCTCCCCGGCTCGTACGCGTCGCGACGGAGGCGGGCGGACCTACCCGCCCATGAAGGCGGCGCGGCCGGGTGGTCGCGTCGCCTTCGTCGCACCTCACGCGCGGGGCTGCTAAGACCGGTCTCACCATGACCGCCTGGAAGCTCCGCGCGCACCCGCGCTTCGAAGGGGTCCCCGGCCCCGTGCTCATCGTCGTGATGGACGGCGTCGGCTGCGGCCGGCACGACGACGGCGACGCGGTCTGGCTCGCGCGCAAGCCCCACCTCGACTGCCTCGCCGCGGGCGACCTCGTCTGCTCGCTGCGTGCCCACGGGACCGCCGTCGGCCTGCCTTCCGACGACGACATGGGCAACAGCGAGGTCGGCCACAACGCGTTCGGCGCCGGCCGGGTGTTCGACCAGGGCGCAAAGCGCGTCGGCGCCGCGCTCCGCTCGGGGGAGCTCTTCGCGGGCGCCGAGTGGAAGCGCCTCACCGAGGGCGTCCGCGAGAGCGGCGAGCCGATGCACTTCATCGGGCTGCTCTCGGACGGCGGCGTGCACAGCCACATCGACCACCTGTTCGCGCTGATCCGGCGCTGCCACGAAGAAAACGTCGGGGCCGTGCGCGTGCACGCCTTGCTCGACGGGCGGGACGTCCCGTCGACGAGCGCGCTCGAGTACGTCGAGTCGCTCGAGCGCCTGCTGGCCGAGCTCCGCGACGCGGGCCGGGACTACCGCGTCGCCTCGGGTGGCGGCCGCATGACGACGACGATGGACCGCTACCAGGCCGACTGGTCGATGGTCGAGCGCGGGTGGAACCACCAGGTCCACGGCGAAGGCCGCGGCTTTCGGAGCGCGCGCGAGGCGATCGAGACGCTCCGAAGGGAGCAACCCGGGGTGCTCGACCAGGATCTGCCGCCCTTCGTCATCGTCGATGAAGGGGGGAGCCCGGTCGGACCCATCCGCGACGGCGCTTCGGTCGTCTTCTTCAACTTCCGCGGCGACCGCGCGATCGAGGTGTCGCGCGCGTTCGAGGAGCGCGGCTTCACGAAGTTCGACCGCGGCGGGGTCCCGGACGTGCGCTTCGCCGGCATGATGCAGTACGACGGCGACCTGCACGTTCCGGAGCACTTCCTCGTGCAGCCGCCGCACATCGACAGGACGATGGGGGAGTACCTCGCCCACAACCAGGTCGGCCAGTTTGCCTGCAGCGAGACGCAGAAGTTCGGCCACGTGACGTACTTCTGGAACGGCAACCGCAGCGGCATGTTCGACGAGAAGCGTGAGCGCTACGTCGAGGTGCCCAGCGACGCCGTGCCCTTCGAGCAGCGGCCCTGGATGAAGGCGGCCGAGATCACGGACGCCACCATCGCGGCGCTGCGCAGCGGGTCGTACCGCTCGGCGCGGATCAACTTCGCGAACGGCGACATGGTCGGTCACACCGGCCACCTCACCGCGTCCGTGGTGGCGGTCGAGGCGATCGATCTGTGCCTCGGGCGGATCCTCCCGGTCGTCGACGCGCTCGAGGGGGCGGTCATCGTCACCGCCGACCACGGCAACTGCGACGAGATGTTCGAGCGCGACCCCAAGACCCAGGCATTCGCGCTCGACGCCGACGGCGGGCGCCGGAGCAAGACGAGCCACTCGCTAAACGAGGTCCCCTGCTTCATCCACGCGCCGTCGGCGCGCGGGAAGCTGCGGCTCGCGCACCGCCTCCCGCAGCGCGGGCTCGCCAACGTCGCCGCGACCGCCCTTCACCTCATGGGCTACGAGCGCCCGGAGGGGTACGAGCCGTCGCTGCTCGAGTGAAGGGCCCTCGATCGTGCCGGAGCGAGCCCCGGACGCTGCCAACGGGCCGCGAAGGTTCTACAATGCGGGCGTGTCGAGTCGGTCGAGACGGGCACCCCCCGCCGGTTGGGCTGAACGCGAGGCGCAGCTCTTGGCTTCCACCGAGGCGCTCGAGCGTCGTGTGCAGACGCTCGAAGGGGCCCTGCGCGCCGATCAGCAGCTCACGGGCGTCGGGAGCTGGGAGATGGACCTCTCCGGGGGCCTGTGGTGGTCGGACGAGCTCCGCCGCCTGATGGCCGTCGCCGAGGGGGTCCCGCCGGACGTCGAGCGCTTCTTCGACCGCGTGCACTCCGCCGACCGCGCCGCGCTGCGCGGGCTCTACGACGAGCTGCGCGAGCACGCCGCCGCGCACGCCGTCGCGTGCCGCATCGTCCAGCAGGACGGCCCGCCCCGCCACGTGATCGTGGAGGCGGGGCCCATCTACGACGGCGACGGCACGGTGACCGGGTTCCGCGGCACGGTGCGCGACGTGACGGAGATGCGCGCGCTCCAGGCGCACCTGCGCGAGGCGCAGAAGATGCAAGCCCTCGGTCAGTTCGCGGCGGGCGTAGCGCACGACTTCAACAACGCGCTCGCCATCATCCTCGGGCACGCGCAGCGGCTCCGCCGCGACGCGCCGCACCCGAGCGTCGAGGAGATCATCCGCGCCGCCGATCATGGGGCGGCCCTCGTGCGGCGGCTGCTCGACTTCGGGGGTGACCTCGGCAGGGCCGCCGAGCGCGTACCCATCGACGAGGTCGTGCGCGACACGCTGCGGCTCGCCGAGAGCACGATCGCGCCCAGCGTTCGCGTGGAGCCGAGCCTCGACGCGCCCGACGCGCGGGTCCTGGCCGACCGGTCGCAGTTCGCGCAGCTTCTTCTGAACCTGCTCCGCAACGCCTGCGACGCGATGCCGCACGGAGGCTCGCTGCGCATCCGCACCGAGGCGCTGCAGACCACCGATCCGCGCGCGGCCGGCCTCACCTCCGCGACGTCGCCGTGGTGTGCGGTCCTCACCGTGCAGGACACCGGGGTTGGCATGACCGACGAGGTCGCGAGCCGCGTGTTCGAGCCCTTCTTCACGACCAAGTCGCCCGGCGACGGCACGGGGCTCGGGCTCCCGCAGGTCATGCGGCTGCTCACCCAGTGGAGCGGGCGCGTGTCGATCGACTCGGAGCCGGGCGTAGGCACGACCGTGCGGGTCGGGATGCCCGCCGTCCGCTGAGCGCCCGCCACAACCGAGGCGCGCGCGCTCAGCGGCTCGGCGCCGGGCCGTCCGCGGTCCGCAGCGCGTCGAGCGGCACCATCCCCCGGAGCGTGACGCGGTCGTCCGCGGCGACGAAGACGTCGGCCTCGTTGAGGTCCGGGGAGCCGTGCAGCACGCGCGCGTAGCCGGGCGTCGAGAGCACGCCGATCGTCTGGTCGCCGAAGCGCACCCGCGTGCCGGGGACGACCCGCGCGAGGGGAGCGGACGCGCCGGCCGCGATGCGCGCTGGGACGCCACCCTGGGCCCCGGACGAGCCCGCGACGTCGGGTGCGGGGGGGCTCGACGTGTCCGCCTCGAGCGGCACGTCCACGAACCCGACGAGGTAAGGCCCGGTGCCGATCCGCACGCCGCTCCAACGACCGGCCGCGCGGAGGCGCTGCGCGCGCAGCCCGGGGCTCATCGGCGGCAGGGTCGCTACGACGACGCCGTCCGGGCGGTCGTACACCTGCACGGTCCTCGCCGCGGGCAGGCGCACGGGCTCACCGCCGGGCATCGGCGGCGCGTCCGACGGGAGCGCGCCGAGCGCGGCCGCGGGGAAGGTCCCCCGATACGACTCGGCGGCGTTGCCGATCGAGCGCTCGAACCGAGGCTGCACCTCGACAGGGACGTCGCCCCCGACGGCCGGCGGCGCCAGCACGCGCACGATGTCGTTCGGGTCGACCGACACGGGCGCGCCGGCGACCCGCCCGGGGCGCTGCACGCGCTCACCGAGACGCGCCGCGTCGACGTACAGGCGCACGGCGAGCGGGCCTCGTACGCGGACGAGCAGCCGCGCCCCGTCGTTGAACGCGGCGGCGTCGGACGGAGGCGTCACGGGCTCGACGAGGACGCCTTCGGCCAGAAAACCCACCGGCGGGGCGTCCGGCCCAGGACCGGCGAAGAGCGCGGGCGCCTCCGATGCGGTCGTCACGAAGAGGGCGCGCGGATCGACCGCGAGGGGTGCGCCGGCCGCGGTCGAGGGCGCCGTCGCGGTCGCGGTCGCGGTCGCGGAGGGAGCTGCTTCGGTCTCGGAAGCGGCGGACGTGTGGGCGCAGCCCGCGGCGAGGACAGCGAGGAGCGCCGCGCAGAGCGCCCCGGCGAGTGCCGCCGCCCGCCGTGAGCCGGTCCGGGCGCGCCCGCGTGCTCCGCCATGCTCCGTGAGGGGTCCCATGGCGGCGGTCACCGATACCGCGGGCGCAGGCGGATCCCGAGCTCGTCGGCGATCTTCTGCGCCCAGGCGCGCGGGATGCGGTTCAGGCGGTGCTCGACCACGGCGCGCGCGTTCGCGTGGGGCTCACCCTTGAGCGCCGGGAGCACCGTCTGCGACCACGCGAAGAGGGTCTTGCCGTCGGCGCCGCCGAGCGCGGTCGTCAGCACGGGCTCGAGGCGACGTTGGTACGCGACCGAGGCGTTGCAGAGCGCCGCGAAGGTGCGGACCAGGCCGTCGCGGCCGACGAGCGTGGCCGGCTCGAAGGAGCGCTTGAGCACGTCGAGGTGCCGGGCGACGCGCGCCGGCGCGATCCCCGCGACCGTGGTCAGCCCGTCGGCGGCGGTCTGGACGACGCGCTTGTGCTTCGAGGTGATGCCCTTCACGAACTTGTCGACGAGCGGGACGATCGCCTCTGGTTCGGCCGCCATGATCTCGCTCACGACACGCGCGGCCTGGGTCGCGACGGTCGAGCGTGTGTCGAGCAGGCGCTCGCCTTGCTCGGCGATCTGGGAGGCGCGGTCGTCGGCCTCGAGGATGCGAGCCGCCTCGGCCGCGGAGCCTCGCGCCGAGCGCTTGGCGCTCGCCGTTCCCTCGCCCCGTGACTTGGCCGTGTCCTTGCGCGGCGCCTTCTTCTTCGCGCGCTTCGCGCCCGTCTTCGTCTTGGTGGTGCTCTCGGTGCGTGGCGCGCCCTCGCGGTCCGAGGGCTTGTCCGGAGCGGTAGCCGCGCGCGCGCTCTTCGAGCCCGACTTCGTGGCCTTTGTCGTCGTCATCCCCATCTCCTTCGGCACAGCGGTCGGGGCCGAGGCCTGCTGCTCATCGCGCGCACGTGGCGCCCAGGATAGGCGAAGCCGTCGCTCGACCCAAGGTTGCGTGCATCGCGGGCGCTCACGCCGGTCGTCCCTCGAGCGCCGCGACGAGGAGCGGCAGCGACCGTTCATACCGAAACGAGGTGCCTCGGTGTCCGCCCTCGAACTCCTCGAAGGTCACGGGGACCCCCGCCCCGGTCATGGCGTCGGCGAGCTGGCGGGCCGCGAAGCACAGGCCGTGCTCGTCGCGCGAGCCGGCGTCGAGGAAGATGAGGGCGAGCGCCGCGAGCGCGCCCGCGTGGTCCGGCACTCGGACCAGCGGGTCGTGCGCGAGCCAGCGCTCCCAGACGTCCGCCCGCAGGGCGGCGGTCCGCGGATCGAAGGGCAGGGCGCAGTGTGGTGGGGGCGCGTCGGGCTCCGGCGCGTACGCGCACGACGCCGCCAGCACGAACGCCGCGTCGAACTCCGCCGAGGTCGCCGGCCCGCCGTCCGGCAGGCGCGCGGCGAACGCCTCGAGCCCCCCCGCGCGGTCGAGGGCGATCGCCGCCGTGGTGAGCATCGGCCGCATGCTCACCTCGAACGCGGCGTCTCCCGCGTGGCTCGCGACGGCGCCGAAGTACCCGGGCCGGTCCATGACGAGCCGGAGCGCGCCGAAGCCTCCCGACGATCGGCCCGCCACGGCGCGCCCTGCCGCCTCCGGGATCGTGCGGAACGTCTCGTCGAGGTGCGCGAGGACCTCCTCGACGAGGTAGGTCTGGTAGCGACCGGTGGCGGGCGAGTCGAGGAACTGGCTCCCGCCCCAGCGCGTCATGCAGTCGGGCAGCGCGAGGATGGCCGGCGCCGAGCGCCTCTCGGCGATGAGCCGATCGAAGCGGTCGACGACGCTCTGCTCCCACGGCCCCGCCGCGAGCATCGACTCGTGGGTCGACGCGAAGCCCGGCAGGAGCACCACGACGGGGAAGCGCCGCGCGCCGTCGTACTCGGGCGGCAGGTAGACGAGGACGGAGCGCTGCGCCGGGTCGCCGAGGCGGTTGCCGGCCAGGCAGCCGCTCGTGAAGACGGATCGAACCAGGCGACCACGGAGCATGGGCTGTGGATAGCACAACGCCGAGGCGACCCGGCCACTGGCCCCGCCGGCTCGGCGCGTCTCGGCGCGGCGCGCCACCGCGCGGCGTGGCTCAGGGGACGCGGAAGCGTCGAACGAACGCGCGGTCGATGCGGTCTTTGAGCCACCAGACGCAGCGCCCCGACCACGCGAGCGGTCCGTAGGCGCCGACGGCCCGCCCACGCCCGGTGCGCAACAGCGACAGGGCCACCCGCTGCGGCGCGAAGACCGCGCGCGGCTCCTTTCCGCGCAGCGCGGCGCAGAGGTTCGCGTAGAGGATCGGCGCCGCGCGCACCGCGTAGACGCCCGACTTCGGCGCCGGGCGGTCGAGCCGCGTCGCCACGTCGCCGGCGGCGAACAGGCGCGGGTGGCCGACGACGCGCAGGTGTCGGTCGATCGCGACGAAGCCGCGCGGATCGGTCGGGAGCCCGCTCTGCGCGATCCACCGCGGCGCGCTCGCCGTCGTGGCCCAGAGGAGGAGGTCCGCGGGGAGCGGCGCGCCGGCGCCGAGGTGGACGCCTCGATCCGTCACGCGCTCGACGCGGCCGAGGGCGACGCGCACCCCGGCGGCGTCGAGGGCTCGGCGGACCCGCGTCCGGACGCCGACGCCGTACGTCGCGAGGAGCACGTCCGTGGCGATCGTCACGGTGGTGTCCCGGCCGGCGGTACGCATCCGGTCCCTCGCGGCGAGGGCCAGCTCGACGCCCGCGGCCCCGCCGCCGACCACGACGACGGCGCGGGCCGAGGGCTCCGACCCAGCCGCGTGGGGTGCGCACTGGCAGCGGGCGATCAGCTCGGAGACCGGCTTGACCGGCGTCGCTCGCGCCGCGGCGCCAGGCACCTGCGCGAGGTCCGGGACCGAGCCGGTGTCGAGCGACAGCAGGTCGAACGCGAGCGTGTCGCCGTCGTCGAGCAGGACCCGGCGGTGCGCGATGTCGACGCCGGCGACGGCCGCACCGACGCGCCGCGCGCCCGCCGCGCTGCAGAGCGCGTCGAGGTCCACGCGCGCCTGGTCCGGGTCGTAGTCGCCGGCGAGCACCCCCGGGACCATCCCCGAGTACCACGCGTAGCGCTCGGGGCTGACCAGCGTGATCGCCGGCCGCGCGTCGCCACAGCGGCCCGCGTCGCGGACGCGGCGCAAGACCTCGAGGTGCGCGTGCCCGCCGCCGGCCAGCAGGAGCGCGCGACCCTGGTCGCCTGGGGCCGGAGCCATGCGCCAGCGTACCAGCGCCGCGTGCGGTCCGCGCGTCGGGATCGGGATCGGGATCGGGGTCGGGATCGGGACCGAGCGCGGGCGCGGGATCGGGTCCGGGCGCGGGATCGATTCGTGGGAAGCAACTCGATGTCGACGGGAGGCACCACAACATATCGTGGCCACCGACCGTCGTCGACCACATCATGTAGTGGGCCGTAGCCGGCCTGAGGAGTTGCTTCCCACGAA
>JAGQJE010000139.1 GCA_020430775.1 Myxococcales bacterium
GCCGGGTCGGCGTAGTCGCAGCGCTCCTCCGGCGCGGTGACGACGCCGTCGCCGCAGTACGGGCCGAGCTGTTGGCAGCCGGGCATGCAGCCGTTGTAGCCGCCGAGGTTCTCGCCGTCGTCGCACGCCTCGGCCGCGGTGACGATGCCGTCGCCGCAGATGGAGTCGCAGGTGGACCTCTGCCGGAAGAAGTTGCGCAGCGTCAGCCGGAAGTTCGACGCGGTCGTGTGTCGCTCCGCGTGGAAGATCGCGACCTCGTAGGTCTTGCCCGGCGTCAGCCGCGCCTTGCACGCCGTGACGATCGCGCGCTGCTTCTGGCTCTCCGCGTTCGACGGGTCCGCGAAGTCGAGGGTCGCGGCCACCGCCGGGTGGAGCCCGCCGACGTCGAGGCAGAGGTGCCCGTCGACGAACACCCACAGGTCGTCGTCGCCCGTGAAGTTCAGCACCTCGTCCCCTTGGTACTGGAACCAGTAGTGCACCTCGGTCGTGAAGCTGAAGTTGTGCTTGCCGGGGACGTTCGCGTCGCGCAGCGGCTCCGAGGGGCTCGCGCCCGGCGCGGTGAAGCCCTCGCCGTCGATCGGGAAGAACCGGTCGGTGGCGAATTCATAGCTGTCGTAGTCGGGGCTCGTCGGGTCGCTCGAGACCCTCGCGAGCGAGAGCGTGTGATAGACGGGGAGGTTTTGGCGGCCGTCCGTCCGTGACGACCGGTCCATGTACCAGTCGGAGAAGCTCGTCGCAGACGTCACGGTCGCGCTGTTCGTCGGCATCGTCGCGACCTTGCCGCTGAACACGGGGCGGTCGCGCTCCATCCGGCCCGTGTCCGTGTTCTGGACGTCTTGGAGCGCGTCGGCCGCGATACCAAACGTGATGTCGCTTCCAGATCCGCTCTGGAAGTCTGGGTGACCTTTCGGGTTGCTTAGATCGGCTCCGCGGAAGTCGCGGAAGATCACCGGGAGGGTGATCGTGGGCGGCGAGGCGATGGTCTGCAGCGAGCAGACGTAGCCGGGCTCCTGCCGGCAGGTAGATGAGCAGCCGTCCCCGTCGCGCTGGTTGCCGTCGTCGCACTGCTCGGACGAGCCCTCGATCACCACCCCGTCGCCGCAGCTCGTCACGCACTCGCCGCCGGCGCACGAGGGCTCGAGCCTGCAGCTCGGGTCGCAGCCGTCGTAGGGCGCGACGTTCCCGTCGTCGCACTGCTCGGTGCCTTCGACGACGCCGTCGCCGCACACCGTCGCGGTGCAGGGCGTGCCGGGCGCGCCGCACTTGTACCCGTCTTCGAGCCGGCACTCGCTCGAGCAGCCGTCGCCGCTCTGCGTGTCGCCGTCGTCGCACTGCTCAGCGCCGGCGATGCGGCCGTCCCCGCACCGCGCCGCGACGCACGCCGCTCCCGTCAGCGGGCAGGCCCACCCGTCTTCGAGCCGGCACTCGCTCGAG
The DNA here is from genome assembly GCA_020430775.1 of Myxococcales bacterium. GTDB lineage: Bacteria > Myxococcota_A > Polyangia > Polyangiales > Houyiibacteriaceae > JAGQJE01. Next base: position 1,435 of record JAGQJE010000139.1, read on the forward strand.
CAGCCGTCGCCGCTGCGCGCGTTGCCGTCGTCGCATTGCTCGTCGCCCTGGATCCGCTTGTCGCCGCAGACGACCTTGACGCACGCGAAGCCCGGCGCCGGGCAGATGAAGCCGGGCTCGATCTGCGCGCAGTCCGCGGCGCACCCGTCGCCGCCGCGCGTGTTGCGGTCGTCGCAGGCCTCGGTGCTCTGGCGGACGCCGTCGCCGCAACCGGGGCCGCCGGCGTCGACCCCCGCGCCACCGTCCGCGCTCGCGTCCGGTTGCGCCATGTCGCCGTCGGTCGCGCCGCCGTCGATGCTTGCGTCCGTCACGACGCCTCCGTCCGGGTCGCCGCCGGTCGACGTTCCGCCGCCTCCGCAGCCGGCCGCCATCAGCAGCGACGTGAGCAAGAGGGCGGGTGGACAGAAGCGAAGGGGTGAGCGCGGCATGGCGGGGTCGGCGGCGAGAGGGCGAGGA
>JAGQJE010000140.1 GCA_020430775.1 Myxococcales bacterium
ACATGGGCGGCTCCGGCTGGCTTGTGGTTGTTTTGCAACGCCAGCATCCATCCGGACGCCCCCCATGCTCAACTCTTAAGCCACCCGCTCACCCGCACGCCCGCTCCGAGAGCGATCCAGACCCCGCGGCTGGCGCATTGACAAGGTGGCCATTGCGCCTGTCATCACAGAGCGGGAGCGCCCAGCGTTGCGGCGGTGAGGATACATTCCCGAGGATCTCAGAGACCTGACCGCCGGGCTGTAGAGCGCAGGCGACGGGTGTTCTGGAGGCCCGCTGCCGTCCCGCTCCGCTAGCGGGCGAGCTCGGCGCGGGCGATCATCATGCGCTGAATCTCGCTGGTGCCTTCGACGATGCGGAGCACTCGGAGCGAGCGGTAGAACGCCTCGGTCTTGCACTCGCGCATCCAGCCCATGCCGCCGTGGATCTGGAGCATCCGGTCGACGACGCGGCCGACCATCTCGGTCGCGTAGAGCTTGCACATGCTCATCTCTTTGGTGGCGTCGCGGCCCTGATCGACGAGCCACGCGCAGTGGTAGACCATGTTGCGCGCCGCGTAGATCTCGGTGGCGGAGTCGGCGATCATCCACTGGATGCCCTGCCGCTCGGCGATGGGCTTGCCGAAGGTCTGCCGCTCCTTGGCGTACTCGACGCCGAGATCGAGCAGGTACTGCGCGACGCCGACCGCGCCCGCGGCGATGTTCAGCCGGCCGTTGCCCAAAAAACCCATCGCCTGGGCGAAGCCCCAGCCTTCCTTGCCGATGAGCTGCGCCTCGGGCACCTCGACGTCCTCGAAGACGATCTCGGCCTGCCCCTCGAACCCCGCCATCCCGTGGTGCACGCGGCCGATCGCGTACTGGTCGCGCTCGACGATGAAGCCGCTGATGCCGCCGCGCGCGCGCTTGCTCGGGTCGGTGGTCGCGAAGACGACGCCCCAATCGGCGTGGGGGCCGTTCGTGATGAAGTGCTTGGTGCCGTTCAGTACCCAGACGTCGCCGCGCTTTTCGGCGCGGGTAGCGATGTTCTGCGCGTCCGAGCCGGCGCCGGGCTCGCTCAGCATGAAGCAGCAGGTCTGCTCGCCGCGGATGACCGGCGCGAGGTACTTCTCGCGCTGCGCCGCGTTGAAGACCACGTGCATCGGCGACGGCCCCTCGGGGCCCGCGAGCGCGACGTCGGCGAGGACCGACCCTGTCTGGCCCGCGACCTCGCGGAGCACGACCGAGACGACCTGGCCGAGCCCGCCGCCGCCGACCTCCTCGGGCATGTGGTGGGCGTAGAAGCCGAGGTCGGCAGACTGCATCCGCACGCGCTTCGCGATGGCTTCGGGGACCGGGGCGTCCTGGTGGATGCCCTCCTTCTCTTCGAGGGGGAGCAGGTCGCGCTCGACCCACTGGCGAAACTGGTCTCGGAACAGGCGGGTCTCTTCGTTCAGCTCGAAGTCCATCGGGTGCGTCTCTTTTTCGGGTCGAGGGCGCGGTGCCGGAGGCGGCGCGGCGCCGCGTGGGACGGCGACGGTAGCGCGGGCCGCCGAGGCGCGCACGCGTCCGCCCGAGCGCAACGAGGCAGCCGACGCATCGAGGCGCCGCGCGACGAGCCGCGGAAGCGCGCGTCATTTCGTAAGGTTACGAGCCGGATCAGAAAGGGGCGCGGCGAAGTACGAAATTCATGTCTTCTCCGGTGGCCTCGAATCGAAACACGTTCTAGCCTTCAGCGTCCGCCCACCCTACAGATCCGAACGACACGAGGTCTCATGGCGAAGACATACCAACTCGACGAGCTCGCGAAGCTGCTCCGCTACAGCAAGGCGTACGTCAAGATGAACCTCAAGAAGTTCCCGGAGTACCAGGTCGGCCAGCCGATTCCCGAGGAGCTCGCCGGCAAGGTCGCGGACCTGCTGAGCCGGGAGTGGCCTCCTCCGGCCAACGCCTGAGCGTCCCGCGGTCACGCTAGGCCGCCGGTCTGCCCGCGGGGTCGGGCGCGCGCCGCCGCCGCCGCGGTGTCTCAGTCGTGCCGCTCGCGCTCGATGATGAGCCCCATCACGGTCGCGGCCAGGATCGACGGGTCCATCTGCCCGACGGTGCACAGGTCTTTGCCGACCGCCTTGCACGCGGCCGCCTCGAGCGCGCCGAGGTCGCGGAGCGGCGCCCCGCCCGGCGTCAGCCACTTACCCGCGACGCTCCGCGCCGTCGCGCCGTTCGGGTAGTACCAGGTGCCGAGGCCCGATCGCGCCTTGCGCCCGCTCGGGTACTTCCACTCGCCGTCGTCGGTGTGGGCCACCTGCCCGTTCGGGTAGAGCAGGGTGCTGCGGCCCTGCACGACGAAGCGCCCGCTCGGCCACGTATCTACGACCGTCACCGTGTCGCCGCACGCGTTGCGACGGGCGTTGCGGAGCGCCTGCCATTCGTCGGTCTCGAGGTCGCGGTCGAGGCGCATGCCCTTTGGCAGGCTCCGCTCGATCGAGGCGAGGGTGAGCATCACGGTGAAGTCGTCGCAGCTCACGATGCCGGGCGACACGAGCCCGATCCCGCCGCACGCGCGCGCCTCGAGCAGCCGGAGGTTCTGGCCGTCGAGCCCCTGCGCGATTGCGGCGGCGCGCACCCGCTGGACCTCGGCGCAGGTCTGGGCGTGTACCGGGAGACTCGCGCCCAGCGCACCCGCGAGGACGACCAGTGCCGCCGCCCGCCGGACGAGTAGCCGGGGCTGGCCTGCCGACTGCGCACATGGTCGCGCGATCGCGTCCATGTCGAGCAACCTACCACGCGCGCGCCGGACGTCCCGCGCGCCTGCCAGCCGATGCGTCGCGTCGCGCCGTGCCACGCCGCGTGTGCGAAGTTGACCGGGGCGCCCGCTGCGCCTATGCCGTCGCCCAATCCGCTCTTTACTCGACCAAGCGGCCCGGGTGGTCGCCGCGGGGGCGCACGCGATGTCACGATACCTCTTCACCTCCGAGTCCGTCACCGAGGGACACCCCGACAAGGTCTGCGACAAGGTCAGCGACGCGATCCTCGACGCGGCGATCTCGCAGGACGCGCGCTCGCGGGTCGCGTGCGAGACCATGGTGAAGACCGGCTACGCCATCGTCGCCGGTGAGATCACCACCGAGGGGCTCCTCGACGTCCCCACCATCGTCCGCAAGGCGATCCGCGAGATCGGGTACACCGACTCCGCGATGGGCTTCGACGCGGACACCTGCGCCGTGCTCAGCGCGATCGAGCAGCAGTCACCCGACATCGCGCGCGGCGTCGACGCAGCGCCCGGCCGCGACAAGGACCAGGGCGCCGGCGACCAGGGCCTGATGTTCGGGTTTGCGGTGAACGAGACCCGCCAGCTCATGCCGCTGCCGATCGACCTCGCGCACAAGCTCACGCGCCGGCTCGCGCAGGTCCGCAAGCGCAACAAGCTCCCGTGGCTTCGGCCGGACGGCAAGAGCCAGGTCACCGTGCAATACGACGACGGCCGGCCGACCCGCATCGACGCGGTCGTCGTCTCGACGCAGCACGCCCCCGAGATCAAGCACCGGGATCTCCGGGCCGCGATCATCGAGGAGGTCGTGCTGCCCTCGCTGCCGGCGAAGCTCGTCGACAAGCACACGCAGTTCCACATCAACCCGACCGGGCGCTTCGTCATCGGCGGGCCGGCGGGAGACGCGGGCCTCACCGGGCGCAAGCTCATCGTCGACACGTACGGCGGCATGGGGCGGCACGGCGGCGGGGCGTTCAGCGGCAAGGATCCGTCGAAGGTCGATCGCAGCGCCGCGTACTTCGCCCGCTACGTCGCGAAGAACATCGTCGCCGCGAAGCTCGCGAGCCGCTGCGAGGTGCAGGTCGCCTACGCGATCGGCGTCGCGAAGCCCATGGGCGTGTACGTCACCACCTTCGGCACGGGCACCGTCGACGACGACGCCATCGCGAAGCGCGTGACGGAGCTCTTCGACTTCCGCCCGCGTGCCATCATCGAGACGCTCGACCTGCTCCGGCCGATCTACACGCCGACCGCCGCGTACGGACACTTCGGCCGCGCGGAGAAGTCGTTCACGTGGGAGCGCACCGACCGCGCCGAGGAGCTCGCCGCGTCGTTCTAGCGGCAGGTTGGCCGCTGGAGCCGGGTGGGCTGGTATCGTGCCGGGCGTGAGACGCAAAGCGCGCGGGACCCTCGAGGGGTGGGGACGGCAGTCGGTCGCCGGGTCCGAGGTGCGCTCGGAGGACCTCGTCCGCGCGACGCGTGACGCGCCGCTCAGCCGTGGCCTCGGACGGTCGTACGGCGACGCGTCGTTGCCGCCACCGGGCGCGCCGCGGGCGGTGAACACCACGCGTGCCGACCGGATCCTCGCCTTCGATGAGCGGACCGGCAGGCTGCGCGCGGAGGCGGGGCTCTCGCTCTTCGAGCTGAACCGCGTGCTCATGCCGCGCGGCTGGTTCACGCCGGTGACGCCGGGGACCCAGTTCGTCACGCTCGGCGGGATGGTCGCCGCCGACATCCACGGCAAGAACCAGCACGCGGCCGGCGACTTCGGCGACCACGTGACCGCGCTGCGGATGCGCGTCGCCGACGGGCGCGTGCTCGAGTGCCGCCCGACCCTCGAGCCGGAGCTCTTCGCCGCGACGCTCGGCGGGATGGGGCTGACCGGGCATATCCTCGAGGTCGAGGCGCAGTGGGAGCGCATCCCCTCGCCGTGGATCCATCAGTACAGCCGCCGCATCGACGACCTCGACGCCTTTCAGCAGGCGCTGGTCGACGCCGCCGCGGACTGGCCGTTCACGGTCGGCTGGATCGACTCCACGACGCGCGGCGCGCACCTCGGCCGCGGCGTGCTCATGTGCGGGCGCTGGGCCGAGCCGAGCGAGGCGCCGGCGCGATTCCCGCGGTCGACGCTGCGCGCGCGGCTGCCCGTCGACCTGCCGGGTTGGGCGCTCGGTCGCACGAGCGTGCGCGCGTTCAACGAGCTGTACTACTGGCGCCACTGGCGCCGCGAGGCCGAGGGGCTCGTCCGGCCGGAGGCGTTCTTCTATCCGCTCGACGCGCTCCGGGACTGGAACCGCGCGTATGGGCCGCGCGGCTTCACGCAGTACCAGTGCGTGCTCCCGCACGAGGCCGGGCCGAGCTCGGCGCGGCGGCTGATGGAGGTGCTCACCTCCCGCGGCGGCGCGTCGTTTCTGACGGTCATCAAGGACTTCGGACGCGAAGGCCCGGGGCTGCTCTCGTTCCCGCGGCCGGGGATCACCCTCGCGCTCGACATCCCCGTGCGCGACGACACCCAGGCGCTCGTCGACGCCCTGAACGAGACCGTCCTCGACGCGGGCGGCCGGATCTACCTCGCCAAGGACGCCTTCACGCGCCGCGAGCACTTCCGCGCGATGGAGGCCGAGCGCCTGCCCGCGTTCGAGGCGGTGCGGGACGCCTGGGACCCGAGCCGGCGCCTGCGCAGCGCGCTGTCAGTGCGCCTCTTTGGAGACCCCGCATGAACGTCGTGTTTCTTGGTGCCACCCGCGGCATGGGCCGCGCGCTCGCCCGCCAGATGGCGGAGCGCGGCGACGGGCTCTTTCTGCTCGGCCGCGCCGCCGACGAGCTCGAGCGGAGCGCTCGCGACCTCGACGCGCGGGGGGCGGCGGGGCCGGTGGGCACGGCGCGTTGCGACCTCGAGGTACCGGAGGGCTTCGGCGCTGCGCTCGACGCGGCGGTCGACGCGTTCGCAGGAGCGGGCGGGCTCGGTGTCGTCGTCGTTACGGCGGGGGTCTTCGCGACCCAGGACGCGCTCGAGGATGACCCGGCGCTGCTCGAGCGCATGCTGCGCGTGAACTTCGCGAACACCGTGCTCTTTTGCGAGGCTGCTCGCGCACGCCTGTTGGAGGCGGGTGGGGGAACGCTCTGCGTCTTCAGCTCGGTCGCCGGCGAGCGCGGGCGCAGGACGGTGGTGCTCTACGGCGCGAGCAAGGCGGGGCTGTCGCGCTACCTCGAAGGCCTCGACCACCGATACCGCGGGCGCGGCCTGCGCGTGGTCACCGTGAAGCCTGGTTTCGTGCGCACCGACATGACCGAGGGGCTCGACGCGCCGCCGTTCGCTGGAGAGCCGGGACCGGTCGCAGCGCGCGTGCTGCGGGCGATCGACCGCGGCGCGCCCGTCGTCTACGCGCCCGCTCCGTGGGCCGCCGTGATGGCCGTCATCCGCCGCCTACCGCGCGCGGTGATGCGTCGCGTCCGCTTCTGACTGGCGTCGCGACGTCTGGTGCGTGGCGTCGCCGGCGGCGCCACCGCCTCGGGTGACGCCCCGCGCGGAGGGGGGTCACTGCATGACGCGCCACACGATCAGCGCGACGACGAAGCCGAGCAGGACCAGGATCCAGACCGCGTCCACCCAGTTGCGCTTCTTGGTCGGGTGGGGCGCGCCTACCGCGCGCTTGAAGCCGCTGACCATGCCGCTCATCGCGCCGTGTGCGTGGATCGCGTCCTGGCCGCTCCCTTGCCCAGGCCCGTGGCTCTGCTTGCGTCGCTTCCTCTTCGTCCCGCTCTTCGGCTGGTGCTTTTGCTTGGTCGGCATCGTGCGGGCGAGCTTAGCAGCCTGTGGACGAACCGGTGCTCTCGCACTGCATTGCGTCCCGCATCGCATTCGAGGGGACGGCCAAGGAACCTCGGTGCCGCCCGCCGCCCCGTTCGCCCTCCGAGAGAAGACCCGCCGCTCGGGACCGGGAGAAACCGCCCTCGGAGGGTAGGAAACGATTCTCCGAGGGTACGCCGGCTCTCTCTGGATGCCCGGGGCCGTGGCGCCGCGTTCGCTGCGCGGCAGCGCTGTGTGGAGGGCGTTCCTTTCGGCCTGGTCGGCCGATCGCGCGGGCGGCGCGCCGATCTGGGGCGCTCCCGGCGCGCCGCGGACGCAGCGGTGCGGGCCGCCGGTCGTCGGGGGCGCGCGGGCGGGGTG
>JAGQJE010000141.1 GCA_020430775.1 Myxococcales bacterium
ACGACCGACTCCTTCAGCTCACGCGGGTACATCCGATGCGTCTTCGTTCTCATTTTCTCAGCCTCTACTCGCCCCGGGGATCTCGGTGGCCGACTTTAGGCGACAACTATCCTGACGCAGGGGGCGAGGCCGAAAGACCCGCGCCGTCGGCGGGTCCCTCCGGCCGGCGCGCTACAGCGCGCGATCCATGAGCTGAGCGATCGCGGTCTTCGGGATGGCGCCGACCTGCTGGGCGACCGGGCGCCCGTCCTTGAAGACCAGCAGCGTCGGGACGCCGCGGATGCCGTACTTCGACGCCGTGCCCGGGCTCTCGTCGATGTCGAGCTTGACGACGCGCACGCGCCCCTCGTACTCGTCGGCGAGCTCATCGACGAGCGGCGCGACCATCTTGCAGGGGCCGCACCACGTCGCCGTGAAGTCCACCAGCACCGGCAGGTCGGACTCGAGCACCTGGTCGTCGAAGTTCAGGTCGTTGACGTTCAGAACGTTCTTGCCGGCCATGCGGGCCTCCTCGGTGTTGGCGCCGAGTCGAACGCCGACCGACGCGCGCCGCGTCCACTTGCGGGCGAGGCTCCGTCGTTCCTAAGTACGCGGGCGCACCATGTCAACGCGACGCGCCCCGCCGCTGGCGTCGCGGTCCGCGCGATAGCGACCGGAGCGCCGTGCTGCTAGCATCTGCGCCGAGGCGTTCGCGCTCGCTCGACCCGCTTCCGATGACACACCTCCGCGTTTTTACTTCACAAGACACACTCGACGCCTGGGTCTCCGGCGAGCTGGCGGACCTCGACGGCGATCGACTGACCCTGTCGGACGGCGGCGCCGCGTTCGCGCTCGAGCCGGCCGTCCTATTCACGGACGAGGTCACGGACTCGGGCGACGCCGCGGCCTTGATCGGCAAGGTCAAGTGCCTGTCGCAGCTCCCCGCCCTCGGAGCCGAGCACTACGCCGACTCGGTGCTCCTCGACGAGACGGCGTACACGGTGGTCGAAGGCTACGTCGGGACGCTCGACCGGAGCGCGCGCCGAGCGCCCCGCGCGCCCGCCACTGCGCCCACCGGCGAGCCGCTCGCC
>JAGQJE010000017.1 GCA_020430775.1 Myxococcales bacterium
ACGACGACATGAAGGTGAGCGAGCTGATCGAGTTGCTGGAGGAGCAGGACCCGGACGCCGAGGTCCTCGTGATGATGCAGCAGAACTGGCCGTTCGAGTGCTCCTTGGCGGGCGTGACGACGCGCGAGGAGATGCTCCGCGCCGATCGCGACGAGGACGGCAATGGCGACGAAGACGAGGAGCCCCGCCTCGAGCGCGGCACCGCCAAGAACGACGTCTTCCTCGTCGAGGGCGAACAGCTCCGCTACGGCTCGAAGACGGCGTGGAGCGTGGCCACGCGTTGAGCGCGCACGCGGTTCCCAGCGAGGTCGATTCTTCACGGAATGACCTTGCTGGGGGCGCGAACGGAAGCCTGTATGGCGAGGCGATCAACGCGGAGGACGACGATGCAGACCACGAACAAGAAGCGCCCTGGCAAGAAGGAGCCGACGGTCGACGAGCTGCTCGCCGCCATCGCGAAGGCGACGCTCCGCATTGACACGCTCGAGACACGCAAGAGCGACTCGCTCGACTTCCACGACGTCGCGGTCTGGTCGGTGAAGGCCGCGCTCGAGGCCGCGTACCGCGCGGGGCTCGCCGCCGCGAAGGAGGAGCGATGACGACGCTCGGCACCACGACGACCTACGACGGAACCGAGCACGCCTACCTGCGCGGCCACAAGGTGCGCATCGTCTCTGTGCTGAAGAACGCGCTGCGCGCCGACTACGACCCGGACCGGGATGGGCAGTACATCCGCGACGAGGAAGACCTCGAGCGCGCGGGCGGCGTGACCGCCGACGACCGCGTCGAGGTGCAGCCCTGGCTCGCAGCAGAGGGACGCTTCAGCTTCGTGTCGAGCGACCCGCGCGCCATCGACCTCGCGTGCTTCGCGAGCCTGAAGCGCTGACGACCTGAGCGACGCCGCGCTCCCTCACGGAGCGCAAGCCCACCACGCGAGCCACGGGCGCGCGCGTGAAGGGCGACGTGTACCCAGCGCCCGACGAGGAGAGCAGTCATGAGCACGAAGACCAAGACCGCGAAGACGAAGGCCAAGAAGGAGAACCTCGCAGCCCTCGGGCTGCCGGCGCTGTGGGAGCGCTTCAAGGAGGCGACGGGGGAGACCACCAAGAGCCCGAACAAGAAGTTCCTCGTCCGGCGCATCGAGGAGGCGTTGGCCGCGC
>JAGQJE010000142.1 GCA_020430775.1 Myxococcales bacterium
CAGGCCACGCTGCCGCGACGTCGACATGAACATGCCCCGACGATCGCATCCCCGATCCCTCAAGTCGATCCTTTGCAGCCCCAGACCCCGAGTTACTTCCCACGAATCGATCCCGATCCCGATCCCGTGCCCGCCCCCGGTCCCGTCGCCCTCCTGCGCCCCGCCTCGCAGGCGACGCGCGCGTTCGGCCGCCTCGGGGCGAGCACCGCGACGAGCTGCTTGGCGTCGCCGACCGTCTCTTCGCTGACGATGCCTCCCTCGGCGTTGGCGTCACAGACCGCGGTCACCTTTGCACCGAGGTGCAATCGGACGAAGCCGGCTATACTCCCCGTGGCTGACTCTCCCTGGGCCCCTCTATCTGCGTCTTTCGCGCAGCCTGTGCCGTCAGAGCACGTCGGGGCGCCGCGCGACCATCGTAGCGGCGGAGAGTCAGCCTTTTTTATGTGGGGCGCAGGCGGGCGACACGAAGCGCCCGGTGTTCGGGTCTCGAATCGGCGTGTTCCGACCCGTCCCGTCTACCCCGACCCCGACCCCGACCCAGATAGCGATCCCGCCCCGCGGCCCGCCGCCACACCCGGCCCAAGCGGCGGGCGCTCGGCCGCGCTCAACCGCGGAGCGCCTCGACGACGCGGAGGAAGTTCTCGCCGAGGATCTTGCGGACGCGGGTGTCTGACCAGCCGCGGCGCAGCATCTCGTCCACGAGCCGCGGGTACGCGCGCGGGGTCGACAGGGTGGGCGGCGGGACGATCATGCCGTCGAAGTCGCTGCCGATCGAGGCGTGGTCCTCGCCGACGAGCTCGACGATGTGCGCGACGTGGTCGACGACGGTCGAGGGGCCGACCGCGCCGCGCCCGAGGAAGCTCTGCTGCAGCATGACGCCGATCGTGCCGCCGAGATCCGCGACGGCGCGGATCTGCGCGTCGGTCACGTTGCGCCAGTGTGGGTGCACCGCGTCGACGCCCGTGTGCGTAACGACGAGCGGCAGCGCCGTGTCGTGGGCATCGACGGCTTCGAAGAATCCCGGCCGGCTGATGTGCGCGAGGTCGAGCAGGATCTTCTTCTCGTCGAGCCGCTCGATGTAGGCGCGCCCGCGATCGGAGAGCGACGCGCGGCTCCCTCGGAACGGCGACGGCGCGCTCGTCGTTCCAAGCGTCGAGTCGGTCAGGTGCACGAGGGTGACGCGGATGAGGGTGGTCGCGTCGAAGCGATCGAAGTCGTCGAGGTCGAAGTCGAGCGCGTTGCCGCCTTGCACGCCGATGAACGCGCCGTGGCTGCCGGCCTCGCGGGCGGCGCGGTAGTCGGCGGCGCTGCGAACGAGCGTGAGCGCGCCGTCGCTCCGCTCGATCTCCGCGACGAGGCGCGGGAGGTTCTTCAGGAAGGCGTCCCGTCGCCACCGGGCGGGCTTGAAGGGGTTGGTCGTGATGGACCAGATCGCGCCGGTGAGGCCGGCTTCGACCGCGCGCGGGAAGTCCGTGTGGCTGTAGAAGCTCCTGCCGAACAGCCCGTGGCCGTGGGCGCGGTGCAGGTCGTAGCCGGCGACGCGCGTCCAGATGAACGCGTCGAGGTGCAGGTCGATCACGTCGCTCGCGCGGTAGAGGTCGACGGCCTCGCGCGAGACGCCGAGCTCCCGCGCGAGGTCTTCGGGCGGCGTCGTGGGGACGGGGTGCGGCATGGCGCGGCTGTACCACCCGGGCGCACCGGTCGACAACCGCCGGCGGCGCGTGTGACCGCCTCAGCCGGCGCGGGGCGTGGATCGGTAGTGATCCCGAGCAGATCGGAGGCCGCCCCAGCCCTTTCGAGCATTTGTAAATTCAGTGTAAACGCTCGTCTTTGTGAGGGTTTTTCGCGATCGGTGGGTTGACGTGGACCGCGCCCTACGCCACGTTGTAGGCGCTGACTGAGTAAACCTGTAAAGGCTGCTCATCCCTTCTTTTCAAGGAGAAGCCATGCTGGCCACGTCCGAAGCGAAGAGTCGACCCGCCGCGGCGGCTACCTCGCACCCGATCCGCCACGTCGTCGTCCTCGGGGCCAATGGCACCATGGGCTTCGGGAGCGGCGCGCTCTTCACCTCCGCCGTCCCCCGCGTGACCTTCCTCGCGCGCACGAAAGAGAAGGCCGAGGGCGGCCTCGGGGCGGCGATTCGCATGGTGCGCTCGAGCACGGTCGCCGACCGCGTCGACACCGGCAGCTACGACGCCGACTTCGACCGCGCGGTCTCCGAGGCGGACCTCATCTTCGAGGCCGTCACCGAGAAGCTCGACCTCAAGCGCAGGTTCTTCGAGCGCATCGACGCGCTCCGCAAGCCGGACTCGATCGTCGCGACCGTGACCTCCGGCCTGTCGATCAACGAGCTGGCCGAGGGGCGCAGCGCCTCGTTCAAGAAGCACTTCCTCGGGCTGCACTTCTTCAACCCGCCGAACGTCATCGTCGGCACCGAGCTGATCGCCGGCAAGGAGACCGACCCCGCGCTGGTCGATCTCGTCGAGCGGTACTGCACCGAGCGCCTCGGCCGCGTGATGGTGCGCACGGCCGACACGCCCGGCTTCGCCGGCAACCGGGTGGGCTTCAAGGTGCTCAACGAGTGCGCGCAGCTCGCCGAAGAGCACGGCGCGCTGCTCGTCGACAAGCTCGTCGGCCCGTACACGGGCCGCGCGCTCACGCCGCTCAAGACGATCGACCTCGTCGGCTGGGACATCCACCGCGCCATCGTCGACAACATCTACGCGTTGGCGCCGGACGAGGCGCACGAGACGCTCGCGCTGCCCAAGTTCATGGCGGCGATGATGGAGAAGGGCACGCTCGGGAACAAGACCGGCAGGGGCTTCTTCGCGAAGAGCGACGAGGGCGAGCGCCTCGCGCTCGACCCGCGGTCCAAGCGCTACCAGCCCATCAAGGAGATCGCCCTGCCCGACCTCGGGTACATCGACGAGGTCGCGCGGCTGCACCACCTCGGCCTGTACGAGCAGGCGATGGCGGCCTTCGCGGCGGCGGACGGACCCTACGCGGCGCTCGCCCGCAAGGTCATCGCTGGATACATCAGCTACGCCTTCCACCGCGTCGGCGAGGTCACCGAGTCCATCCGCGGCGTCGACCTCATCATGGGCTACGGCTTCAACTGGGCGCCGCCGGGGGTCCTGGTCGACACGTTCGGCCTCGAGACCACCCTGCGCATCCTCGACGAGGCGGGCGTGCCCGTCCCCGCGCTGCTCGCCAACGCCGACCCGGCGACCCGCTGGTTCGACGATCCCTACACCAACACCGGCAAGTTCTTCGTCGCCGGCTGAGCGCCCCACCCCACCCATCCGCCATCCAGAGAGCATCGACCATGGCCAATTCCAAGAACCTCTACATCCTCGGCGGGCATCAGACGGACTTCGCCCGCAACTGGTCCAAAGAGAACAAGCACTTCGTCGCGATGATGCGCGAGGCGGTGCTCGGCGCGCTCGCGAGCACGGGCATCGAGCCGAAAGAGATCGACGTCGCCCACGTCGGCAACTTCGCGGCCGAGCTGTACGCGAAGCAGGGCCACCTCGGCGCGTTCTTCAACGAGATCGACCCGGCCTTCAGCGGGCTGCCGACCTCGCGCCACGAGGCCGCGTGCGCGAGCGGCAGCATCGCCATCCTCGCCGCGTCGGCGGAGCTCGAGGCCGAGCGCTACGACCTCGCGTGCGTGGTCGGCGTCGAGCAGATGAAGACCGTCGGCCCGGGCGTCGGCGGCGACTACCTCGGCACGGCCGCCTGGTACGAGTTCGAGGCGGAGGGCATCGAGTTCCCCTTCCCGAAGCTCTTCGGAAAGCTCGGCGACGAGTACGACAAGCGCTACGGACTGCGCGACGAGCACCTCGCCGAGATCAGCGCCATCAACTACGACAACGCCAAACACAACCCGAACGCTCAGACGCGCACGTGGTACATGAACAAGGACCACGCGATGAGCCGCGACGAGCACAACGGCACCATCGGGGGGCGCATCCACATCAGCGACTGCTCGCAGGTGACCGACGGCGCCGCCGTGATCCTCCTCGCGTCCGAGCGCTTCGCGACGGCGTACGCGAAGCGCCGCGGCGTGCCGCTGTCGAGCATCCCGCGGCTCAAGGGCTGGGGGCACCACACGGCGCGGCTCCGCTTCGAGGACAAGGTGCGCGAGAGCGCGGGCGCCCGCTTCGTGCTGCCGCACGTGCGCTCGACCATCACCGACGCGTTCGAGCGGGCCGGCGTGCCCGACGTCAGCGCCATCGACGGCATCGAGACGCACGACTGCTTCACGACCAGCGAGTACATGGCGATCGACCACTTCGGCCTGACCGCGCCCGGTGAGAGCTGGAAGGCGGTCGAGGAGGGCACCATCGCGATGGGCGGGGCGACGCCGATCAACCCGAGCGGCGGGCTCATCGGCGCCGGGCACCCGGTCGGCGCGACGGGCGTGCGGCAGACGCTCGACGCCTACAAGCAGGTGCGCGGCGAGGCGGGCGACTACCAGGTCGAAGGCGCCAAGACCTTCGCCACGCTGAACATCGGCGGCAGCGGGACGACGAGCGTCAGCTTCGTGGTCGGCGTCGACTGACGCGCTCGGGCGCGGCGCGGCCCGTCGAGCGGCGCGCGTTCGCCGCACGCGACGCCGCGCCGCTGGTACAAGGGAGGCCCCCGCGACCCGGGCGCCTCCCTTTTCGTCCACCGGAGACCGCACATGACGACGCACATCGAGACCCGACACGAGTTCGACCTGACGCCGGCGGAGTTCGACGACCGCATCCGCTGGTCGGACGCGTACCGGGAGGCGCTCTACGCGTCGCTCGGCTTTCGCTACGAGGTCGTCGAGAGCGACCGCGCCACCGGCGCGCGACAGACCCGCGTATGGCCGGCGGCCGACGTGCCCGCGCCGCTCCGCAAGATGTTCGGGGACGACTTCCACTTCACGGAGCAGGGGCGCTACGACGAGGCGAGGCGCCGCTACGAGTTCACGGTGACCCCGTCCGTCGCCTCCGACCGCGTGCAGACGACCGGCGTCGAGCGCCTCGAAGCCCTCGACGGCGGCCGCTGCCTCCGCGTGATGGAGGTGAACGTCGAGGCGTCGCTCTTCGGCCTCGGCAAGGTGCTCGAGGCCTTCGTCGCGAGGTCGACGAAGCAGAGCTACGACGACGACGCGGCGTTCATCCGCGCCTACGTCCGCGACGAAGGCTGAGCGAGGACCCTAGGGGGTCAGGTTGCGCGGGTCGTGCTTGCGCTTGTTCCGCCACTCACGGACCTGCGCGCCCGCCTCTTCGCGCGCCCCGAGCCCGAACGCCAGCGCGAACGCGACCGCGACCGCGCCGAGCATCAGCCCGAACGCGAGCTCGATGATCTCGTTGGCGATGCCCATCTGCCGCAGGCCCATGGCCGTCGCGAGCACCACGATGGACGCTCGCGCGGTCGTCGCCAGCAGCTTCGCCTGCGCGGCGTTGCTCGACTCGACGGCGCTCGCGGCGAGGTTCGCGAGCCAGAACCCGAGGCCCATGATGATGAGGCCGAGCACGATCCGCCCGCCGAGCAGGAGCAGGTCCGAGACGAGATCGGCGACGCGCCCGAAGTCGAGGAGGTTCGCCGCCTCGACGAACGCGAAGAGCATCACGCCGGCGAGCACGATGTGCCCCACGACGCGCGAGGGCGTGCGCTCGTCCGCGTCCGGAGTGTCCTTGGCGACGCCGATCTTCACGAGGACGCGGTCGAAGCCGGCGCTCGACAGGAGGTTGCGCACGAGCTCGGCGACCATGCGGCCGACGACGTACGACAACCCGAGCACGATCACGGCGGCGAAGATGCGCGGCAGGGCGTCGAAGACCGTCTGGAGCATCGCGCTCGCCGGGCGCGTGATGGCGTCGAGCTGCAGCGCGTTCAGGGCCGCGATGGCGACCGGGATGAGGATGAGCACGTAGACGACGAGCCCGAGCACCTGGCTCATGCGCTGCTCGCCGAGGGCCTTGTCGAAGCCCATGCGGGTCGCGAGGTCGTCCGCGCCGGCCGAGGTGAGCAGGTTCGTGACGATGCGCTGGACGAGGCGCGCGACGATCCAGCCGACGAAGAGGATGACCGCGGCGATGAAGAGGTTCGGCAGGAAGGTCAGCGCGCGCGCGAGCATGTCGCGGACCGGGTTGAGCAGGCCGAAGAGCTGGAGCGCGCTGAGCGCCGCCGGCAAGAAGACGAGGAAGACGAGCCAGTAGACGGTGTCCCCGATGGTCTGGGACGCCGGGACGCCCTGCTCCTCGTCGCGTAGCTCTTTGCCGAGGCTGTCGTCGAGGCTGGTCTTCTCGAGGACGGTGCGGACGACGCGACGCAAGATGGTGGCGACCGCCCACGCGGCCAGCATGATGAGCGCCGCCGCGGCGATGTTGGGCAAGAAGCCGAACACCTTCCGCAGCAGGTCGTTGACGGGCTCGGCGGCCGCTCCTAGCCCGATGCGTTGCAGCGCGGCCACGGCCACGAAGCCGAGGACGACATAGAAGACGACCGTGCTGACCCACTTGCCCGTGTCGACGCTCCGGGCGCGCGCCGGCCCGAGGAGCGCCCCGGCGATGCGCTCGTCGAAGTCGGTCCGCGCGAGCGCGCGGCGAATCGCGAGCCGAAGGACGGCCGCGATGAAGTAGCCGCCGATGACGATCGCGATGAGGATCACGAAGTTGAGAAAGGGCTCCGACCGGAACCACTCGTAGACACCGTTCTGCACTGCGCTCTCCTTTACGCTAGGGCACCAGACGCGCTCGATGTATGCGCG
The DNA here is from genome assembly GCA_020430775.1 of Myxococcales bacterium. GTDB lineage: Bacteria > Myxococcota_A > Polyangia > Polyangiales > Houyiibacteriaceae > JAGQJE01. Next base: position 6,749 of record JAGQJE010000142.1, read on the forward strand.
ATCGGCAGCCGGGCGGCACGCGGGCGGTCGGCCACCGCCGGCGAACGCCCAGGCGCTCTCGGCGGGAAGGTGCCATGGACCGGCACGCGTACAGGCGCCGAGGCTACACCAGGCGCCATCCCCAGTCGAGGCTATCGCCACCCCATGATGGGCCCATGCGAGCCGCCCGGCGGCGGACGCTCAGGCGGGCCGCGGGCGAACGAGGCTGCGGAGGGTGGCCTCGGCGACGAGGGCGCCGGTCGCGTCGACCATGCGGACCGGGACCTCGTAGGTGTGCTCCGCGCTCCCGTGCAGGGGCGGAGTCTCGCTCGTGGCGGTGATCGTCCCCCGCGCCTTCTTCCGGTACTCGATGGACATCCCCGACACGATGAGCCGCGCGTCCGGGGGCAGCGTGTAGATCATCGCGAGGTTGCCGGTCATCTCCGCGAGGTTGCACAGGGCGATGGCGTGCACGCTGTCGAGGTGGTTGCGCACCCGGCGCCGGTCCGGGAGCTCGACGCGCGCGTAGCCCGCGCGCACCTCCTGCACGCGCGCGCGGATGGTCCCCGTGTACGGCACGGTGCGACGGATCATCCGGTCGAAGACGGCGCGCCCCACGACGGTGGCGCCGAGGCGGTCCCACGTCGTGCGCACCAGGGTAGTCGGGCTCTCGAGCTTCGGCATGGTCGCATCCCCTTCGCGCGATGGCCCAGCGGCGCGCCGCCCCCCAGCCTACCGCGGTCGGCCCGCCGGGCGGATAGCGTTCTGTTTGTGGGCACGTATCGCGGCGATCGTGCCATGATGTCACGGTGACGGACGACGCGCGCTCCAAACCGCCCGCCCCGCCCGCGAAGGCCACCCCGCGAGCGGCACCTGGGACGCACGCGCCCGCCGGCCCCGAGACGTCCGCCCCGCCCCGCGACTGGGCGCCTCGGAGCGGATCGAAGAGCGCCCCTCGGCCGCCGCCTCCCGGGTCGGTCCTGCCCCGCAGCGGCTCGAAGAGCGCCCCTCGGCCGCCGCCTCCCGGGTCGGTCGTGCCCCGCAGCGGCTCGAAGAGCGCTCCACGGCCCCCGCCTCCGTACCCGTCGCGGGCACCGTTCGATCCCGCCATCACGCTCCCCCCGGGCGCCTCCACGGCGCCGTTCGACGCCGCGACGACCATGCCGCCCGGCGGCGGCGGGATGCGCCTGCCCGGGCTGAGCGAGCGCGGCCAGGCGGTGCACGAGGCCCTGCGCGCGCTGGCTCGGGCGGTCCGCTCGTTCTCGCTCTACGACGCGCACAACGCGGCCATCCGGCACTTCCTTGAGGAGCTGTCGGTGCGCTTCGAGCGCGGCCTCTCTCAGTTCGGCGACCTGCCCCTCGAGATCCGCCCCTTCGAGATCGTGCTCGGCGGGGAGCGCGTCTACGTCGAGGCGGACCGTGAGCGCTCGCTCGCCTACAAGCTCTTTCGTGACGGCGTGCGACGGCTCACCATCCGCCCGGGCATCGAGTGGCACGAGCTCATCCGGCTGCTCGAGATCCTCTCGGTGCGCTACACCGGCATCCACCAGAACGAAGACGACATCGTCACGCTGCTCTGGCGGGCGAGCTTCGAGCACGTCGACGTCGACGCCGTCGAGGGGTTCGTGTCGGAGGGCGACGCGCGCGCGAAGCGCATCCCGGTGGTGCGCGCGCCCCAGCGCTTCGATCTCCCCGCGCCCGCGCTCGAGCAGACCCGGGCGCTCGCGTTCCGCGTGCCGAGCGACCGCAAGCTGCGCGCGCTCCACGCGGAGGCCAGCTCCGGGCGCATCGCGCCCGAGTGCGTGCGCCTGGTGGGTCAGCTCATCGACGCCTGCGAGCGACACCCCACCCTGCTTGGCTACGCCGACCTGCTCCCGCTCGTCCACGAGATCCGCGACTTCCTGCTATCGGACGAATACCTCGAGGAGCTGCTGTCGGTGCATCGGCTGCTGCGAACCCGCGTGGTCCCCGCCGCGAAGGATCTCCCGGAGCTCGAGCCGCTGCTCGCGGGCTTTACCGACCAAGCCGCGATCGCCCGGCTCATCCGCAGCATCCCCGTCGCCGTCGACGAGCCCTCGCTCACGCTCGTCGAGCTGCTCCGCCACAGCGAGCGCGACCCGCTGCCGCTGCTGCTGCGGCTCCTCGAAGAAGAGCCGGTGCAGCAGCGCCGCGTGGTCATCGGGCGCATCATCAGCCACCTCGCGCCGAACGCGCAGGACGCCATCGCCGAGTACATCCGCCGCTCGAACGACACCGTCGCGCGCCTGCTGATGGGCGCGCTCATCCTCGCCGTGCCGGAGGCCGCGCGAACCGCCGCGGTCGACCTCGCGGCTCGGTCGGACCCCGGCGTGCAGCTCGACTGTCTCACGGCGCTCGAGGGGGGGCCGTACGACAACCTCGCGCGCAGCGTGCTCTTCGCGCTCCTGCAGTCGCGGCACGACGGCATCCGCGCGCAGGCGCTCGACAAGCTCGCGGCGCACAAGGACCCGCGCAACTACCCGATCGTCCTCCGGCACGCGCGCGCCCGCGCCGAGCTCTCCGACTTCACGTACGAGGAGGCCGAGCAGATCGCCGCCACGCTGCACACGCTCAGCGCCGCGAACGCCCGCGCGCTCTTCGCCGAGTGGGCGGAGACCAAGGGCGTCTTCCGGAAGCAGCTCACGGGCCTCGCGGGCGAGCACTGGATCGCCATCGCCGGGCTCGCGCAGAGCGCGGACGACGCGGCCGACGCGCTGCTGCTCCGCTTCATCGAGCTGTCCGAGGACGAGCGCACGCGAGAGTACGCCGCGTACGCGCGCGAGGTCCGCCTCGCGACCCTCGGCAGGATCGCGCCGGAGACGGTGCGGCCCGCGCCCGTGCTCCCCGCGGCGGCCCTCGATCCCATCGCCAGCTCGCTGTCGAACGGGGACGGGCTCGACCCCTTCACCGCGGCCCAGGAGCGGCTCGGGCACGCGCTCGACGTCGCCCGCGCGGGCGAGGACAAAGAGCTCGCGGGCCGTGTGCGCGAGCTGGGCGAGATGGTGGTGCACCGCCTCGTCGGTGCCATCCGCATGACCCACCTGTACGTCGGCCACAACGAAGCGCTCGACGGCCCGCTCAAAGACCTGCACGACGCGCTCGAGCAGATGCTCGACCTGCTCGGGGTCGTGCGCGTCGTCGCCGTCGAAGACCAGGTCTACGTCAACGACGTGCGCATCCGCTTCCGCATGCAGACGGACGCCCCGGTCGTGCTCCGGGAGTCACTCGAACGACACGAAGCGGGCGGCCTCGCCGTGCACCAGGCGCTCCCCCCGGCGGCCCTCGAGCGCCTGGCGAACCTGCTCGGCGGCGAGCGCCTCGCGAAGCCAGGTGAGGCCCTCGACGCCCTCGGCCTGCAGCTCGCGGAGGACGGGCTCGAGTCGATCGAGCTGCTCCCGCCCTTTCGGCTGCGGTCGCAGTGGGACGCGTCGGCCCGCGACCGCCCCTTCGAGGAGGTCTACACGCAGGGCCTCGACACCCTGCGCGAGACCTGCGCGAGCGTCTCGGCGCGGCGCCTGCCGAACCCCCTGTCGATCCGTCGCGTCGTGACCGACCTGGTCGACCTCGTCGACGCGCGCCCCGACGCGCTCTTGCACGCCCCGAACCTCGGCGAGCGCACGCACGCCGAGGGCTCGGACCTCGTCGAGCACTCGATGACGGTCGCGACCCTCGCGACGCTCATCGGCCACGCGGTCGGCCTCACCCCGTCGGCGCTGTCGGACCTCGCCGTCGCCGCCGTGTTCCACGACATCGGCTACGCGGTCGAGCCGGACGAGACCGCGGGATCGCCGGCCCCGACGCTCGAGACGCACCACATCGAAGGCGTCCGCCAGCTCCTCCGCCAGCGCGGCTTCCACACGGCGAAGATCCGGCGCCTCGTCGTCTGCCTGAACCACCACCAACGCGACGACGCGGACCCCAAGCCGCTGCTCTTCTCGCGGATCGTCCACATCGCGGACGACTACGACACGCTGACGCGCCGGCGCCCGGGGGCCCCCGCGCTGGCGCCCTACGACGCGATCCGCCGCATGATGGCGGCCGCCGGGTCGGTGTACGACGCGACGCTCTTGCAGCTCTTCGTGAACCGCATGGGCGCCTTCCCTCCGGGCAGCAAGCTCAGCCTCGAAGACGGGCGCTGGGTCGAGAGCGTCTCCGGCGCGCGCAGCGGCGCGACCTTCGCGAAGCCCGTCTGCAAGCTCCTCCGCCACGCCGACGGCACCCCGTGCAACGAGCCCGTCGTCGTCGACCTCGCCAGAGAGGGCCGCGTCACCGGCCTCGTACACGACGCCTGACCCCGTGAGCCCGTGACTCCGCCGGCGGGCTTGACATTCCGGGCGGGAGCGAGGGGGATCGACGGATGCGCGCGATCTGGATCACGAAAGCTGGCGGGCCGGACGTCCTCGAGGTGCGGGAGGGGCCGGACCCCGAGCCGCGGGACGGCGAGGTGCGCGTTCGGGTGCGCGCGGCGGGCCTGAACTTCGCCGAGATCATGGCCCGCAAGGGGCTCTACCCGGACGCGCCGAAGCGCCCGTCGGTCGTCGGCTACGAGGTCGCGGGCGACATCGACGCCGTCGGCGACGGCGTCCCGGAGCGGCCCGGCGCGCGGGTCGGCGACCGGGTCGCGGCGCTCGTGCGCTTCGGCGGCCACGCGGACGTCGTCTGCGTGCCGGCCGACCAGTGCTTCGAGATGCCGAGCGCGATGAGCTACGCCGAGGGCGCGGCGCTGCCGGTGAACTACCTCACGGCGTACCACATGCTCTTCGAGATCCGCCGCGTGCGCCCGGGCGAGGCGATCCTCGTGCACCAGGCCGCGGGCGGCGTGGGCACGGCCGTGCTCCAGCTCTGCCGCACCGTGCCGGACGTGGTCACCTTCGGCACCGCGTCCGGCGGCAAGCACGACTATGTCCGCGAGCACGGCTGCGATCACCCCATCGACTACCGCAGCACCGACTACGCGGCGGAGGTGCGGCGGCTGACGGCGGATCGCGTCGGCGGCCCCGGCGTCGACCTCGTGCTCGACGCGCTCGGCGGCCCCGACTGGCGCAAGGGCTACGACCTGCTGCGCTCGACGGGCACGCTGATCGCGTTCGGCTGGGCGAACATGAGCGGCGGCGAGCGGCGGAGCTTCGCGCGGGCGGCCGGCCAGATCGCGCGGATGCCCATCCTCACGCTCCCGACGCTCATGAACGACAACCGCGCCCTCGCCGGCGTCAACATGGGACACCTGTGGCACATGATCCCGCTGCTGCAGAGAGAAGGCGACGCGCTGATGAAGCTCTACGCCGAAGGGAAGATCCGCCCCCACGTCGACGCGAGCTTCGCGTTCGCGCAGGCGTCCGACGCGCACCGCTACCTCGAGCACGGGCAGAGCGTCGGCAAGGTCATCCTCACGCCCTAGCGGCTCGGTCCGCCCGCTCGGTGCGACGGCTCGGTCCGCACCGCGGTCGTCGCCGGAACGGGCCCCGTACGGGCGCCACGTGCCATGCTGTACGCTCGAGGTGCCGAGGAAGCCGATGGCGCAGAGGGAAGATCGAAGCGCGGTCATTCACGAGCGGGACGGCCTGCTGCGCAAGGGGCGCGTGGTCGGCCACTCGGACGTGCGCGGGAGGATCCGCGGGCGCGACGGGCGCTTCTTCCGCGGCAAAGAGCTCGGCCACATCGACGGGCGCGGCCGCGTTCGGCGCAAGGGCAGCGCGCTCGGGCGCTCGGACGTCGTCGGCAAGCTCCGCGGCAACGCGCTCTACGCGGACGCCGGCGTGCTGCGCGTCGGCGCGCGCTGGGGGCACATCGACGCGACGGGCTGCGTCTGGCAGAGCGACAACGCGAGCTTTCGCGGCAAGATGATCGGCCGGGCACGCGGCCCCTACCCGCACGCTGCGCTCGCGTACTTCGCGCTCCTCTTCGAGGAGCTCGCCGACCACACGGCCGTCCTCGAGGAGAAGGTCGCGCGCTCGCACGACAAGTACGCGTTCTTGCCGCGCGTGCGGGCGCTGCTCGACATGCTGCCGCGCGCGGCCGCCCTCGGCGACTTCGACGATCTCCTAGGACGGCTGACGGTGCTCGAGCGGGTCTGCGTCGACGAGCTCGAGGAGCACTTCGTGCACGGCACCCTACGCGAGCGGGGGGCGCGCAGGCGCAGGGGCCGCCCGCTCACCCTCGAGCGACTCGCCGCGGAGTGGGACCTCAGCCGGCCGGGTGCGCGCGAGCAGCTCGAGGCGCTGCTGCTCTCCGCGCGGGGCGCCCTCGACGCCTTCGCCGAGCTGCGCCTGCCGAGCCTCGGCGAGCTCGACGTCTCGGAGGACCCGGCGGACACCTCCGAGGGGTCGACGACGGTGGCGGGGCTCGGCACGCGGGGTGAACGCGCGACGGCCGACGCGCGCGCCGACCCGACCCCCTACGAGTGGTCGGTCGCGGTGACGCGCTACTCGGTCGACCGGCTGCGGCTCGAGCTCGGGCGCATGCGCCGCGACCCGACCGCGCGCACCGAGGAGCTCTGGGAGCTCACGCGCCACGCGCTCGGCGCCCTCTTCGAGCCGCCGGCGGGAGAGCACGCGGCGCCGGAGGACGCGCCCGCCGCCGCCCCGAAGCGCGCCACGGCCCGAGGCGACCGACCGAGCAAGCCCGACCCCGAACCGACGCCCGCCGCCGACGCGTCCCCGGCGCCCGACGAGGGCCTGAACGACCCGCGACGCGGTCGCGGGTGGCGACGCCGTGGCTGAGCGTGCGACGACGGCGCGCGAGCCGGTGCGGGCCATCCTCCTCATCGACCACGGCAGCCGCCGCGCCGACGCAAACGCCTCGCTCGAAGAGGTCGCCGCGCTCCTCCGCGGGCGCGTCCCCGCGGGCGTCATCGTCGAGCACGCCCACATGGAGCTCGCCGAGCCGACCATCGCTCAGGCCTTCGCGCGCTGCGTCTCCGCCGGCGCGACCCACGTCATCGCCCACCCCTACATGCTAGCCGCCGGCCGCCACGCCACCGAAGACATCCCCCGCCTCGTCGCGGACGCCGCCCGCGCGCACCCGGGCGTCTCCCACAACACCACCGCCCCGCTCGGCCTCCACCCCCTCCTCGCCGACATCATCCTCGCCCGCTGCCTCCCCTGACCCACACGCCCGCGACACACCACGCGACGCGCTGGGCGCCGCGCCGAGACGCCACCCGATCGGGTTAGTTGAGGCGGTGAACGCGAAGAAAAATCGCGATCGCCCGTTTGGGGGATGGCGGAGGAGCAAGCTACCGGAATGATTGGAGCACGTCTCTCGTCAGGAACGAAAACGGTCCAAGTAGCCTGATTTGCGCTGCTTTTTTTTTTCTGTGCAGCGTGGCGCCGTGGCGGTACGGGTGTACTTGTCATGCACACCGAAGACGGTAACCCCCCCCCCGTTTGTAGCGCGCTCCGATGCGCGTCACGCGACCTCTAGCCCCGCCCCGCGGCCCGACCGGCCGCCCGCGCGCGGCGCGTCGCTCAGGCGGCTCCTGCAAGTCGCGCTCGTGGTCTGCGCGGCGCTGCCGCTGTCGAGCTGCGAGGAGCCGAGCTCGGTGGACGACGCGGCGGACACCTACGTCGCGCAGGGCTCGCCGAACGCCTCGCACGGCAGCGAGGACACGCTCGTCGTCACCCAGCCCGACGCGGACGGCGCCGGCGCGAGCGTCGCGCTCGTGTCGTTCAGCCGCGACGCGATCGTGCACGAGGCGGCCGGCCGCACGCTCGTGCAGGCGGCGCTCGTGCTCGACGTCGCGCCCGCTTCAGGCGCGATTCCGATGCCCATCGAGGCCCGGCGCATGACGAAGCCGTGGTCCGAGCAGGGCGCGACCTGGTGGTGCGCGGTCGACCTCGTGTCGGGCGACGACATGGCCGACTGCACCGGCTCGAGCGCGTGGACGTTCGCGCCCGAGGCGCCGCCCGAGGGCCCGCTCGTCCCGTACGCCACCACGGCGACGCCCGGCTCGTGGGGGACCGAGCCGGCCG
>JAGQJE010000143.1 GCA_020430775.1 Myxococcales bacterium
AAGCCCCACACGGCGTCGCTCAAATCCGCTGCGACCACCCTCCACCGTACGGCAAGCGACCTCCAGAAAGCGGCAGCGACCCGATGGCTCGAACAGCGCCGCCATCGCCGGACAGCTTCGGCGTCATCATACTCGAACTCGGCCGGGGGACGCATCCGCGCGGCTCGAGACGCCACCCACCTCGCGCGCGTACTCCGAGAGCGCGGACGCCGGGAAGTCGCCCAGCGGTCGGTAGTTGATGTCCTGCGCGCCCGGCGCGTCGTCGAGCTCCACCGGCGTCGCGCATCGCATTGAGCGCCTGCCGCTACGGGCTCTGGGCGCCATCACTGTGGCCGCCCGTAGCGACGCGAACGGAGCCCCGTCATGAGTGCGCCGCTGCCCACAACGCATGCCGGCGTCCGCATGCCAGCGATGCCGAGCACCAGCGCAATGAGCAACCCGCAGCAGGCGATGATCAGGCCGAAGCGCTGCCCTCGAGCGACTATCGCGAGGATCCCCTCCAAGAGCTTGTCCTCTATCGCGTGTCGGTGTTCTTGCTCGGCAACGACCAGCGTAGTCATTTCGTCTCGTCGGGGAGTGTCCGTCGACGGGGCGGCCGGCTATTAGCTTGCTTCCTTAGAAGGCGCAACCGTGGCGGTCGGGTCGTGCTGACCCAGGAGCGCGGCCTGGCAGCGGAAGCGCGGAGGTGGCCCCGTTGAAGCAGAGTCGGGGCGTTTCGAGTTAGTGGATCGGAGACCGACTACCGCCGTGCTCGCACGGCGGCCCCCTTTGTTCCGATGCCGCTCGGCGTCGCGTGCCCCGTACCGCCTCGCGCGCTCCGCTCCCGCTTCTTGGTCCAGGCTGAAATTTCCGGAAGACATAGGCTGTCACACACCATTGACACTCGATGGCCGGCCGTGCATAGGCTGGGTTCTTGACGCGCGAACGTGTTCCACGAACGAAGGCTCGATCTCGCTTGCTTGCGTTTCGCTGTGGGCTCTCGCTGAGGGGTGAGGATGTCGGAAGAGTTTGAGTCGTTCTTCGAGCGGGCCACGCGTAGGGGTCGCGAGCCGGGGTTTGCCCCGCGGGCGTGGCAGCGAGCCCTCGCCGAGCCGGCCGTCTGCGAGAGCCGGCTGCTGCGCGTGCCGACCGGCTTCGGCAAGACGCTCGGGGTGCTCCTCGCCTGGGCCTATCACCGCGTCCACGAGACACGCCTCGCGACGGCACCAAGCGAGCACGCAACCGCCGGTCGTGCGTCCTGGACATTGATGCTGATGCTCCGTCCGCAAGACATATTTTTTCGAAATGCTGTATTGACTAAACTTAACCGACTCGGTACTGGTGTAAAGTTCACGACGTGCCGCGGCTCGAGATGGGACGCATCGACATGTCGGTCGCTAGAGTAATCTGAGACAGGCACTAAATCGCGACGGATAATGCGTGGACTTCGACCTTTACTTTCGGGATGCTACTGGCTTTGCGCCGCTACCGTGGCAGCGGGAGGTGGCGAAGACAGGCTTGCCGGGAGTGCTGTCGGTGCCGACCGGGCTCGGAAAGACGGAAGGTGCAGCATTGTCGTGGGCGTGGCGGCGACGTTCCGCAACCTCCGAAGAGGCGCGGCACCTCGTCTACTGTTTGCCGATGCGCGTACTGGTGAGGCAGACCGTCGAGCGGCTACGGGCCTGCTTCAAGCGGCTTGCCGATGCTGGCGTCGCGCCCGGTGTCGAGGTCTTCCAGCTCATGGGCGGCGACATCGACGAGGAATGGGAGGGGCTCCCAGAGCAGGACTGGGTGTTGGTCGGCACGCAGGACCAGCTCCTCAGTCGTGCCCTGAACCGGGGCTACTGCGCTACGCCGCCCAGATGGCCCGTGCACTTCGGGCTCTTGAACAACGACTGCCACTGGGTCCTCGACGAGGTCCAGCTCATGGGGCCTGGCCTGTGGACCTCCGCGCAGCTCGACTGGATGCGTACGCGCCGTTTCGGAACCATCGGTCCGGCGAAGACGACTTGGATGAGCGCGACGGTTGGCGCGTCATTTCTGGACACTCGAGATCGCCGAGACGAAGAGCCCCCGTTTGAGGCTAACCGCTTCGAGATGAAGTGGGACCTGCCAGACAGTCTCGACGAGAGCGCCAAACAGCACGTGGCGCGGCTGCGCGATGCTCGGCGCCCTATCACCGTCGTGAATCCTCCGGGAAAGTCGAAAAAAACGCCCTCGCGTGCGACGTGGTTGGCCGCACAGGTGGCGGCCGCTCATGAGCCCGGAATGATGTCGCTTGTGGTCTGCAATACGGTCGGTTTCGCACAAGAGGTGTTCACGGCATTGGTGACCGGTTGTCCGACCATTCTCCTCACGTCTCGGTTTCGTGGGTCCGACCGAGACGCAGCGGAGCAGCAGCTCTCCGACTTTGAGCACAAGCGAAAAACCGGAGTCCTCGCTGAAGGTGACCCTGGCCTCATCTGCGTGAGCACGCAGGTGATCGAAGCAGGCGTAGATGTGTCCGCACATCGCCTCTGGTCCGAGGCCGCACCGTGGCCGTCGATCGTTCAGCGCCTTGGTCGCATCAACCGGGACGGACGCGACAACGACGCCGAGACCACCGTGCTCGCGCCGGAACGTCCGCAAAAGGGCTCTGACCGGATCGGACCATACGCGAAGGACGCGGTAAGGCGAGGGCACGAACTCGTAGAGGCACTCGCGCCGCTGTCGACAGTTCACCCGTTTCATCAAGCAATGGCGCTACTGAGAAGCGAGCACGGTGCAACGATCGATGAAGCCCTGGCGCCAGACCGAACGGCGCTCCCACGCGCGGCGGATGTCCACGGGCTCTTCTCGACCGAGCCCGACGTGTTCGGTGGCTTCACCGACATCAGTGAGTTCGTTCGATCGCCAGATCCGAACGCTGACGTGACGGTGTTCTGGCGGACATGGGACAGCAAGTCCCCGAACGACGAACCAGAAGGGCCCCCGTTCGATCCTCACCGCGAAGGATGCGCCGTGTCGGCGAATCGGCTCAGTGCGCTGCTCGGCGAGACGAAGGGGTCCCGTGCCTGGCGTTGGGATTACGACCGTCGGCACGGCGACGGAGCGTGGGTCCCGGTCTCCGCCACTCAAGTGCGTCCGGGTATGGCGCTCATGATCAGGGCCAGCCAGGGCGGATACGCGCCGCGACTCGGTTGGACCGGGCGCGCTGCCGACGTTGTCGAAGACGCCCCGCCGCCTGGCAATGGACGCGCATGGAGCGATGATCCGCGGACTGAACTGTCGTACTGGGCTACCCTCTCAACGCATCTCGACGACACGAAGGCGCAAGCCGAACGCCTCGTCGAGGCGCTGGCACTGTCACCAGCCATAGCGCAAGCCGTCGTGGACGCAGCGCGGTTCCATGATCTCGGCAAGGCGCATCCCCAATGGCAGTCGGCGCTCCCTGGCCGAGTCAACGACGACACGCTCGCGAAGGCCCCGCCGGTGCTCGCCGTGACGGTCCAGCCAGAGCACCGGGGTGACATCATGGCGCACATGGAGACGCTCCTAGGAGGCCACGCAGATGCGCTAGAGCCACTCACGCCTGGCGAAGAGACGCTCCGCTGGTGCCTCCGGCAAAATCTGAACCGTCTGCAACTTCAGGAGCTGCGGACGTTACCTGGCGTACGACAGGCGAGCCACGCGGCCTTTCGTCCCAGACTGCGTCACGAGGTTGCTTCAGCGCTCGCCATGTGGGCAGCCCGCGAGGAGCGCGGATTCTCCGGGCTCGCGGTGTACCTGGCGGCATGTCATCACGGCAAGGTTCGCACCGTCCTCCGCTCAAGGGGCGGAGACGATGTCTGCGGAGTGCCTCGCAATAGCCAGGCAATCGAACACAACGGGAGCTGGACGCTGGCGTTCGAGATTGCTGCCGACGGCGCCGACGGCGAGTGGATAGATGGCGGTTTTCGGATCGACGCGCCGGGTTGGTCAGGGATCGTAGCGGAGCTCTTGGGCCCACCACGCCCCGGGGAGTCGGCGCATCGCGGCGCGTTGGGGCCGGACGAGCCCCAGGGTCTCGGTCCGTTCAAGCTCGCATACCTTGAGGCGCTCGTCCGCATCGCGGACTGGCGTGCGAGCGATGCCCCCTCACAGGCAAAGCACCCAGGGACGCCCGATGTCGCCGGCTGACGCAGAGGTTCTCCCAGCGCTGCCGCTGCCCGGGCTGCGCCCCCACGCGTTGGGCCGCTACCTGGCAGCGCTTGGCCTGCTGCGTATCGCCGCAAGGCATTGGGGCGATGTGCGGGGCGCCTGGCGGGACGACTGCTTCTGGTTGGTCGGCGGACCCCGCACCATGCGTGACCTCGCCTCCTACCTGCGCGCCCCGGACACGCCCTGGTCCTGCTATGAACATGGTTGGAAAAAAGCGCAGGATGACGAAAAGAAGAGGAAGAAGGGCGCACCCTCCCCCTACCTGGTGTGGCTATCGGAGCAGGATGAGGAGACCACGGAACTGGCGCTTGCGCATCTTGTCATAGGCTCCACGAGGTATTTCAACCCGCTGACCGGTAGCGGTGGAAACGCCGGACGGCGCGTCTTCTCGAAGGGCTGGTCAGAGGCGCAAACCGCCGTCCGGACCAAGCCCAACGGCTGGACTGACAGGACTCTCGAACGGGAGCTCGTCGGGTTTCTCGATGGGACCGGCGGGCCGCTGCGCCCGAAGGAGGGATGGAGCGCCGCGTCGTGGTTCATCGAAGCAAACAAAGCCGCCAACAGCGGTCAAGCACCGACACGGGAAGGCCAGGTCTCGCCATGGGCAATGCTCCTCGCCTGCGAGGGCCTGCCGTTTTTCGTGGGAGCGCCGTCACGCCGTCTCGGCGCGTCGACCCGACGACTCGGCGCGTTTCCCTTCGTCACGGCACCCGCCGCGCCCGTGGTCGCCGGCGAAGCGGGACGTGACCAGGCGGAGGTATGGACACCCTTATGGGAGCGCCCGATGAGCGCGGCGGAGGTGCGCGTCTTGTTCCGGCGCGGTCGAGCCGAGCTGGGTGGGCGAGGGGTCGTGACGCCCGCGGCGATGGCTGCGGCGATCGTGTCTCGCGGCGTAGACGCGGGCGTCGTTGGCTTTGTTCGGCACGCGCTCGGGGCGACGACGAGCGGGAATACCTTCGAGCCGCGGCGTATCGGCCGGGTCGACCTCACGCAATCGGCCGCAACGCACGCGCAGGCGACTGCCGTGGCGTTGTCTCGTATCGTCGATCTGCGGGAACGTTTGCCGAGGGATGAGAAGAAAGGGCAGCGATGGATCTTCCGCGGGCTCCGCGGACCGATTGAAGCCTCACTCATTCGATACGCTGCAGCGCCCGATGACCACGATGCCGCCACGAGGCTCCTCGACGCCGTCGTCGACTCGCTCGAACGCGTGAATGTCACCCGTTCCTTCCGCGAAGACGCGACCGTCGAGTTGGAGTTGCTGCCGCTGCCGTGGCTCACGACACTCCTCGAGCACCGCGCGCCTACCGCGGAGATGCGGCTCGCGATGGGGCTCACGTCGCTCCTCGATGAGCCGTTCCTCGTGCACCGCTGGGGTGTGCGCCGAGTATCCAAGACGGACGCTCGATACAGGTTCACCCAAGAGCCGCAGGCGCGATGCGTTTGGGCGACGGGGCCGCTCGCGTCCAACCTGTCTCGCGTGCTCCGGCGCCGCCTGGTGGACGCCGACAGGGAGACCAAGTCCCGAGGACTCCCGACACGGGCCTCGTTCAAGGTACAACGAGACGACATCGCGGGCTGGCTCACGGGCTTGCTCGACGAGGTTGAGTTGGCGAGGTGGATCGATCGGTTCGCCCTGTTCGACTGGCGAGTCGTGCCGGAGAGCTTGCGTCGCGTAAGCGCCCTCACCTCCGCGCCTGCACCCATCGACGGTGTCGTCACGCTCTGGGGTCTGCTGCGGCCCTTGCTCGACGGACGCAGCCTTTCCGTGCAAGGCCACCCGCTCTTCACGGAAGCACGAGACCCGCGGACTGTGCGAGCCGGTCGCAGCATGGTCGCCCGGCTCAACGCTCGCGACATACCGGGAGCACTCGATCTAGCGGCGAGTCGCTACCAGATGGCCGGTCATCCTCTAGGTCGCGTCGGCCTTACGCCGGCTGTCGATGAGCCTGCTTATCTGATCTCGTCATTGCTCCTTCAGCCCCGATCTTGGGAACTGGAGGAAGTTACTCAGCGCTGGCTTCGGCCCGCGCGGATTGGACAAACGTGAACCCCATGCCACTCGCTTCACTCACCCCTGAAAAGCTCACCTCCTCGGACGGCCCGCTGCGACTCGTCATCAGCGCCAAGCTGAAGCCGGTGGCCGACCTTGATCGCTTTCAGCCCGCTGGCTTCCCAGAGGTGGGGCACGTCATCTATCGTGCCCCGCGCGCGGACGGCACCTACGAGTCAGTCTGTATCGTCGACAGCCCTGCGAGCATGGCGAACCACCTCGAGAGCGTCTGCATGCGTGGACCTCACGACCTCGACCTCGTCAAGGAGCTCACGGGCATGCCCTATCTGCGCTGCGTGACGGACGCTGGGTGGCCCGACGTCGACACGAGTAAACCGAAGACCGTCGTCGTCACTAGCCTCACTGAAGGCCACCGCATTGCATCCACGTATTTCCTCGGTGGGAAGCGGCTCGACGGCGGAGCCCCGGTAGCGACCGCGTTCGAAGAGGAGCTGCGAGAAGCTTGCGGGGTACTGAAGCTGGGCAAGAAGAAAGCTCACCCCCAACCCGACGCGTGGTGGACGGTGTTCTCCACGTTGTTCCGCTACGATCCCAACGCGCTCGTACACGGCGTGCTCTTCCCGCAGTGGCAGGTGAAGATCCCGCGCGCGCTGAGTGCCCACATGGAAGCGCTCGGCGCAGCGCGGGTCGATCGCGCCGGCGTGAAATTCGATCGGCTCGGCAAGACAACGTCCGGGCAGCCGATCTTCGCGGTTGACGAGGAAGTGGCGCAGGAGATCAAGGCCACCTTCGTGTTGGACCTTGCCCTAATCCGCTCACTTGGCCGAGATGGGCTGGGGTTGAGCGATGAGCGAAAGCGGTTACTGGTCGGGCTTGCACTGTGGAAGGTGGGGCGCCTTCTGCGCGGGCCTTTCCGCTTCCGTAGCGGATGCGACCTCGAGTGCGCCTCCATCGCGGTCGATGGCCAAGAGGCGAGCGTTGATGACCTCAAGATAAACATCGGCACGCTGATCGAGGCGGCGCACTTCGAGCAGCCGGCAATCACGGACATCTACTGGCCAGCGAGCGACTTGTATCGTGAGGGCGACAACGAAGAGGCCGGCTCCGAGGGAGACACGGACGAGGACGGCGAGTAGGCCGATGGGACTGGTTCTCGAGCAGACGTTCCCGCTCGGACGCTTTCACGCGACCCCTTGGCGCTCGAACCCGTTTGACACGGATGGAGAGTGGCCCCCGAGCCCGTGGCGTCTCGTACGCTCCGTGATCGCCCGCTGGTACCAGTGGAACCGTGAAACGGGCGACGGGGATGACGCGACACTCGCTGATCTGGTGAAGGCGCTGTCGTCGAGTTCGTTTGCGTTCTACCTACCGCCTACGGCGCGCCCTGGTGCCGTGTTGCGGCAGTATCAGCCGATCGGCTTCGGCTGGCAGCCAGGGAGTCGTACCAAGAACGAGCAGGGACGCACGGTGAAGATCCCCGGGATGAAGTCCCACGCGAGGTCGCTCGTGCAGGACAGCTTCTGGGCTGTTCCTGTCGATGAGCCAATCCTCTGGTTCATCGACGGCGCCGAATGGACGCCCGATCTCGTGGACGTGCTGGACCGCTGCCTCGAGCGCGTCACGTGGTTCGGCCGGGCAGACTCGTACTCAACGATCCGGAGGCGACGTGACGGTCAAGGGGTAGAGCCGAACTGTTCACTCTCACGCGAGGGGAGCGTCGAGGCCGTACCCGTGTTGTGCCCCACGGCCGATGCGCTGCGAGCAGACCTCGAGCGCGTCACCGACGACCCGAAACTCATTGCGGCGAGCGTGCCCCCTGGCGCGGAGTGGCGGTTCGCCTTGCCACCGAAGCGCACCCCACTGCATGCGCCCGTCATCAGACGAGGAACGCGAGACCGGACACCGGTTGTGCAGTTTGCGGTGAGCTGCGCGGTCGCACCAGAGACACGAGTGTTGTGTCGACTCACCAAGACGCTCCGAGACAGAGCCGTGCGCTGTCTCACCGCGGACTACGAAGGACGAAGCGTGTCATGGTCTCGCGCGGAGCGCCGAACCCGAGACGAGTTGACGCTCTTCGTGGGTAAGAACGCCGATGGACAGCCGCTACGAGGCCGGCGACACGCACAGTTTGCGGTGTGCATCGAAGACGGGGCCCCGACCCGCATAGTCGTCAGACGCGCAACCGATCCGCATGCCGCAACCGAAGTGGACGGCCTCGATGAACGAGAAGTCGCGGCGCTTCTACGGGCCGCATCACAGCCGTTGACATGGACAACCGCAGGCTCGCAGGTGCCGGCATGGTCGGTCTCGCTGGTTCCATTGACGCCTGAGACGCCGCTTCCCGCAGGTTTCGACGCCTCGACGGCACAGACCTGGCGCTCGGTGACGCCCTTCGTTCCGACCCGGCATCGCCTGCGACGCGGCATAGAGCGTGCTGGCGAGGACGTCGCAAGCCAGGTCCGACGCGAACTAGCGCTGCGCGGTTGGCCCGTAGATGGCTTGGTCGTCGAGGAGGCCGGACCACCGCGGTGGACCGCCGTTCATGTTCCTTCCGGTAAATCACGCCAGCGCGCCTTCATCGGCGACCGCATGGGTTTTGACCTCCGGCTTCGATTTCGAACGCCGGTCCGCGGGCCGATCGTCCTGGGGCAGTCGTCTACGTTCGGGGTGGGGCTCTTCGCTCCCGAGGGCGGCTCCGTGAGCGGCGCGTAACCCACTCGGTGTACTGCTTCCAGAACCGCACCTTGTTCTGGACATACTCCGTCGACATTCATCCGTTCAGTATGGCCTTTGCTGGGCGCGTAGCGTACGCCGTTTAGGTGCCCCCGCTCTACCTGCGCTTTCGCTTCCTCGGTGCGCGCTATCACGCGACGCCCTGGGGACACCACGTGAACGAAGGGTTGGTCGAGTGGCCGCCGTCGCCGTGGCGGCTGTGCCGCGCGCTGCTCGCGACCGGCTTCACCAAGCTCGGCTTCCAAGAGGACACCCTACCTGACGCGATGCGTGCGCTCCTCGCTGCGCTCAGCGAGGCCCCGCCGAGCTACTCGCTCCCGCCGAGCGCCGTGGCCCACACGCGCCACTACATGCCCATCGTCGGCAAGACCACCAAGGTCTTCGACACGTTCGCCCACGTCGGCGACCGCGCCGTCTATGTGCGGTGGCCCGTCGACCTCGAGCCCGAGAGCCGCGCGCTGCTCGCCGATCTGCTCACGCACCTCGGCTACCTCGGGCGCGCGGAGGCCTGGGCCGAGGGCGCGGTCCTCGACGAGCCGCCGCCTGGCGTCACCTTCGACACGCGCCCGCTCGCCGCCGACGAGCCCGCCCCGCCCGGCTGCGACCGGGTGTCGGCCCTCGCGCCCGTCCGCGCGGCGGACTACGCCGCCTTCCGTGAGGGAGCGTTGACAGGCGCCCTCGAAGCCGAGAACCAACAACGCGTCGCCGCCGGCAAGAAGCCCCTCAGCAAAGCCGCGCGAAAGAAGCGCGAGGCCGACTTCCCGGTAGACCTGCTGAGCTGCCTGCTCACCCCGACCGACGCGCTGCACAAGGCGGGCTGGCGGCAACCGCCCGGCACGCGGTGGGTCGACTACGCACGCCCCGTCGAGGCGCTCGACCCGGCGCCGGCCCGCGTGCCGACCACCGCGCTTACGACCACGCGGAGAAGGGCCGAGTACGTCCTGTTCGCGCTCGCGTCCGACACCGAGCGGGGCAACGTCTTGCCGCAGATGCGCCGCGCGCTGATCCAGTGCGAGCTGCTGCACTGGGCCGCCGTGAAGAGCCTCGACAAGCTGAAGCAGACGCTCGGCATCGCAGAGCACTGCCCGGAGCTCACGGGCCAAGACGCACGCGGAGTGCCCCTCGAAGGCCACGAGCACGCCGCGTACTACCCGCTCGACCTCGACCGCGACGGCCGGCTCGACCACGTCCTGGTCCACGCCCGAGGCGGCCTCGGCGACCTCGCGCAGCGCGCGCTCGAGCACGTGCGCTTCAGCTACGACCGCGACCACGAGGTGCGCGTCTTTGTGAACGTCGCCGCGATGGGTGACGCCGCCGTGGTCGGACCGTTGCTCGAGCACGCGGGCTCGTCCATCCTGAACCCGACCGGCGCCCGCGTCTTCGTGACAGCGACCCCGTTCATCGCGCCGCGCCACCTCAAGCGCAGCGGCCGCAACACCATCCTCGGCCAGGTGCGCGCAGAGCTGCAGAGCCGTGGCCTGCCGGAGGCGCGCGACATCACTTTCGGCGCCCGTCGCGAGGTCGTCGAGCGCGGCTTCCTGCGCTTCGTCCGAGAGCGCCGCGGCCGAAAGCCGCCGAGCACGCGCCCGTGGTGGATCCGCCTCGAGCTCGCCGAGCCCCCGCCCGCGCCGTTCTCCCTCGGGTACGCGAGCCATTACGGCCTCGGCCTCTTTTTGCCGGCCCCCGACGAATACGCGCTGCCGCACGACCGTCCAAGCCCGTCATGACCACCGACGTCGAGCCGCCCCTCGAGGTCCCAGACCTCATCCCCGTACGGATGGTCAACGAGGTCGTCTACTGCGAGCGGCTCGCGTACCTCGAGTGGGTGCAAGGCGAGTGGGCCGACAACGCGTTCACGCACGAGGGCAAGATCGTCCACAAGCGGGTCGACGCCGGCGGCAGACGGCGCGCTCGCAAGGGCGGCAAGCCGAGCGATGAGGGCGCCGAGGGCGAGGGCGCCGAGGCGGACAACGACGCCGAGGACCCTGGCCCCGGCGACGACCCCGATCGCCCTGAGACCATCCGCTCCGTCTGGCTCAGCTCGGAGGCGCTCGGCCTGACCGGCAAGCTCGACCTGATGGAAGTGCATGACGACGGCCACGCCGTCCCCGTCGAGTACAAGCGCGGGCGCGCGCCCGACCTCCCGGAGGGCGCCTACCTGCCCGAGCGCGTTCAGCTATGCGCGCAGGCGCTGCTGCTACGCGACGCCGGCTTCGCCTGCGACCACGGTGAGGTCTACTTCGCGGCCGACCACCGCCGCGTGCGTGTCGACATCGATGACGCGCTCATCGCGGCGACCCACGCCGCCATCTCGCGCCTGCGCGAGCTCGCGCGCGCCGGGACCCTGCCGCCGCCCCTCGTCGACAGCCCCAAGTGCAACGGCTGCTCGCTCATGGGCATCTGCCTGCCGGACGAGACGACCTGGCTTCGCGCCCACGCGGCGCCATCCGCAGCGCCGGAGGACGCCGCTGGAGGGCAGGGCGGGAGCGCTGACGACAGCGCCGCCGCGTCACCCGAGCCCACGTCAGCGCCCGAGCTCCGCCGGCTGCACCCCGCGCGCGACGATCGCCTCCCGCTCTACGCGCAGGCTTGGGGTGGCCGGCTGAGCGTCAAAGGCGAGCGCCTGCTCGTGCGCACCGCGGACGGCACCGAGATCGAAGCGCGCCTGCCGAACACCTCTCAGGTCTGCATCCTCGGCAACATCCAGGTGACGACGCCGGCGCTGTGCGCGCTGCTCTCGCGCGACATCCCGCTCTGCTTCTTCACGCACGGCGGCTGGTACGCCGGCCGCACCGTCGCGCACGACACGCGCAACGTCGAGCTCCGGGTCGCGCAGTTTCGCCGCCTCGACGACCCCCGGCTCTGCCTCAAGCTCGCGCGCGACACCGTCGCCGCCAAGGTCCGCAACGCGCGCACGCTCTTGCGCCGCAACCTCGACGAAGACGCGAGCACCGTCCTCTTCGAGCTAAAGCAGCTCGCGCGCAAAGCCGAGGAGGCGAGCTCCATCGAGAGCCTGCTCGGCTACGAAGGCGCCGCCGCGCGCGCGTACTTCGGCGCCTTTCCGGGCACCCTCCGCGAGTCGGGCGACCGCTTCGACTTCGACGGGCGCAACCGCCGCCCCCCACGCGACCCGGTCAACGCGCTGCTCTCCTTTGGCTACGCCTTGCTCACCAAGGACTGCGCGCTCGCTGTGCGTGCGGTGGGCCTCGAGCCCCTGCTCGGATTCTATCATCAGCCCCGCTTCGGCCGCCCGGCGCTCGCGCTCGACCTCATGGAGCCGTTCCGGCCGCTCATCGCCGACTCGCTCGTCCTCACCGTCATCAACAACGGCATCGTCCGCCAGAACGACTTCGTCTACACGGCGGGCGCCTGCGCGCTACGCGGCGCGGCCCGCAAGCGCGTCATCCTCGCCTACGAGCGGCGCATGGACGAGCTGCTCACCCACCCGGTCTTTGGCTACCGTATCAGCTACCGGCGCACTCTCGAGGTCCAGGCAAGGCTCATAGGCCGCTTCCTCCTCGGCGAGATAGACCGCGTCCCGATGATACGCACCCGCTGAGGCCCCGCCATGCGCACCGCCTACCTCGTCACCTACGACATCACCGACCCAAAGCGCCTCCGCAGGGTATACAACCTCATGCGTGGCTACGGCGATCACCTCCAGCTCTCCGTCTTCCGCTGCGAGCTCAGCGCCGCTGAGCGCGTCCAGTTCGAAGGCCTGCTCCGCGCGGAGATCCACCACGACGAAGACCAGGTCCTCTTCGCCCGCCTCGGGCCCGCCGACGGCCGCGGACGCCGCGCCCTTCACACCCTCGGGCGCGCCTACACCCACCCCGAGCGCCATGCCATCGTCGTCTGACCCGACGCGAGCGGTCCGGCCGTCACCAAACCCCCGGGGGCGCTCGCACACCCACAACTCCTTGAAAACAAAAGAAGCTTTCGCCCTCAATTCGTGCTATGACCCACTGGTCGTGCCCCGGAATCCCAGCACCCACCCCATCGCTCGCGATCCGCGCCCCAAAACCGCGGAATCATGGCTCTCCCCAGGGAGCCATCTACCGTCGTAACCAACGACGGCCCCATTGAAGCCCGGAACCGGAGATCCCGCGCAAGATGTAAACGACATCTACCGTCGTAACCAACGACGGCCCCATTGAAGCATGGTCATGTTCATGGTCCTTTCTACAGTTCGCTACATCTACCGTCGTAACCAACGACGGCCCCATTGAAGCCCGGGCGTCAGCTCGGGGTGCTCGTCGCCGCGATGGGCGATCTACCGTCGTAACCAACGACGGCCCCATTGAAGCCCGGACCCGGCGGGTTTGCGTTTGCCAAGAAGGTTATCTACCGTCGTAACCAACGACGGCCCCATTGAAGCGCGCGTCTCGCGGACGCGATCGCGACGCTGCGCGCGGATCTACCGTCGTAACCAACGACGGCCCCATTGAAGCTGCAGGGCGGGACAAGAGCCGCGGCGGCGCAGCCGATCTACCGTCGTAACCAACGACGGCCCCATTGAAGCGACGCATCCGAGCTGGTTACCAAGCTACCCGTGGTCCATCTACCGTCGTAACCAACGACGGCCCCATTGAAGCTACGAGTCGAGCAAGAATCGCCGAAGGCTTAGCAGGTATCTACCGTCGTAACCAACGACGGCCCCATTGAAGCGAGAACAAGGGTCAGTTCCTGTACGTGGTTCGCGTCGTATCTACCGTCGTAACCAACGACGGCCCCATTGAAGCCACGACTGGCTAGACTTTCAGCCATCGCGCGCCGACATCTACCGTCGTAACCAACGACGGCCCCATTGAAGCATTGTCGGCGTGGAGACGCGAAATCTCTTTCGGCGCCATCTACCGTCGTAACCAACGACGGCCCCATTGAAGCTGGTCCGTACATCACGTTCCTTCGGAGGCTGTTCAGGCGCATCTACCGTCGTAACCAACGACGGCCCCATTGAAGCGCGTGCGCTGAGGCGTGGGCTCGCGGCGAACCACTCCCATCTACCGTCGTAACCAACGACGGCCCCATTGAAGCGCCCATCAGGGCAAGGCGTACGCCGGGGTGTTCTTATCTACCGTCGTAACCAACGACGGCCCCATTGAAGCAATCTCAAGGGCGTCGAAGGGGTACTTGCTGCCACATCTACCGTCGTAACCAACGACGGCCCCATTGAAGCCCGGCGGACGGTCGAGGTCCTGCGCCGGACGCGCCGATCTACCGTCGTAACCAACGACGGCCCCATTGAAGCGGCCTTGGCGCGGTTACTGGTGCCGACCAGCATCAGATCTACCGTCGTAACCAACGACGGCCCCATTGAAGCCGCCACCTCCTCAGCGCCCTCGTGGCGCTCGACCAGATCTACCGTCGTAACCAACGACGGCCCCATTGAAGCCGGCGACTTTTTTTCGTTCTTCATGCCTTGCGAGCGATCTACCGTCGTAACCAACGACGGCCCCATTGAAGCCAGAGGTCGCGGTGGCGCTTGAGCCCGTAGAGGATCTGATCTACCGTCGTAACCAACGACGGCCCCATTGAAGCGGCCGGCGTGGCCGTTTGTGCGCGCCGCCCTCTGTGGAATCTACCGTCGTAACCAACGACGGCCCCATTGAAGCGACGACGAGGAGATCTGATGGCCTACGATATCGTTATCTACCGTCGTAACCAACGACGGCCCCATTGAAGCTCGGAGACTGGGCTCCATAAGCTCTATGTGACATGCATCTACCGTCGTAACCAACGACGGCCCCATTGAAGCCTGAAACTGCGCAGCAGGTCCCGGTTGCGCTCGCGCCGATCTACCGTCGTAACCAACGACGGCCCCATTGAAGCGCATTTCTTTGAAGACGGGGTGGCTCTTGGTACGCATCTACCGTCGTAACCAACGACGGCCCCATTGAAGCCGCGTCGTGGTAGTCGACGTATGACCCGCGACGAACTATCTACCGTCGTAACCAACGACGGCCCCATTGAAGCCTTGAGTCGCTTGCCGAACTTCCCTACGGAATCATATCTACCGTCGTAACCAACGACGGCCCCATTGAAGCTCCGTCGACGAATGTCGACGGATTATGCGGGAAGGCGTATCTACCGTCGTAACCAACGACGGCCCCATTGAAGCAACT
Organism: Myxococcales bacterium; assembly: GCA_020430775.1. Lineage (GTDB taxonomy): Bacteria > Myxococcota_A > Polyangia > Polyangiales > Houyiibacteriaceae > JAGQJE01. Next base: position 15,031 of record JAGQJE010000143.1, read on the forward strand.
GACGCCGATCGAGCGCTACGCGCTCGCGCGTATCTACCGTCGTAACCAACGACGGCCCCATTGAAGCGAGGTGACCAAGGCGTCATGGGATGAGAAGTTTGCGAAATCTACCGTCGTAACCAACGACGGCCCCATTGAAGCAGGTCCATACGTGTCCGCTTAGGCCACGGGGTATCACCGATGATCCGGTGACACGCGATCGAAGTGCGCTAGGGGTCGGCCATGAGTACGACCGGACCGAAGCGACCGTTTGCCCGCCGCAAGCGCACAC
>JAGQJE010000144.1 GCA_020430775.1 Myxococcales bacterium
CGCCGAAGAGCAGAAAATCGTCGACACGGCCGTACGACACGCCCGATCGCGAAATAAGCGCCGCGACGCCGAAAAACGAAAACGTGCGAGAAAATTGGGCGTCAAATGACTAACCGATCACGCATGCGGCCAGGTGTATCTACCGTCGTAACCAACGACGGCCCCATTGAAGCCACCTATACTGGAGAAACGCCTAGAAGGTACCTGGGATATCTACCGTCGTAACCAACGACGGCCCCATTGAAGCGATCGGGTGCAGGACGCCCTCGAGGAGCTGGCGGAATCTACCGTCGTAACCAACGACGGCCCCATTGAAGCGACCATCGCCGCTGCACGCAACGTGCACGGCGTCCCGCATCTACCGTCGTAACCAACGACGGCCCCATTGAAGCATGTGCTTGCAGGTTACCCGCAGTGTGTGCCATCCTGATCTACCGTCGTAACCAACGACGGCCCCATTGAAGCGGCGCCTCACGCCTCGCGCGCTCGTACCCGACCGCGATCTACCGTCGTAACCAACGACGGCCCCATTGAAGCTCGCTCCCTGCCCGTTCCGGGCCGGCGGCGGCGATCGCGGCAGGCATCTACCGTCGTAACCAACGACGGCCCCATTGAAGCACGGAGACAGCGCAGCAAGTTCCCGTGGCGCTGGCATCTACCGTCGTAACCAACGACGGCCCCATTGAAGCCTCCAGCAGCGTATCCCGCATGGGAGCCCGCCGAAGGATCTACCGTCGTAACCAACGACGGCCCCATTGAAGCGCGGCGATGGTGTCGAGCGCGAACACCGTCAGCGCGATCTACCGTCGTAACCAACGACGGCCCCATTGAAGCACATTTTCGGACTCGGGTGTGCCGCCAGATCCGTCAGCTACCGTCGTAACCAACGACGGCCCCATTGAAGCCTCGGGACGCGCAATTTGTACGCCGCGCATACGTGTCCGCTTAGGCCACGGGGTATCACCGATGATCCGGTGACACGCGATCGAAGTGCGCTAGGGGTCGGCCATGAGTACGACCGGACCGAAGCGACCGTTTGCCCGCCGCAAGCGCACAC
>JAGQJE010000145.1 GCA_020430775.1 Myxococcales bacterium
CCCCCTGCGTCAGGATAGTTGTCGCCTAAAGTCGGCCACCGAGATCCCCGGGGCGAGTAGAGGCTGAGAAAATGAGAACGAAGACGCATCGGATGTACCCGCGTGAGCTGAAGGAGTCGGTCGTGCGGCGCTACTTGTCGACGGAGGTCAGCTACTGTGCACTTGCGCAGGACGTTGGCGCGGACGAGTCCAGCGTACGCGCCTGGGTCCGAGCCTTTAGGGAGCATGGCCACGTGACGACGAAGCGAACGAAGAGGCGAGCCGGGACAGACGGTCGCTCGGCAGCGGAGAAGCTCAGGCTGGTGATCGCCGCCAAGGGCCTCGGCGACGACGAGCGCGGAGCGTTCCTGCGACGCGAAGGCGTGCACGACGCCGACCTCGAGCGCTGGGAGCAGGACGCCCTCGGCGGTCTCAGCGGGCAGGCGAGCTCGGCGGCGCAGGCCCAGCGCATTCGCGAGCTCGAGCGCAAGAACCGCAAGCAGGACAAGCGCCTTCGGGAGGCGGCGGCGCTGCTGGACCTCCAAAAAAAAGTCCAGGCCTTGTGGGGGGGCGAGGACGACAGCACACCCCCGAGGAGCGAATGACGGTGCTCTCGCTCATCCGCGAGGCCGTGGCTCGGGACGCGCGACAGAGCGCCGCGTGCGAGGTCATGGGCATCAGCGAGCGGACGCTGCAGCGCTGGCAGGGCGAGGCGGCGGGCGGCGAAGACCGGCGCCGTGGCCCGCACACGCCCGTAGCCCATCAGCTCAGCGCCGCCGAACGGCGGGCCGCTGTGGCGCTCGCCAACGAACCGGAATACCGCAATCTCAGCCCGGAGCAGGTGGTGGCGAAGGCCGCTGACGCAGGCCGATACGTGTGCTCAGAGCGCACGCTGCGTCGGGTGCTCAAGGCGGAAAAGCAGGCGACCTACCGCGGCCGCGCGAAGCCGCCGGAGCCGCCGCGCAAGCCCCGCGCCTACGCCGCCAATGGCCCGCTGCAGGTCCTGAGTTGGGACATCACCTACCTGAAGAACGCCCGTATCCGCGGTGGCCACTTCTACCTGTACATGTACCTCGACGTGTGGAGCCGGCGCATCGTCGGGCACGCCGTGCACGAAGAGCAGGCCTCGGAACTCGCCGCGGCGCTGCTGCGGTCGGTGTGCGCCACGCACGCAATCGAGGCGGACTCCGCCGTCCTGCACCAAGACAACGGCAGCCCGATGAAGGGCGCGACCTTCCTCGCCACCATGGACGCCCTCGGCATCACCAAGTCGTTCAGTCGACCCGCCGTGAGCAACGACAACGCCTTCATCGAGTCGCTCTTCCGGCACGTTAAGTACGTCCCGAGCTACCCCTCGAAGGGCTTTGAGACCCTCGACGAGGCCCGTGCCTGGGTCGAGCGCTTCGTCGCCTGGTACAACGACGAGCACCTGCACAGCAGCGTCGGGTACGTCACCCCGACTGACCGTCACCACGGCCGCGACGTCGCCATCCTCGCGCAGCGCCGCGCCGTCTACGCCGCAGCGCGCGCTCGCAACCCTCGCCGCTGGTCGCGTGAGCCGCGCAAATGGCACCGCCCGACCATCGTCACCTTGAACCCAGACCGCATCGTCGACGTGCGCGCCAAAGCCCCCGCAACGGCCGCCTAGGACCGACACCCGCACAATCACCCGACCCGACAACTACCTTGACGAGCGCCGGCCCCATCCCATGCCCGACCCCGATCCCGCGCCCGATCCTGACCCCGTGCCTGTGCCCGCTCCCGATCCCGATCCCGATCCCGCCCCCGATCCCGCACGCGACGTCGCGCACGACGTGGCCGAACCCGTGCGACGCGCCCACGAGCGCAAGCGCAGGCATCCGCCCCGCCCGGTGAACCAGGCAGGGCGGCGCTGCGCGGCGCGGCGCGGCGTCTCAGCCGGCGGCGCGGAGCGCGGTCGCGACTCCGGCGACGGTCGACGCGATGCGGACCGCGTCCTGGACGTGCTGGGCGGTGAGACCGCCGTCGCGGACGACCTTCTCGTGCGAGCGCACGCAGGCCTCACAGCCGTTCATCGCGCTCACAGCGAGGCACATCAGCTCGAAGTCGACCTTCTCCGCCTCCGGCCGCGCGATGCGCTGCATGCGCAGCTTGGCCGGGAGCTTCGCGTAGTCGTCCGAGCCCTCGCTCATGAAGTGCCTGAACCGATAGAACACGTTGTTCATGGCCATGAGCGCGGCGGCAGCTCGGGCGTCCTCGATGACCGCGTCGATCGTGTGAGTCTTGGCGTCCTCGAGCACGGCGGTCTGGAGCTCGTCGTGGCCGGTCGCGGCCGCCGCCGCCACGGCCACGCCCCACTTCTGCGCGTCGTTCAGCGACGACTCGCCGAGGACCGTCTGCAGGTTGAGCTTGAGGTCCTTGGCGAAGTCGGGGATGCGGCCGCGCAGCGCTTCGATGGCGCTCATACCTCAGCCTCCAAGGGTCGGCTGACCCTTCTCCCAGTTGCACGGGCAGAGCTCGTCCGTCTGCAGGCCGTCGAGCACGCGCAGCACCTCCGGGACGCTGCGACCTACCGAGAGGTCGTTCACGCTCGCCCACCGGATGATGTTGTCGGGGTCGACGATGAAGGTCGCACGCAGCGCGACGCCCTGCTCTTTGTGCAGGATGCCGAGCGCGCTCGTCAGCTCGCGCTTGACGTCGGCGAGCATGGGGAACGGAAGGTCACGCAGGTCCTCGTGGTGGTTGCGCCACGCGAGGTGCACGTACTCCGAGTCGATGCTGCCGCCGAGCACCTGGGCGTCCCGGTCGGCGAAGTCTCCCTCGCGACGACCGAACTCGGCGATCTCGGTCGGGCAGATGAACGTGAAGTCCATCGGCCAGAAGAACAGGACCTTCCACTTGCCGGGGTAGTCCTGATCGGAGATCTCCTTGAACTCTTTGCCTTGGTCACGCGAGACCGTCGCGGTGACCTTGAACTCGGGCAGCTTGTCGCCGATGGTGAGCATCAGTGGGGGGCTCCTTGGATGAGGTGGTCGTTATCGTGGGAGGGGTGATCTGAGAGACGGAGCCGGGCCGTGTCAAGCCCCGGGTCCGCGCCACGCAGGGCTGCGCGGAGCCCCCAGCCTGGGAGGCACCCCGAGCAGCCGGCGGCGCGCCCGAGCCTCCCTCACGGTAGGCGCGACCAGAGGTCGCGGAGGTCCTTCGGCAGCGGCGCGGACAGCGCGAGGAGCGCCTCGCTGCGCGGATGGGGCATCGTCAGCGCCGCCGCGTGCAGCGCGTGGCGCGCGTGTCCGAGGCGGGCGATGAGCGCCGGCGTGAGGCCTGTCTCGATACGCTCGAGAAACGGGGCGGCGCCCTCGGGGCCGTACAGCTTGTCCCCGACGATCGGGTGCCCGATCGACGCGAGGTGAACGCGGAGCTGGTGCTGCCGCCCGGTCAGCGGGCGGAGCGCGACCAGCGTGTGCGCGTCGCGACGCTCGACCACCTCGTACTCGGTCACGGCCGACTGTCCGTCTCCCGCGGCGCGCACCCCCATCATCACGTGCGGCCCTTCCTCGGCCTGTCCGAGCGGCGCGTCGATGCGGCCTCCCGCCTCGAGAACGCGCCCCCGCACGATCGCGACGTATCGCTTCTGCGTGCGGCGGTCCTCGAAGCAGCGCTTCAGCGCGCGCTCCGCCTCGACGTGCTTTGCGCAGACGACGATGCCGCTCGTCTCGCGGTCGAGGCGGTGCGCGATCTGCGGCGCGCCGTCGCCGTAGCGCTCGCGCAGGACGTAGGTCAGGGTGTTCTTGTGGTATGAGGCGCTCGGGTGCATCGGCAGCCCGGCCGGCTTGTCGACGACGAGCACGTCGTCGTCCTCATAGACGACGCCGAACTCCCGCGGCGCGTCCGGCTCGTCCATCGGCGGACGCACCAGGAGCACCCGCTCCCCGGCCTGGACGCGCTCGCTCGGCCGGCGCCGGCTGCCGTCGTCGCGGTAGGCGCACGCCCGGACGATGATCTGCGCCCGCGTCCGAGACAGCCGGGGGATGCGGGACTGGATGAAGCGGTCGAGGCGCAGCCCCGCGTGCTCCCGCGCGACGGAGAACGAGAGCACGATCGAGTCCGGGTCGCAGCCCGGCGGAGGCTCGACGGCCTCGCGCTGCACCTCGGGCCGGGCCTCAGGCCTGCGCGGCGGAGGGTGCGACGTCTTGCGGCGCCTTCGCGACGCGTCCCGAACGGATGCACCGGGTACAGACGCGCACGCGCTGCACCCGCCCGTCGACCATGGCGCGCAGCGACTGGAGGTTCGGCCGCTGCCACTTGCGGGTCTTGATGTTCGAGTGGCTGACCTTGTGGGCTTTTTGGCGGTTCTTGCCGCAGATCTCGCAGGAGTAGGCCATCGTCGTCCTCGGCCGCGCCCTCGGGGACGCTCAACTTGAGGAGCCGCGTGTAGCACCGCGCGGGTGGCGCCGCAAACCAGCGCGCGCCGCGTCGGCGGCGGCGACCCGTCGTGTTATAGAGCCACCCATGGCCACGACCATCCTCGTCGTCGATGACGAACGCAACATTCGCCGCACGCTGCGGATGGTCCTCGAGGGTGCCGGGTTCGAGATCCGAGAGGCGGGCGCGGCCGAGGAGGGCCTCGAGATCCTCGCGACGGGCGGCATCGATCTGGCCATCTTCGACATCCGGCTCCCCAACATGAGCGGCCTCGAGGCGCTACAGAAGCTCAGGGCGAGCCCCGACACCGCGCGGATGCCGGTGCTCGTGATCTCGGGACATGCGTCCGTCGCCGAGGCGGTGCAGGCCGTGCACGCCGGCGCGACCGATTTCTTCGAGAAGCCGCTCGATCGGGACCGGGTCCTCGTGAGCGTGCGCAACGCGCTCAAGACCTGGCAGCTCGAGCGCGAGGTGTCGCAGCTCCGCGCCGACGTCGAGCAGCGCTACCAGATGATCGGCGAGAGCCCGTCCGTCCGCGCGCTCTTCGCACAGATCGAGAAGGTCGCCCCGACGAACGGGCGCGTGCTGATCACCGGCGAGAGCGGCACGGGCAAGGAGCTCGTGGCGCGCGCGGTCCACCGCTTGAGCCAGCGCGCCAATCGCCCGTTCATCAAGGTCAACTGCGCCGCCATCCCCGCGGAGCTGATCGAGAGCGAGCTCTTCGGCTACGAGCGCGGCGCGTTCACGGGCGCCCAGGGGCGCAAGAAGGGCATGTTCGAGCTCGCGAACGGCGGGACGCTCTTCCTCGACGAGATCGGCGACATGAGCGCGAACGCCCAGGCGAAGGTCCTGCGCGCGCTGCAGAGCGGGGAGATCGTCCGCGTCGGGAGCGAGAAGCCCATCGCCGTCGACGTGCGCGTGCTCGCCGCGACCAACAAGGACCTCGAGGAGGAGGTCGCCGAGGGGCGCTTCCGCGAAGACCTCTACTTCCGGCTCAACGTCGTACCGCTCAAGACCCCCTCGCTCCGCGAGCGCCCTGAGGACGTCCCGCTCCTCGCCGAGGCGTTTCTGCGTGACTTCTCGCGCGAAAACGGCTCCCGGCCGAAGCCGGTCGACCCGGAGGTGCTCGAGGCGCTGTCGCGCCGGACGTGGCCGGGCAACGTGCGCGAGCTGAAGAACGTCGTCGAGCGGATGGCGATCCTGAGCGGTGAGCACATCACGACCGATGACCTGCCGGAGGTCAGCCGGATCGGCCAGTCGGTGCCCCCGCCGGGCCCCGGGGGGGCGGACGACCTGCCGCCGCCGCGTCACCCGAACGGTGAGCGCTTCACGCTCCGTGAGTACCGCGAACACGCCGAGCAGCGGTACATCCTCGCGACCCTCGACGAGACGGGCTGGAACATCTCGCGCGCCGCGGACGAGCTCGGCGTCGAGCGCACCAACCTACACAAGAAAATGCGCGCGTACGGCATCCGACGCGAGGACGCGTGATCGCCCGCCTGCTCAAGACGCTATGGGTGCTGCTCGTCCTCGCCATCGCGGCGTACGTGTTCTTCTTCGTGCCCGTCGGCCGCTACACGCTCTTTCAGCACAGCTACCGCATCCTGCAGACCGACGCCGCGAAGGATCTCGGGCACAGCATCGAACAGACCGGCAAGGACCTCGGGCGCGACGTCCGCGACCAGGTCCACGACCTGTCGCGATCGCGCTGAGCGGCGTCAGTCGGGCGGGCCGTCGATGAGCCCGGCATCCATGAGCACGCCCGCCAGCTCGTCCATCACCGCTCGCCAGCGCGCGACGTGCGCGTCGGTGGCGGCAGGGGTGTCACCGGTGCGCGCCAGCCGCTCGGCGACGAGCGCGTCGAGCCGGTCGACCGCCTCGCGGACCGTCGCGCGCGCGTCGCTCGTGGCAGGGGTGTCCTCGGCGCGCGGCGCTGCGGCGCTCGCCGGGCGGGGCGCCGCGCTGCTCGGCGGGAGCGTCGACACCCAGGACTTCAGGTCGCTCTCGGACAGGCGCATTGCGGGCTCGGACCCCGGCTCGACCGAAGGGATCTCGCCGAAGTACATCAGGCCGACGGCCGCGCGGATGTCCGAGCGGGGCGCCACCATCCAGCGCACCGGCAACGCGCTCGCCGCGAGCACGGCAGCGCGCGCCTCCGCGTCGGTGGGGTCGCCGAGGGCGACGAAGAGCGTCTCGCCCTCGCTCAGCGTGCGGCGCACGTAGACCGGCACCACGTCGTGCGCGCGCGCCACACTCGCCGGGAGGCGGTCGAGCAGGTCGTTGGTCGGCGACACGCGGCGGAGGTCGACGCTCGGCACGGAGAGCTGGGCGGAGAGGGCTCGCGTGAGCTGACGCTCGGTGACGAACCCCATGACGACCATCTGCTCGCCGAGGCGCCTGCCGTCCTCGCGGTGGCGCTCGAGCGCGAGCCGCACGTCCTCGGGCTCAGCCACCCCGGCATCTATGAGGATCTCTCCGATGCGCTGGTCGAACACCCGAGCAAGGTACCAAACCGCCTGCCCGCCGACCATTTCGCAGTCGTCGGCATCGCTGCCGCGGGCGGGACGCTCAGTGCTCGGACGCCGTCCCAGCGCCTGCGTCGGCCGGCCGGCCCGGCTGCATGGGGAGCAGGTACTCGACCAGACGCTCGACGTCGTAGGGCTTCGGCAGAAAGCCGAGCAGGTCGACGTTCGCGCGATCGACCTGCGACTCGGTCAGGTGGTAGGCGCTCGTGAGGATGACGCGTAGGCTCCCCCGGCGGCGCGTGAGCCGGCGCGCCACCTCGATGCCGTCGATGCCCGGCATCATCAGGTCGACGATCGCCACGTCGGCGGGGAAGTCGTCTAGGACCGTGAGCGCGTCGGGGCCGTTGCCCGCGTCGGCGACGAGGAAGCCGGCCGCGCGCAGACGAATCGCAAGCGTCCGGCGATGGTTGACCTCGTCGTCGACGATGAGAACGCGCAGCGGCATGAGAGACCGTCCGTCAAAGCGTGGACGGTGGGCGCCCCGCCGGCAACCGCCGGCGAGGCGCGGCGGCGCCGCGGCGCTCGCTCAGCTCGGCCAGACGACGTCGAGACGCTTCATCTTGCGCCACAGCGTCGTCGAGCTCAGCCCCAGCAGCTCCGCGGCGCGCTCTTTGTTGCCGTCGACCTCTCGGAGGACGTTGCGGATCGCCTCGCGCTCGGCTGCGTCGACCACGTCCTGCAGCGAGCGCTGCGCGCGGGCCGCGCGCGCGTCCGGGCGCATCTCGGGCGTGATGATGTCGTCGAGCTGGATGAGCCCGTCGACCGACAACGCGATGCCCTGCTCGATGAGGTTCTCGAGCTCGCGGATGTTCCCCGGGAAGTCGTACCGCGACAGATAGTCGAGCACGCCGTCGCCGAGGCGCGCGTTCCGTCGCATCTTGCGTCCGTACTTGTCGAGGAAGTGCTCGACCAGCGGACCGATGTCCTCCTTGCGCTCGCGGAGCGGCGGCAGGATGAAGCGCGCGACGTTGAGTCGGTAGTAGAGGTCCTCGCGGAAGGTCTTGTCCGCGATCATCTCGCGCAGCTCCTGATTGGTCGAGGCGATGATGCGCACGTCGACGTTGAACGAGTGGTTGTCGCCGAGGCGCCGCACCTCACCGTCCTGGATCGCGCGGAGCAGCTTCGCCTGAAACGACGGCGGCGTCTCCGCGATCTCGTCGAAGAAGAAGGTGCCGCCGTTCGCCTCCTCGAACAGCCCTTTGCGCGCTTGCACGGCGCCGGTGAACGCGCCGCGCGTGTGCCCGAAGAGCTCGCTCTCGAGCAGCGTCTCGGTGATCGCGGCGCAGTTGACGGTGATGAACGGCCGATCGGCGCGGCTCGAGTTCGCGTGGATGGCGCGCGCAACCAGCTCCTTACCGGTGCCGCTCTCGCCCGTGATGAGCACGGTCGCGTCGGTCGGCGCGATGCGCACGATGCGCCCGAGGACGTCGCGCATCGCGGCGGAGCGACCGATGAGGTTCTCGAACTGATAGCGCTCGCGGAACTCGCTCGCCATCGCGCTGACCTCGGCGGCGAGCTTCTGCGCGCTGACCGCGCGCTCGACCTTGACGAGGAGCGCCTCGTCGTTAAACGGCTTCTGGATGTAGTCGAAGGCCCCCGCCCGCATCGCCTCGACGGCGTTCTCGATCGTGCCGTACGCGGTCATGACGATCACCTCGGTCGACGACGCGCGCTCCTTCACCTCGCGCAGCACGCGCAGCCCGTCGATCTCACCCATCCGAAGGTCCGTGATGACGAGATCGAAGTCCTCCGCCGCGAGGCGGTCGATGGCCGCGCGCCCGTCCGCCGCCTCGTCGACGTCATGCCCCCCGCGTCGCAGGAGCAACGAGAGGGTCGTCCGCATGTTGCGCTGATCGTCGACGACCAAGATGCGTGCCATGTGCCGGGGTCCCCCTCTCGAGCGCGCGACTGTGAGCCGACGGAGCACGCCGCGAAGCCGCGAGGTTAAAGCGAGCGCCATACCAACGCGGCGCGCTCCGAGCAATGCAGCATGCCGAGGCGTTTTGATGAAAGCAACGACGACTCGGCGCCGCAGCGGCGATATCGTAGGGCTCCGCGCGAGCGACCGCCACCGCCGGGGCGCACGAAGGTAACGCCGTCGACCGCCCGACGAAGCGCCGCGGTCGCGCCGCCCGCCAGGTCCGTATCGAGGGGTGCGCGGACCCCCGCCCTTCAACGGCCTGTTAGAGCGCGATCAGGGACTCGATCGCATCGAGGACGGCGCCCCGCGAACTCTCCGGGAAGATGAGCCGCGGACGAACGATGCGCTTGTTTCGGAACTCGCCGAGCAGGAACGACGCGTCGCCGAGGCGCTGGACCGGGTGATGACGGATCGCGACCCACAGCCCCTTCGGCGAGTCGTCATCCGGCTCCTGGTAGGGCACGTCGTCGGGCTCGTCGAGCCAGACGCGCAGGTCGGCGCGCCCGCCCCGATCGGCGACCACCTCCGACGCCCGCGCGTAGATCTCCGGCCAGCGCTCGGGTGCGCGCTCCGGCAGCGGCACCGTCTTCGGCAAGCGACGGGCGTTGAGCGCCTGCGCGAACTCGGCCAGCCAGGGGTCGGTCGCCTGCTCCCACCGCGACAAGCTCGTGATGAGGGTCGCGTCGTCGAGGGAGAAGTACTCCCCAAGCGAGATCGGCTCGCCGAGCGCGGCCTTGCGCAGCGCCACCGGGGTCGACTCCGGGGGGCTGCCCGCCTGCACGAGCTCGCGGACGCGCACGAAGATCGCCCGAACGATGGCCTCGGCCGCCCGGGTGGCCTTGTGGTGGTAGACCTGCTGGAACATGAAGTGCCGGCCGAGGAAGAAGCTCTCGATCGGTGGCAGGCCTTTGCGACCCTCTACCGCGAGCACCCACTGCCCACCGACCTCGGCGAAGCACAGCGCCTGCAGCACCCAGTCGAGGTCGTACAGGCCGTAGCGGACGCCCGTCATGTGGCTGTCCCGGAGCAGGTAGTCCGCGCGGTCGACGTCGAGCGTGCCGCTCACCGACCGCGCGAGGTAGGGTAGCCGGTAGTCGCCCCGCAAGAGGTCGGCGACGCGGTCGGCCATCCCTCGGTCGAGCGCCTCGAGCGCGCGATGCACCTCGGTCGCCGGGTCTTCGATGAGCTGGCGGGTCCAGTCCTCGTGGTGGCGCGCCCGGGGCAGCACCTCCTCGAACATGTGCGAGAAGGGCCCGTGCCCGAGGTCGTGCAGGAGCGCGGCGGCCAGGGCGTCGGCGGCGGCCTCGTCGTCGAGGCGGTCGTGGGGCGGCAGGTCGCGCTCGATCACCGCGACCCGACGCTGCAGGCGCTCCATCACGTGCGCGGCCCCGAGGGCGTGCGAAAAGCGCGAGTGCTCGGCGCCAGGGAACACGAGCGACGCGAGCCCGAGCTGGCGCACGCGGCGCAGGCGCTGGACCTCGCGGGTGTCGAGCAGCGTCTGCACGACGCGCTCGGCGCGCCCCTCGAACGCGACCAGACCGTGGACCGGGTCTCGCAGGATCACGACGCCACCTTACCAGCGCCGGGGCGACGACGGGACCGCGTCAGCGCGCGAGCGGATCGAAGCGGCCGTCTCGCGGCACCGTGAAGGGCACGCCGTGGCGGACGACCGCGACCACGTCCTCCTGCCAGAGCGGCAGCACGGGCAGATCGCGAGCGAGGATCGCCTGCACAGTGCGGTAGGCGGCGATCCGGTCGGCGCGATCGGTGCTCTCCGCTCCGCGCTCGAACGCCGCGTCGAGGACGGGGTTGCGATAACGCCACCGGTTAGCCCCCTCGCGCCCGGGCCCCGGGACGCGGTCGGACGCGAAGAACCAGCTCAAGACGTGGGGCTCGATCACCTCGGGCATCTGCAGCAAGCACAGCTCGAAGCGGCCGCGGTTCAGGTCCGACAGCAGCGTGGCCGTCTCGCTCGGGCGGACGTCGACCTCGAGCCCGACCCACGCGAGCATCGCGGCCATCGCGCGCGCGAGCGAGACCCGGAAGCGATCGGCCCCTGTGCGCATGACCAGGCGCGCCCGCGGGCGGGGGCCGGGCCCGTCCGGATCGACGAGGCCGGCCTGGTCGAGCAGCGCCGCCGCCCGCGCCGGGTCGAAGGCGTACGTGGGCAGGTCCTCCGCGCTCGCCCAGTGGTCGCGCGGGATCCAGCTCGAGGTCAGGTGCGCGCGGCCGCCGAGCTTGGTCTGCACGATGAGCGCGCGGTCGATGGCGTACGCGATGGCGCGCCGCACGCGCGCGTCATGCACCGCGGGGGCGTCCGTGTTGAACCCGATGTACGTCGTGCCGATGCCGGGCGCGGTCCGCACGTCGAAACCCGCGTCGGGCGCCTCGAAGAGCGGGACGAGCATCGGCGGGATCGACGAGACCGCGAGGTCGGCGGCGCGGGCGAGCAGTCTCAGCGCCCGCGTGTTGTCGTCGCGCACCACGATGAAGCGGACCCGCGGGTGCAGCGGAACGCCTGCATACCAGTGGGGGTTCGTCGCGAGCTCGAGCCGGCCGGGCGCCCGGCTCACCAGGCGGTAGGGTCCCGCGCCGACCGGTGGGGGCATCCCCGGACCGGCGATGTGGACGAACGCGTCCTCCGCGCGGACGATGGGCAGCTCGAGGTCGGTCATGAAGGGCGCGTGCGGCTCGCGAAGATCGAACTGCACCGTGTGCGCGTCGAGCGCCTGCACGCGCGCGATGCGCTCGTAGGTGCTGCGATACCGGCTGCCGAGCTTCGCCGAGACGACGCCCTCGTAGGTCGCGACGACGTCCGCCGCGTCGAGGGTCGAGCCGTCCGAAAAGCGCAGGTCCGGCCGCAGGTGCGCGACGTAGCGGGTGGGTGTGACGACGCGCACCGAGCTCGCCAGGTCCGGGACGGCCTCGAGCGTCTGCGGATCGATCCGGACGAGCGACGCGAAGAGCAACCGCGAGAGGCGCAGCCCGTAGGTGTCGGCGACGAAGCGTGGGTCGAGCTGCTCCGGGTCTTGCGGGATGACGACGCGGAGCACCCCGCCGGGCGCGGCGCTGCCCTTCGCGGCGGGTCCACCGCCGGCCGCGCCGCTGCACCCGACGCAGGCCCCGAGGGCGAGCGCCGAGAGCGCCAACGCGACGCAAAAGAGCACGCCGCGCTGGGGGCTGCTAGCGTGCGTGCGATGCCTGCTTCCCCGCGCCCTCCGCACGGCGCTCGACGCGTCCGCCTCCGCGTGCCGGTGCTGGCGCTCGCGTGCGCCGGGCTCGGCGCCCTCATCGTGCGGGCCGAGGCCCCGTCGCCTCCGGCCATCGAACCGGCCGCTGCGCCCGCTCCCGTCGCGGCACCCGCAGCACCCAGGGCGTCCGATGCGTCCGCCCTCCCCGCTCCGGCCCCTTCCCCGCCCCGGCGCGCCGCCGTGCCTGCGGTGCCCGAGCCCGCCCCCGTCGAGCCCGTCGACCCGGCGCAAGCGCGTGAGCTCGCCGCCATCGTCGCCCCGATCGCGGCGTTCGGCGGTACCGCCAGCGTGCACGTCGTCGACGTCGACACCGGCGCCGTGGTCTTCGATCATCTCGGAAACGTGCCGCTGAACCCGGCCTCGAACATGAAGCTCCTCACCGCCGCGACCGCCCTGCGGGTGCTCGGCCCATCGAGTCGCATGGTGACGCGGGTGCGCGGCGCGGTCGAGCCAGGTGGGCACGTCCCCGTGCTCGTCGTGAGCGGCGAGGGCGACCCTACCCTTCGCACCGAGGACCTGCTCGTGATGGCGCGGCAGGTGCGCGACGCCGGGGCGCGTACGGTCGACGAGGTCCGCATCGACGGAACGGCCTTCGGCGATGGGGAGCTGCCGCCGGCGTTCGAACAGCAGCCCTCCGAGCTGTCCGCGTTCCGCGCCGCGACCGCCGCGCTCTCCGTGAACCGCAACGCCTACGTGCTCGAGCTGCTGCCGGCGGACGCCGCGGGGGGGCGCGGCGAGCCCTCTCCCCCGTGCGCGGTCCGCGTGGACGCCGGCGCGTCGTACTTCGACATCGCCTCGACTGCGACGACCGGCGGCCCCCGTTCGAAGCTGACCGTCGGGCTGCGGCACGAGACGGACCCGGACGGACGGCAGCGCCTCGTCGTGGACGGCAACGTCCCGGCCGGCTCGGGCGTCATCTCGTTCCGGCGCCGCGTCGACGATCCGCTGCGCTACTTCGGCGCCGTGTTCGCGGAAGCGCTCGCGCGGGTCGGGGTCGAGGGCGCGCGCCGCGTGACGGTCCGGGCGAGCGGTGCCCCGCTGCCGGCCGGCCTCCGGCTCCTCGCCGCGCGGGACTCGCCGACGGTGGCCCGGCAGCTCTACGCGATGGGCAAGCTGAGCGACAACTTCACCGCCGAGATGCTCCTCGAGGCGGTGGGCGCGCACGGGGGCGGGCCGGGCACGGCGGCGCGCGGCATCGACGCGCAGCGGAGGACGCTAGAAGCGGCGGGCGCCGACCCGTCGAACGCCACCCTCGTCAACGGCTCGGGCCTCTTCGACGGCAACCTGATCTCGGCGGACGCGATCGCGCACGTCCTGCGCCTGATGTATCGCGACGCGACGCTGCGCGCGGAGTACGTCGCGCAGCTCTCGGTGGCCGGCGTCGACGGGACGCTGGGGCACCGGCTCGAGCGCCTGCCGGACGGCTTCGCCGTGCGCGCCAAGACCGGCACGCTCGATGACGTCATCGCGCTGTCCGGGTACATCGTCGGACCGCCGGGTGCGCGGACGCTCGCGTTCAGCTTCCTCGCGAACGGCGTCCGCGGGCAGCACTGGTCGACCCGTGCGCTCGCCGACACCCTCGTCGAGGCGCTCATCGCCCACGAGCAGGCGGGGCTCGCGCGGAGCGAGCAGCGCGCCGGGGCGGCCAACGCCACCGCCGGCGTCGCCGCCCGCTGAGAGGGCGCGCGCGCTCAGTCTTTGATCTGGCGACGAATCTTGCCGAGCGCCTGCTCTTGGAGCTGGCGGATGCGCTCGCGCGAGAGGTTGTACTTGTCGCCGATCTCCTTGAGCGTCAGCTCGTCTTCGTCGTCGAGGCCGAAGCGCCAGCGCAGGATGCGCGCCTCCATCGGCGTGAGGGTCTCGAGCAGCCTCCGGACCTCGTCGCTCCATTTCTGGCTGACGAGCTGCTCGTAGGGGGTCGGGACGTTCTCCTGCTCGAGGAAGTCGATGAACTTGCGCCCGTCCTCGTCGTTGACGGGCCGGTCGAGCGAGAACGGGGTCTCCGCCCAGTAGCCCTTGATCTTCTCGAGCTTCTCGGCGGCGATGCCGGTCTCTTTTTCGAGCTGCTGCGGCGTCGGGTCCTTGCCGGTTCGGGTCGCGATGGCCTGCGTCGCCCGCGCCACCCGGTTGTAGGTGTCCAGCATGTGGACGGGGATGCGGACGGCGCGGCCCTTGTCCGCGAGGGCGCGGCTGATGGCGTGGCGAATCCACCACGAGGCGTAGGTGCTGAAGCGGTAGCCGCGGTTGTGGTCGAAGCGCTCGACGGCCTTCATCAGGCCGATGTTGCCCTCCTGGATGAGGTCGATGAGCGGGAGGCGACCGCGGTTGTAGCGGCGCGCGATCGAGACCACCAAGCGCAGGTTCGCGGCGACGAAGCGGTTCTTCGCGCGCTGCTGGGCCTTGCGCGCCCGGCGCACGTCCTGCAGGTATCCCTTGAACGCGGGGGTGATGCGGACGGTGCCGCCGACGATGTCGCGCTGCTCGGCGTGGTCGCCGGCGAGGCGGTGCACGGCCCGGTCACTCGCCTGCACGAAGAGCCGGTCGCTGTCGTTCGCGCGCATGAACGTCGCGAGGTCGAGCGCGTGGCTGTCCCACCGCGCCTGCTGGCGCTTGCCGAGCTTGGCCCGGCTCGCGGCCCGCGAGAGCTTGCGCAGATGCGCGAGGGCCGGAGGCGGCTCCGGGACGTTCTCCTCGATGACCGCGGCCACGGTGTCGAAGCACGGCGGGTACGAGAGCAGCGCCTCCCAGTAGCCGATCTCGAGGCGCTCGACGTTCTGCGCCGCCTCGACCTCTTCCTGAGGGGTCAGCACGCGGTGGCAGGCCATCTCTCGGAAGTAGCGCGACAGCGTGGAGTCGCCGGCGCCCTGGCGCTCGAGCTCTTTGAGCGCCTTCTCCGCTTCGGTCCGCGCCTTCTCGAGCTGCGCGTGGCTCGGCTCCTTCGCCGGGCGCTCGGTGTCCGAGCCGGAGTCGTCGATCTCGTCGGCGTCGGTCTGGTCCACGAGCTGCTCGTCCTGCTCGTCCACCGTCTGTCGCGCGGCGCGGCGCGCCTCGGCTGCTTGCTTTGCCATCAATGGTCTCCCGCTGGAGCGCCGCCCGCGGCGGCCGCCCGTCGCTTGTCTCGCGCGCGCGCTCGCCTCGGGGGCGTCGTCTCCCGAGCTCGGGCGCGCTCGTGCCGTAGGGTTCTTGGATGCACGCTTCATGCCGCCGCCCTGGCCGGACCGTCGCGGTTGGCCAGACGAGGCGCCAGGCGGCGGCCTCTCGGATGGGTGCGTCGCGGGCTTAGACGGCATCCCCGTGTTTATGGGTCGGCGGGCGCCGGTGCCCAGGGGCAACCGACGGGTTTTCCGCTGGTTTTGCGTCGCTACGCGCGCAGGATCGTCGCTAGCCGCGGGAAGCGCCGGAGGACGGATCGTTGCACGCCGCTGCCGATCGTGCTGAAGTACGTACCGCGTGCTGGCTACGGCAATGTCCAGCGCCCCGTCGAAGTGGCTACTGCGGTAGCCACTTCGCGAACCTGCCCGTGTCGATTCATGGCAACGGTTGCAGGGTGCGGTACTTTTTGCGTAGCAGGCTTACCCGCCGCGGCATCCCGCCCGGCGAGAGGGGCTACGGCCGAGCCTCCTCGGAGCGGGCTGGCGGCGCAGCGGGCGCGCCGAAGGGGAGCTGCCGGAGCGCCTTCTGCGCCTCGAACGCGACGGCGCGGTCGCCGGGGTGCCCCGGCTGCGCAGGTCGCTCTGCGAGGCCTGCGAGCGCCGGCAGGACGTCCGCCGCGCACCGCCGCCGGGCGAACGCGATCGCCGCACGGAGCACCTCGGGAGCTTCGCCTCTCATCGCCATCCTGGCGGCGACGTGCCGCCAGACCTCGCCGGCGCGCGGCGGCGGAGTCGCGGCGGTGCAGCGCTGGGGGTCGCCGGCCGGTCGCGCGGGCAGCGCGTCGATCGCCGCGGCGCGGACGCGCGCGGACGGGTCGTCGATGGCGGCGACGACGCGGGCGGCACCGTCGGCGCGGTGCGCTGCCGACGCCAGCGAGGTGACCGCGGCGGCACGCACCAGCGGCCACGGGTCGTTGGCGAGCGCCTCGAGCGCACGCCGGCTCGCGTCTCCCGGCGCCTCGGCGAGCGCGGAAGCGGCCGCGGCACGAACGCGAGGAGTGGGGTCGTCTGCTGCTCTGAGCGCGGCCAGCGGGAGCTCCGCGGAACCACGCGCGGCGAGCGCATCGAGCGCGGCCGCGCGAATCATCCACTCCGGCGCGTCGTGCGCCCACCGCGCGAGGACGGCATCGACGCGGGGGTCGGGCTGCGCGAGCAGGGACGCGGCGGCGGTCGCACGCCATCGGTCGCGAAACGCCTTCACCTCGCCGAGCGACGCGGCGAGGGTCGCGGCGGCGAGACGGCGGGGTTGTCCATCGGCGCCGGCGACGGCGAGCGCGAACGAGACGCGCGCGGCGACCGGCGGGTTGGTCGCAAGCCACCGCCGCGCCGCGACGACGACCTGCTCGCAGGCCGGCCGCGCGAGCGGACCGGAACCGCTCGCGGCCTCGCACGCGCGCCTCGACGCCGTCCGGAGCGCGCGG
>JAGQJE010000146.1 GCA_020430775.1 Myxococcales bacterium
CACCGCCCCGTTGCGCCGAATCCGCCCCCGGAGCGATTTTTTGACCTTCGCGCCACACAGGAAAGATCCACCGCGGCGCCGCCGCCGAGCGAATCTACCCTCGGAGGGATCTAAACCTCCAGGTTCGGCGAGGGCGGAAAGATCCACCGCGCCGCGGCCGCCGAGCGAATGTACCCTCGGAGGGATTTAAACCTCACGGTTCGGTGAAGGTGGAAAAATCCATCTGACGGGCCGGGCCGAGCGAATGTACCCTCGGAGGGATCTAAATTGTTGGATCTGTTCGGGGCGGAAAGATCTGGTGATGCGGGGCCGGTCGCAGCGATCCGCGGCGATCGGACCTGTCGCGGGTCCGGCGGCGTGCCGGCCGGGGTCTACCCGCGCACGGCATTGCGACCCGCGCGCTTCGCGTCGTAGAGCCGCGCGTCGGCGACCTGCATGAGCGCGATCGGGTCCGTCATGTGCGCGCGCCACGCCGCAACACCGACGCTGACGGTGACCGCGATCTCGACCCGCTCGAACACGAACCGATGCGCCTCGATGCGCGCGCGGACGGTCTCGCCGAGGGCGCGCGCCTCTTCGATGGCGACCTCGGGCAGCAGCAGCGAGAACTCCTCGCCGCCGGTTCGCGCGAAGACGTCGTTCACCCGGCATCGCGCCGCCGCGGCGGTCGCGAGCTGCCGCAGCACGGCGTCGCCGGCGAGATGGCCGTGGCGGTCGTTCACCGCCTTGAAGAGGTCAATGTCGAACACGAGCAGCGAGAGCGGGCGTCCATACCGCGTCGCGCGGGCGACCTCGCGGTCGAGTGCCTCGTCGAAGTACCGGCGGTTGTGCACCTGGGTGAGCCCGTCGATGGTCATCAGGCGGTAGATCTCGTCGTGGTAGCTCGCCTCGACGGTGTCGCCGGAGAGGAACTTGAAGATCGTCGGCCCGACCTTGAGCTGGTCGCCGTCGTGTAGCTCGCCACGCTCCACCGGCAGGTCGTTCAGGTAGGTGCCGTTCGTCGAGTCGAGGTCGCGTACGACGTAGCGCCCGTCCTCGAAGGTGACCTCGCAGTGGCGCCGCGAGACGCTCTGCTCGTCGAGCTGAATCGCGCTCTTCGAGGACCGTCCGATCACGAGGGGCTCCGCGCTGAGCGGGACGCGGCGGCCGAGGTCGTCTCCGTAGATCACCACCAGAAACGCGTCGCGTGACGGCGCCGCGTCGCTCGTCGCTGGAGCGCTCCGGACGGCGGTCACATGCGGGTCCGTCGGGACGTCGGCGGGCACGCGATACCGTAGCAGACCAGCGGGCTCCCGCGGCGGAGCGATCGACCCGCGCGCGCGTGAATTCCCTGGCGACCGGCTTCGCCTCGCGCGCTCGACCGCGCCGCCGCCCTCACGGATTCCCCCACACCGCGCCGCCGCCCTCACGCAGCCCCCACGCCGAGCGGGCCGCACGCACGGAGCAGCCGTCCGGCGCGTGTCGAGCTCTCGCAGGCCAGGCTTTGTTGACGACCCGTCTCGGGCGCGTAGTTTGACGGAGTGCCGCCCGCTGCCTCCGCCCCGGACCACCGCCGTGGTCGTCGCCGCCGTGTCTCGACCACGGCCCTGCTCCTCGCAGCCGCAGCGCTCGCGGCCTCATCCGCGTATGCGGCACCCGCCGAGACCAGCGCCGGCACGCCCGCGGCGCCCGCGCCGTCGACCCACGCGCCCTCGCATCCGCCAGGTGCCCCCCCGAAGCACCTGCTGCGCGGCTTCGATCCGCGCGTGCACACGACGCGCGGAGACGTCGACGTCGCGCGCCTGAAGGACGGCCGCGTCGCCGTCCTCACCCTCGACCCGAAGCTCCAGTCCGCGATGGAAGATCTCTTCGCGCGCTACGACGTGCCGCACGGCGCGCTCGTCGCGATCGAGCCGAGCAGCGGCCGCGTCCTCGCCTTCGTGAGCTACAACGCCGGGACCCCGCACCGAGACGGGATCACGCGCGGTCCGGACGTCGCCCTCGACGCGTCGCCGCCGACCGCGTCGGTCTTCAAGCTCATCACGGCCTCCGCGCTCGTCTCAGAGGGGGTCGAGCCCACGCGCCGGGTCTGCTACGGGGGCGGCGAGCGCGAGCTCACCGCGGCCGACCTGCGCGACTCGCGGCGCCGCGACCGCGCGTGCGCGACCCTGCGAGACGCGATCGGGTTCTCGATCAACGCGATCATGGCGAAGCTCGCGGACCGCCACCTGACCCGCGCGACCCTCCGGCGCTTCGCCTGGGCGTTCGGCTTCGGGCAGGCGCCGCCCTTCGACGTGCCCACCCACGTGAGCAAGAGCGACATCCCGCAGTCGCGTCTCGAGCGCGCGCGCGCCGCCGCCGGGTTTTGGCACGACTACATGTCGCCGCTGCATGGCGCGCTCATCGCGGCGACCTTCGCGAACCACGGCCGCATGCCGCGCGCGCAGATCGTCGAGCGCATAGAGGACCGCGACGGCCGAACGCTCTACCAACGCCGCGGTCGCATGCACCGCGCCGTCATCTCCGCGTCGATCGCGCGCACGGTCGGGCAGATGATGACGCGGACGTGCAGCCGCGGGACGGCGCGCGGCGCGTTCTACGACAGCGCCGGGCGCCCGTTTCTGCCGGGCATCGAGGCCGCCGGCAAGACCGGCACGCTGACCGGGACCGACCCCTACCGCGGATACAACTGGTGGGTCGGCTTCGCACCCGCGGACGACCCGAAGATCGCGGTCGCGGCGCTCGTCGTGAACCACCCGAAGTGGCGCATCAAGGCGAGCTACGTGGCGCGCGAGGCGCTCCGGACGTACCTGCTCGGCACTCACGACTGACGCGCTGTGAAGCGGAGATCGCGGTAGGGGTTTCGTTCGGTCTCCGGGGCGACTATACGTACGGGACGACTCACGCGCTGCGCCGCCCGGGGCGCTCCGACATGGCCCAACGGCCGTCGCTGCCTCGAGTCGGCGAGTCACACCCCACACCGACAGGAGCTGATGTCATGAATTTCGAGGTCCCCGCGCTGCCGTATTCGAAGGACGCTCTCGCCCCCGCGATGAGCGAAGAGACCCTCAACTACCACTACGACAAGCACCACAAGGGCTACATGTCGAAGCTGAAGGCGGCCCTCGAGGGCACGCCCGAGGCGAAGAAGTCGCTCGAGGACATCGTCCGGAGCGCGAGCGGCGGCAACTTCAACAACGCCGCCCAGGTCTGGAACCACTCGTTCTTCTGGAAGAGCTTGCGGCCGGGCGGTGGCGGCGAGCCCAAGGGCGAGGTCGCCGACCTGCTCAAGCGCGACTTCGGTAGCGTCGCCGCGTTCCGGGAAGAGTTCCAGAAGAAGGGCGCGACCCAGTTCGGGTCCGGCTGGGCCTGGCTCGTGCTCGACGGCGGCAAGGCGAAGGTGGTCACTACCGCCAACGCCGACACGCCGCTGACGACCGCCGCGAAGCCGCTGCTCACGTGCGACGTCTGGGAGCACGCGTACTACATCGACTACCGCAACGACCGCGCCGGCTTCTTGAAGGTCTTCTTCGACAAGCTGGTGAACTGGGACTTCGTCGCGGAGAACCTCCGCTAGAAGCACCGCGGAGGTCTGGCGTCGGGCAGGGCGGGGCAGGCGCGCCACACGGTCGCGCGCCGGTATCTCGGCGCCGGCTCAGGACCCGCGAGCCACACGGTCGCGCGCCGGCGTCCGCGCGCCGGCGTCCCCGCCCCGGCACCCCGGCGCCGGCTCAGGACCCGTGGCGCACGACCACGTAGGTGTTCATCCCCTCCTCCCGCTCGAAGCGCTCGCGGTAGGCGTTCGCGTCGTGCTTCGTCGGGAAGGGGCCGATGCGCACCCGGTAGACGGTGCCGCGCCCTTCGATCGTCGCGGGCAGGACGAACGCGTGGTGCCCGCGGGTCCGGAGCGCAGCCGCGAACGCGCGCGCATCCCGGGCCGACGGGTAGCTGATCACCTGCAGGGTGTAGGTCCCGTCCTGTCCGGGCGTCGCCGCCTGACCGCCCCGGCGCGCGGGTAGCGCCGCCGCGAGCAGCGGGTCGTGCGCCGCGCTCCGAGCGAGCGCCTCGGCGTCCGGACCCGCGGCTACTCCCGCCGGGAGCGCCGCGGCCGCGTCCTGCGCGTCGACGTGCGTCGGCATGGCGACCGGGTCGAGGTGTTCGTACTCGGCCGCCGCCGCCGCCAGCGCCGCCGCCACCTCCGGGCGCTCCTCGCCGAGCAGCCGTCGGCGGAACGTGAGGTCGCGGTCGCTCAGGGTCGCCCCCGCCGCGCCTTCGCCGCCGGTGACCGCCCCCGCCGGTCTCCGTGCGCCGTCAGGCTGTCCGGCGCCGGTCGAGGTGCCCGGTGCCCCTTTCGTCTTGGGGCGCGATGCCTCGGCGGCGATCGCGACGTCGAGCCGCGCCAGCGGGTCCGGGGCCTCGGGCTGCGGTGCGCCGGCCTTGTCGATCATCGACGCCATCCCCGCGACGAGGACCGCGAGGGCCACCGCGCCGAGCCCCCACATCGCCGCCCGCCGCCACCCCTCGTCTTCGGGGCCCGCGTCGCGCTCACGGAGCTTGTGCACATCGCGCATCGGCTCGTTCCTCTCGGCGGCCGGGCCCGTCGCCGCCGCGGCTCGTTCGTCCCGCCGCGGCGACGCCCACGCCGCGGCGCGCTGCCTCCGTTCGTCTACGCGCGGGCGCCGCCGCGGTCAACAAACCCCGCCGCTCGGCGGGCGGGTTTCGAGACCTTTTGAGGTCGTCGAGGGCCCGGAATCGTGGTAACCTCGCGCGACCCAAGCGAGCCGCTTGGCGCCCGGAATCACAAAACATTTTTGCCAGGGACACCATGGCTGAAGCCTCGCACAAGCAGCCCGTCAGCATCGACGACGAGATGCGCCGCTCGTACCTCGATTACGCGATGTCCGTCATCATCGGGCGCGCCATCCCGGACGTGCGCGACGGCCTCAAGCCGGTCCACCGCCGCATCCTCTACTCGATGCACGAGCAGAAGGTGCACTGGAACCAGTCGTACAAGAAGAGCGCGCGCATCGTCGGCGACGTCCTCGGCAAGTACCACCCGCACGGCGACACCGCCGTCTACGACGCGCTCGTGCGTCTCGCGCAGTCGTTCTCGATGCGCTACCCGCTCGCCGACGGGCAGGGCAACTTCGGCTCGGTGGACGGCGATCGGGCCGCGGCCATGCGCTACACCGAGGTGCGCATGGCGCGCATCGCGTCAGAGCTGCTCGCCGATATCGAAAAAGAAACCGTAGACTTCGGCCCAAACTTCGACGAGTCCGAGAGCGAGCCCACCGTCCTCCCGAGCCGCGTCCCGAACCTCCTCGTCAACGGCTCGGGCGGCATCGCGGTGGGGATGGCGACCAACATCCCGCCGCACAACCTCCGCGAGATCATCGACGCCACGATCCGCCTCATCGCCGATCCCGACCTCACCATCGGTGACCTGATGGCCGGTGACCCGGAGAGCGGACGCCTCGGGGTAGCGGGGCCCGACTTCCCGACCGCGGGGTTCATCTACGGACGCGCGGGCATCGTAGAGGCGTACAAGACGGGCCGCGGCCGGATCATCGTCCGCGCGCGCGCCGCGATCGAGTCCATCGCGGGCAAGTCCGACCGCGAGATGATCGTGGTGACCGAGCTCCCGTACCAGGTGAACAAGGCCGAGCTGCTGAAGAAGATCGCCGAGCTCGTCCACGACAAGCGCATCGACGGCATCGCCGACCTCCGCGACGAGTCGGACCGCGACGGCATGCGGATGGTCATCGAGCTGAAGCGCGACGCCCACGGCGAGATCGTGCTGAACAAGCTCTACCAGATGACCGCGATGCAATCGACGTTCGGCTACAACTGCCTCGCCATCGTCGGTCAGCGGCCTAAGCTGCTGTCGCTGAAGGAGACCCTGCACCACTTCATCGAGCACCGCCGCGAGGTGGTCACCCGGCGGACGCGCTTCGACCTGCGCAAAGCGATCGCCCAGCGCGAGCTCGTCGAGGGGCTCGGGATGGCGGTCACCGAGGTCGATCTCGTCGTCAAGACCATCCGCGATTCGCGCGATCCCGACGAGGCGCGCGGCCGCCTGATGCAGCTCCCGCTGCACGGGCTCGAGGAGTTCGTGCGCAGAGCGGGCCGGCCCGAGGCCGAGATCGAGGCGGCCCGGGGGCGCGGCGAGTATCGGCTCTCCGAGCGCCAGGCGAAGGCGATCCTCGAGATGCGCCTGTCGCGCCTCACCGGGCTCGAGCGGGAGAAGCTCGCGAAGGAATACGGCGACCTGTCGGATCTCATCGCGTCGCTCGAGGCCATCCTCGGGAGCGAGGCCCGCCTGCTCGAGGTGATCGTGGGGGAGCTCGAGGAGATCCGCGAGCGCTACGGCGACGAGCGCCGCACAGAGATCGTCGAGGCGGACGGCGACATCTCGATCGAGGACCTCGTCCCGGACGAGGAGGTCGTCCTCACGGTCTCGCACGCCGGATACATCAAGCGGGTCCCGCTCTCCGAGTACCGCGCCCAGGGACGCGGCGGCCGCGGCGCGCGGGCGATGGCGACGCGCGACCACGACTTCGTCACTTGGGTCGGCGTCGTCAACGCGCACGCCTACGTCCTGTTCATCAGCGACAGCGGCAAGGCCTACCTGA
Source organism: Myxococcales bacterium (assembly GCA_020430775.1). GTDB lineage: Bacteria > Myxococcota_A > Polyangia > Polyangiales > Houyiibacteriaceae > JAGQJE01. Next base: position 6,612 of record JAGQJE010000146.1, read on the forward strand.
AGCGCGCCTACGAGATCCCGGAGAGCTCGCGGGCCGCGCGCGGGCGCGCCGTCGTGAACTTCGTCGGCATGGAGGAGGGCGAGCGCCTCGCCTCGGTGCTGCCGATCCGCGAGTTCGTCGACGACGGCTACCTGCTCACGTGCACGCGCGGCGGACGGGTGAAGCGCACCGAGCTGAGCGCGTACGCGAACATCCGCGCGACCGGGCTCATCGCGGTGGTCATCGAGCCGGGTGACTCGCTCCTCGGCGCGCGCATCGTGAGCCCCAACCAGCACGTGCTGCTCGGGACGGCGAGCGGGATGAGCATCCGCTTCGAGGTCTCGGACGTGCGACCGATGGGCCGCGTCAGCCGCGGCGTCAAGGGCATCGACCTGCGCGACGGTGACTCGGTCATCGGGGTCGACGTCGTCGACGCCGACGGCCAGCAGCAGGTGATCACCGTGAGCGCGCGGGGCTACGGCAAGCGCACCCCCCTGTCCGAGTGGCGCATCCAGAAGCGCGGCGGCACGGGCATCATCGCCATGAAGACCTCCGAGCGGAACGGGCCGCTCGTGCGGCTGCGGCTCGTGTCGGAGGACGACGAGCTGATGGTCATCACCAACGGCGGCCAGGTCATCCGCACGCGCGTCGCCGAGATCAGCGAGATCCAACGCAACACGCAAGGCGTCCGCGTCATCCGCCTCGAGGACGACGAGCGCGTCGTCGACGTCGAGCCGGTGGCGGAACGCGACGAAGACGAAGACGCCGATACCGATACCCCCGACGAGCCCTAGCAGCTCGGCCTCGCATCGACTGGGTCGCGCTCCAGGGCGCCTCCGCCAGCGCTTCGCACGCGGACCGCAGCAGCGAATGGGCGCGGCGCCGCGCACCGTCGCCCGCCGTTGCCCACCCGCCCGCGGCGCTGGGTGCCGGCAGCGATTTCATACGCGGCTAGCCCTATTTACGGTCGCCCTTCGTTGTCATTGCCGGCACCGGCTGTGGTAGGTTGAAGGGGATACACATCTTTGGCGCTCTCTTGCTCTCAGGTGACCCGTGACCTCACCCGTCCTCGGCATCGATCTCGGTACGACCAACTCCGTCGCAGCGATCGCGGACGCGGACGGAGTACGGGTCCTCCGTGACGTGGACGGGGACCCGCTCGTGCCGTCGGTCGTGTCATTTCACCCGAACGGAAAGGTTCTCGCCGGCAAGCGCGCCCAGCAGCGCCGCGAGATCGACGCGGTCAACACCGTCTACTCCGTCAAGCGGCTCATCGGTCGCCCGTTTCGCTGCGACGAGGTCCGCGAGGCGGACGCCCGCTTTCCCTTCGAGCTGTCCGAGGGAGAGAACAGCTCCGTCATGGTCACCGCGCGCGGGCAGCGGTACACGCTCGCCGAGATCAGCGCGTTCGTGCTCCGCGAGGTGCGCCGCGTGGCCAGCACCGCGCTCGGCGCGGACATCAACCGCGCCGTCGTCACGGTCCCCGCGAACTTCAACGAGCTGCAGCGCACGGCCACCAAGTCGGCTTGCAAGATCGCCGGCCTCGACGTCCTGCGCATCCTCAACGAGCCGACGGCCGCCGCGCTCGCGTACGGCTTCGGCAAGGGGACGCACGAGCGCATCGCTGTCTTCGACCTCGGCGGCGGCACCTTCGACCTGACGATCCTCCAGGTCTCGGGCGACGTCTTCGAGGTGTTGGCCACCGCCGGCGACACCTTCCTCGGCGGCGACGACATCGACGCCAAGGTCGCCGATCGGGTCTGCGAGGCATTCCTCGCGGAGCACCGATACGACCCGAAGCAGCACCCGGACGCCTACGAGCGGGTGCGCGCCGCGTCGGAGCGCGGCAAGTGCAAGCTGTCGGACGACGAAGAGATCGTCATCTCGCTCGACGAGCTCGCGCACGGTCCCGGCGGCAAGGCGCTCGATCTGCGCTTCCCGCTCGCGAGGACGGAGCTCGAGCGGATGTCGCTGCCGCTGCTCGGGCGCGCGTTCGACGTCTGCGAGGACGCCATGAAGATCGCCGGGATGCGCCCGACGCAGCTCGACAAGGTCGTGCTCGCCGGTGGCCAGACCCGGATGCCGCTCGTGCGCCGCATGGTGACGGAATACTTCGAGCAGGAGCCGCTCTCGAACATCGAGCCGGAGCTGGTCGTGGCCGAGGGCGCGGCGATCCAGGCGCGCGCCATCTCCGACGCGAAGGCGTCGCTCGCCGCGCAGCGCGCGCGGCAGACGACCGCCCGGTTCGGCGGCGCGGTCGACGAGCCCGTCGCCGCCTCGGCCGGTGACGCGCGCGTCGAGCGGCCCGCCGCGCGGAGCGGCACGATCTCGTCCCCCGCGATGCCCTACGCGCCCGTCCCCGCGACGCCCCCGCCCGTCCCGCCGGTGGCCCGCGGCGCGTCGAGCGCGCCTCCGCCCGGGCCGCAGCTCGACCAGACGATGCGCATGTTCGACGTCGAGCGGGCGTCTTCGGCGTCGCGCCCGCCACCGGCGAAGTCGGGGCCGTCGCCGTCCCCGCGGCCGCCGCTGCTCCTCGACGTGACCCCGCTGTCGCTCGGCATCGAGACGGTCGACGGCTACTGCGAGCACGTGATCGCGCGCAACGCGACGGTGCCGACCGAGCAGGTGCGGATGTTCACGACGGCTCGGGACAACCAGCGCCTGGTCCACGTCCGCATCTGCCAGGGCGAGTCGCGGAGGCTCCGGCGCAACCAGGAGCTCGGCGTCGTCGCGCTGCACGACCTGCGCCCGGCGCGGCGAGGCCAGGTTCAGATCGCCGTCACGTTCGCCATCGACGCCGACGGGACGCTCGACGTGAGCGCGAAGGACACGGGGACCGGCAAGGAGCAGCACGTCACGGTCGATCTCATCGGGCAGCTCAACGACGAGCAGATCGCCTCGCGCAAGGCGCGGCAGTCCGCGTTCAGTGGAGAGAAGCCATGAAGCCCGAGCAGCTCGACACGCTGAGCTACTACGAGATCCTCGGCGTCGAGCCGAGCGCGGGCTTCGATGAGATTCGCGACGCGTTCCACGAGTTCTCGTACGCGTACCACCCGGACTACTGCCACGACGACGCTGCCGAGCAGCGCGACATCGCCGAGCGCGTCTTTCGCCGCGGGTCCGAGGCGTACCGGGTGCTGACCGACCCGCGCGCCCGCCGCCTCTACGACGCGCAGCTCGCGAACGGCGAGCTCCGCTTCACGCGCAACGTCCCGCCGCCGTCGGGTAAGCCCGACTCCTGGCGCCCCACGCACTGACAGCCCGCTGAAGGGCCGGCCCGGGGGCGGTGGCAGCCTGCGCTCGGCGCCGCGGCGGGCTATGGTTGGCCGCGATGGGACGCAGCGCCACAGTCGAGCGGAGGACCTCGGAGACCTCGATTCGGGTCACGGTAGACCTGGACGGCACCGGGAAGCACAGGGTGTCGACGCCGCTCGGGTTCCTCACGCACATGGTCGAGCAGGTGGCGCGGCACGGGCTCTTCGACCTCGACGTGCAGGCGCAAGGCGACACCCACATCGACGGCCACCACACGACCGAAGACCTGGCGATCGCGCTCGGTCGGGCCGTCGCCGACGCGCTCGGCGACAAGGCGGGCATCCGCCGCTACGGCGCGGCGACCCTCCCGATGGACGAGGCGCGGGTCACCTGCGCGCTCGACCTGTCGGGGCGGCCCTTCTTCGTCTGGGAGGTGCCTTTGCCGAAGGCCAAGCTGGGCGACTTCGACACAGAGCTCGCCGAGGTGTTCTTCGAGGGCTTCGTGCGGGGTGCCCAGTGCAACCTGCACATGGCCCTGCACACGGGACACAACCTCCATCACATCATCGAGATCTCGTTCAAGGCGTTCGCGAGGGCGCTCCGCGCGGCGACCGAGCTCGACCCGCGCTCGGACGCCGTCCCGTCCACCAAGGGGACGCTCGTCGAGTGAGCGCGCCGTCGATCGGGATTGTCGACCTCGGCCTCGGCAACCTGCACAGCGTCGCGCAGGCCTTCGTGCGCGCGGGGGTTGCCCCTGCGTTCCTCGAGACGCCCGAGGCGGTGCGCGCCGCGGACCGGCTCGTCGTGCCGGGGCAGGGCGCCTTTCGAGAGTGCGCCGAGGTGCTCGCCGGGGGCCTCGGCGAGGCGCTGGTCGAGCACATGCGCTCGGGTCGCCCGTACCTCGGCATCTGCCTCGGGATGCAGGCGCTCTTCGAGGGCAGCGACGAGGCGCCCGCGCTCCCCGGGCTCGGCTGGTTCGAGGGCAAGGTCCGGCGCTTCCCGGACGGCGCGCGTGGCCCGAACGGCGAGCGGCTGAAGGTGCCGCACATGGGCTGGAACCAGATAGAGACGGACCACCCGCTCCTCGATGACGGCGCGTGGTACTACTTCGTCCACAGCTACTACTGCGTCCCGGACGACCCTTCTGTCGTCGCCGCCCGCTGTGAGTACGGGGCGCCGTTCTGCGCCGCGGTCTGTCGCGACAACGTGTTCGCCTGCCAGTTTCACCCCGAAAAGAGCCACCACGCGGGCGCGCGTGTCCTCGAGCGCTTCCTCGCCGCCTGACACACCCGCGCGCCGGTAACCCACGAGAGCGTCTGCATGGAGCTGATCCCGGCCATCGACATCCTGGACGGCCAGGTCGTCCGCCTTCACCAGGGGCGCTACGACGAGGTCACGACCTACGGCGACGATCCAGCCAAGGTCGCCTCCGAGCTCGAGGCGGCCGGCGCGCGGCGCCTGCATGTCGTCGACCTCGACGGCGCACGGGACGGCCGCCCAGGCAACGTCGCCGCCATCGAGGCCATCCTTCGCCAGACCCGCCTCTCTGTGCAGGTCGGCGGCGGCGTGCGCGATCGCGCCGCCGCGCTCCGGTGGCTCGACGCCGGCGCGGCGCGGGTCGTGATGGGCACGGCAGCCATCAAGGCTCCCGACATGACGCGCGCGCTCGCGGCGGAGCGACCCGGCGCGGTCGTGGTCGCGGTCGACGCGCGCGACGGCGCGGTCGCTGTCGAGGGCTGGCTCGAGGACACCTGTCGCGCGGCCGTCGACGTCGCAAAGCGCGCGGCGAGCTGGGGCGTCGCCGCGCTCCTCTACACGAACATCGCGCGCGACGGGACCCGCGCCGGCCCCGACGTCGAGGGCACCGCGTCGCTCCAGGCCGAGGTCGACGTCCCCGTCATCGCCTCCGGCGGCGTCGGCTCCCTCGACCATCTCCGAGCGCTCGACGCGGCGGGCATCCGCGCGGCGGTGTGCGGCCGCGCGCTCTACAGCGGCGCGTTCACCCTCGCGGAGGCGTTCGAGGCAGCGGGGGCGCCCTGATGCTCGCGCGCCGCATCATCCCCTGCCTCGACGTAAAGGACGGCCGGGTCGTCAAGGGCGTGAACTTCGTCGGCCTGCGCGACGCGGGCGATCCGGTCGAGACCGCCGCGCGCTACAGCGAAGGCGGCGCCGACGAGATCACCTTCCTCGACATCACCGCCTCGCATGAGGCGCGGCGCACCCTCTTCGAGCTGGTCGAGCGGACGGCCCGCACCATCTCCGTGCCGCTGACGGTCGGCGGCGGGGTCCGCGAGCGGCGTGACGTCAGAGACCTCCTGCACGCCGGCGCCGACAAGGTCTCGATCAACAGCGCGGCGGTGGCCCGGCCGGAGCTCATCGCCGAGGTCTCCGAGGCGTACGGCGCGCAGGCGCTCGTCGTCGCGATCGACGCGAAGCGGGTGAGCGCGCCCTCGGAGTCCGCGCGGTGGTCGGTGTTCACGCACGGCGGACGGCGCGACACCGGGCTCGACGCGGTGGCGTGGGCGCGGCGGGTCGCGGCGCTCGGCGCCGGCGAGATCCTCCTGACGAGCATGGACCGGGACGGCACGCGGGACGGCTACGACTTGCCGCTGACGCGGGCGGTGGTCGACGCGGTCGGCGTGCCGGTCATCGCGTCGGGAGGCGTCGGGGAGCTGTCGCACATCCGGGACGGCTTCCGCGAGGCGGGCGCGGACGCCGCGCTGGCCGCGTCGATCTTCCACGACGGCGACCTGACGATCGCCGAGGTGAAGCGCTACCTCGCCGGCGAGGGCGTCCTCGTGCGGCCGACGGACGACGTCCACGGCGCCACGTCGCGCGCGGAGCGGGGGTAGCCGGACGTGACCATCGGCGTGGACGCGCTCCTCGAGAGCCTCGCGCGTAGGGGCCAGCGCCTGCCCTACGAGACCGGGACGTTCGTCGCGTTCGTCGTGTGCGAGGCGGCGCTCGACCGCCCGATCGAGGTGACGTCGGAGCGGGTACGGCTGCAGCCCGACGGCGCGGTCGACGTGGACGCCGCGGGCGCGCCCGCCGTGGACGAGCCGCGGGCCGCCCGGTCGGTGTGCGCGCTCCTCGGGCGGCTGCTCGCCCGCGCCGGCGACGACGTCCCGGATGAGCTGCACGAGCTGGCCCGCTCGGGCGCGACCCGCTCGACGCGGGCGCCCCTCGACGCCCTCCGAGGCGAGCTCGAGGCGGTCCTCCTGCCGCTCAACCGGGCCGCGTCTCGGCGGGTGCTGTCGCGCTTCGTGCGGGAGGTCGCGCAGGCGTCGAGCGCCGCGGCAGAGGTGCCGGCGGTGACCAACCCCGCACCTCCCGCCAGCCCGCCGGTGCCCCACGCGGAGCGGCCCGCCCCATCCGCGCCGCCGCCGCCGCCAGAGACGTCGCCGTCGCCATCCGCCGGGCCACCCTCCGCGCCGCCACCTCCGGCGCCGTCACCGCAGCCGCTCGTCGAGGCGTCGCCGGCGCCGGATGCGGCATCCTCATCGCCCGCGCCGGCGCCCGAGCCACGGCAGGCGGACACCACGCCCTCTGCGAAGAAGTCCCTCAGGGGCAAGAAGAGGCGCAAGACGAAGCCGGCGAAGACCGCGCCCGCCGCCGGGACGACCGCCGCACCCCCGACCGGACCGACGACCGGTGCCGGTGACGCGATCCCGGACGCGGTCCCGCCTGAGCCACCGGCGCCGACGGAAGCCGGTAGTAGCGCCGCGCCCCTCGAGGCAGGCGCCTCCGCGCCGGGCGAGGGCGCTGTCGAGCGCGGTCCCGCCGCGGGGACCGCGGACGAGGGCGCCGCCGAGTCCGGCACCGCCGTCGCGCCCGCGATCGCCGGTCCCGCGCCCCGCCGCGAGTCGCCGGCGCCGCTCAGGCAGCCGAAGCGCTCGCGCCCGCCGGGTGTCTCATGGCGCGCGTTCCTCTTCGTGCTCGCGGTGGCGCTCGTGGTCGTGGTGCTCGTCCTGCGTCCGGACATCGCGCGCCGCTGGGGCGGCGAGCTGCGCGCGGCGCCCGGCTACCCCTGGCCGGAGCATGAGGGCGTGACGCACACCGGCGCCGAGGGCTCTCGAGCCGCACGCCGACCGCCGCAGCGCGCGTCCTCGCCGGTCGCGACGTCGAGGCCTCCGGCCGGGGCGCAGCCTGCGCAGCCCGCGTCGCCGGACACGTCGCTCGACGGGGGCGTCGCTCGCGCGCCCGCGTCGAGCCGGCGCGGCGTCGTCGTGCTCACGCGCCTGCCCGCCGGGGCGCAGGTGTTCCGCTACGTGGGGCGTGGCCCGCTCGTCCTGCGCGACGTGCCGCGCGGCGTCGCACAGGAGCTGGTCGCGTGGATGCCCCACCGGCAGCCAAGCCGGGCGGTGCTCGACGGCGACGCGCGGTGGACAGACGACGGCGGGCGATGGCGCACCGAGCTGGCGATGCAGACGGGCCCCGAGGGCAGCTCCGCGGGCCTGTCGACGGCGGTCTTCGGCCCGCCGCTCCTGCCGGCGCGACCGCCCGCCGCGCCGCGCGGCGACCACGGGACGGGCGAGGTGCGCGTGGTGACGAACCCGCCCGGGGCGCGGGTGTACCTCGCGGAGGGGCGAGCCGGCGCGGACGGCACGGTGAAGCTCCCCGGTCAGCCGGTGGACGAGGGCGTCGAGCTGCTGATCCTCGCCCCCGGCTACGAGCCCGAGCGACGGGTCGTCGGCCCGAGCGACTGGGAGCGTGCCGCCGAGGGCGACGCCGGCGCCGGGCCCGGCTGGGTCGCGTCCGTCGACGCGCGCCCCGCGCCCGCCGAGGACGACTGAGCCGCTGCGCCGGCGGTCAGCCCCGCGTGACCGTCACGACGCGCTCGACCTCAGCACGGATCGCGGCGAGCCGCTCGCTCGTGTCCGCCTCGAAGCGCATGACCAAGACCGGCTGCGTGTTGGACGCGCGCACGAGCCCCCAGCCGCCCTCGAACCGAATGCGGGCGCCGTCGACGTCGGCGACCTCGTGTGTCGGCCGGAAGTGGTCGAGCACCTTCGCCACGACGCCGAACTTCTCGGAGTCGTCGCACGCGACGCGCAGCTCCGGCGTGCGCTGCGTCTTCGGGACGTCCTCGAGCAGCGCGTGCAGCGGTCGCCCCTCAGCGGTGACGATCTCGAGCACGCGCAGCGCCGCATAGAGCGCGTCGTCGAAACCGTAGTAGCGATCGGCGAAGAAGATGTGGCCGGACATCTCGCCCGCGAGAAGCGCGTTCTCCTCGACCATCTTCGTCTTGATGAGGGAGTGGCCGGTCTTCCACAGGATCGGCCGGCCGCCGCGCGCGGCGATGTCGTCGTAGAGCGTCTGCGAGCACTTGACCTCGCCGAGGATGGCGGCCCCTGGGCGCCGCCGCAGCAGATCGCGGGCGAGCAGGATGAGCAGATCGTCGCCCCAGACGACCTCGCCGCGCGCGTCGATGACGCCGACGCGGTCCCCGTCACCGTCGAACGCGAACCCGAGCTCGAGGCCGTCCTCGAGCACGCGCGCGCGGAGCATCTCGAGGGTCTCGGGGTCGGTCGGGTCGGGGTGATGCACGGGGAAGCGGCCGTCCATCTCGCAGAGCATGAACGCCGGATCGCAGCCGAGGGCTCTCGCCGTGGCGAGCGCGAGCGGGCCGGCGGCGCCGTTGCCCGCGTCGAAGGCGAAGCGGATCGACGGCCGGGCGATGCGGACGTTGCCGCGCATGTAGCCCACGTACGCAGGCGTGGGGTCCCAACACCGCAGCCGCCCGCCGCTTCGCTGCTCGAAGTCGCGGCGCTCGATGAGCTCTCGCAGCGCGACGATGTCCGCGCCGAAGAGCGAGCCCTTGCCGCGCATCATCTTGAAGCCGTTCTCGTTCGGCGGGTTGTGGCTCCCGGTGATGTGCACTCCACCGTCGAGGTCGAGGTGAAAGACGGAGAAGTAGAGCAACGGGGTCGGGCCGACGCCGATGTCGACGAGGTGCAGGCCCGCCTCGAGCAGACCCGAGAGCAACGCGCGCCGCAGCCGCGGCGAGCTGAGCCTGCAGTCGCGCCCTAGCGCCACGCGCTTTAGGTCGTGCCGGACGTAGAACGTCCCGAGCGCGCGCCCGAGATCGCGCGCGAAGTCGTCGGTGAGGTCGCGGTCGGCGACGCCGCGGATGTCGTACTCGCGAAAGACGTGAGGGTTCATGGTGCGTGCTGGTAAGGGCGCCGCGCCGATGCCGGCAGGACGACGCGCGCGACCCGTGGAGCGGTCAGCTCGGCTTCTGAGATGCGTCGCGCGAGCGTAGCGCCTCGACGACGCGCCGCACGTCCTGCGCATGTTCCCGATGCACCACCAGCAGCGCGTCGGCGGTGTCTACGACCACGAGATCGTCGACTCCGACGAGCGCGACGGTCTTGCCCGGCGGCGCCTTCACGTACGAGCGCCGCGCGTCGACGAGCACAGCGCCGTCCGGCGCGACGTTGCCCTCGCCGTCTTGCGCCGCGAGCTCCCACGCCGTGGTCCAGCTCCCGAGATCGGACCAGCCGAACGACGCGGGCACCACCGCGACGTTGGCCGCCTTCTCCATCACGCCGTGGTCGATGCTGATCGCGGGCAGCTCGGCGTAGCCCTGCTCGACCGCTTCGCGCTCGCCGCCGCGCGCGGCCGCCGCGTCGAACGCGTCGAGCGACGCCCCGAGGCCCGGCAGGTGCGTCGCGATGGCGTCGAGGATGACGCTCGCGCGGAAGACGAAGATGCCGCTGTTCCAAAGGAAGTGCCCCGACGCGAGGAAGCGCTCGGCCCGCTGCCGGTTCGGCTTCTCGACGAAGCGCCGCGCGTCGTGCACGTCGTCGGCGAGCTCTTCGCCGACCTCGATGTACCCGTAGCCCGTCTCGGGTCGGGTCGGCCGGACGCCGACCGCGACGAGGTCGCCCTCGCTCGCCGCGTACAACCCTCGCGCGAGCGCGCGGTGGAACGCCGCGGCGTCGGCGATGTAGTGGTCCGACGGCAGCACGACGAGGACCCCGTCCGGGTCTCTCCGGCGCACGTGGCTCGCCGCCCACCCGACGCAGGGCGCCGTGTTCCGTCCCACCGGCTCGGCGAGGATGTTCTCGCGCGGGACGTCGGGCAGCTCCGCGGCGACGGCGTCGGCCAGCAGGCTCGAGGTCACGACGAGTGTCCGCTCGGCGTCGATGAGCGCCGAGACGCGGTCGACGGTCGCGCGCAGCAGCGAGGCCTCGCTCGGCCCGAGCGCCAGGAGCTGCTTCGGTCGCGCCGGGCGGGACAGCGGCCAAAACCGCGTCCCCGATCCGCCCGCCATGATCACCGCGTACGCGTGTGGCATCGATTCGTAGCTCGTCACAGCTCGTCCCTTCGAAGGGCCTGTAGTCCGGCGGACTCTACCAGCCTACCGGGGGCGGTGGTGCCCGGCTCGTGTCGTTTTCCCGGCGCCGCGGCCGAGCACGGAGCCAAGCCGCTCAACGCGCCGCCGAGGGCCCGAAGGTCGCGGCTTCGTGGAAGCGGAGGGTGCCGGTCGAGGCGTCGAGGGTCGCCGAGGCCCCGAGTGGGAGCTCGACGGGGCTCTCGATGTGCCCCGCGGGGATGCCGGAGGCGACGGGCACGCCGAGCGGGCCGAGCCGCTCGCGCAGGACCGCCTCGATGGCCGGCGCCGGCGGCCCCGCCGGCTCGCCGCTGCGCTGGTTGAACATGCCAAGCGCCACGCCTCTGACGCGATCGAGCCACCCGGCCTGCAGGAGGGTCGTGAGCATCCGGTCGATGCGGTACGCGGGCTCGCCGATGTCCTCGAGGAAGAGCAGGGCGCCGTCGAGGGGCGGCGCGTACGGGGTGCCGGCGAGGGCGGCGAGCACGGAGAGGTTGCCGCCGAGCAGCGTCCCGCGGGCGGTGCCCGGCGCCAGGGTGCGCAGCCCCTCGATCGCCGGCGGGACCGCGCCCTCGAGGACCGCTACCCAGCGCTCGAACGCCGCGTCCGTCGTCCGCCCGAGCGCGCCGACCATGGCGCCGTGCACGCTCCGCACCCCGGCCCGGGCCCACAGCGCGTGCAGCGCGGTCAGGTCGCTGAAGCCGACCAGCGCCTTGCCCGCGTCGCGCACGCGCTCGGCGTCTACCGTGTCGAGCAGCCGCGTGGCACCGTAGCCGCCACGCACGGCGACGATCCCGCGCACGCTCGGGTCGTCGAGGGCGGCGAGGAGCTCTTCCCGTCGACGCTCGTCATCTCCGGCGAGGTGCCCTACAGAGGCGAAGATGTCCGGGCGCCACGTGACGTCGTATCGTTCACCAAGCCGCGCGGCGCCGCGGTCAAAGGCCTCGCGGTCGAAGGGGCTCGATGGCGCGATGAGCGCGACGTGACAGCCGGGGTAGAGCGCAGGCGGCGGTGACGACGACGGGACATGCATGGTCGATGAGCTCCTGACCTTCGTGCGTAGCGCGCCGTGGCCGCTCGCGTATGTGCTGATCGCGCTGAGCGCGTCCATCGAGTACGTCTTCCCGCCGCTCCCCGGGGACACCGTCGCGCTCTTCGCGGTCTTCCTCGCCGCTCACAAGGGCTTCAACGTGGTGTCCGTCTTCGCCACCCTGACGGCGGGCTCCATCGCCGGCGGGGTCGTCGCCTGGGAGGCAGGCCGCTACCTCCGCCGCCACGAGGCGCGGTGGCCGGCCGTCCTCAAGACCAGGCGCGCGCGGCACGCGCTCGACGCCGTGCAGGACGGCTTTGACCGACACGGCCCGGCCTGGCTCGCCGCGAATCGCTTCGTCCCGGCGCTGCGCGCGTTCTTCTTCCTCGGCGCCGGGCTCGCCGGCATGAGGCTGCGCGCCGTCGTGCTCTACGGCGGGCTGTCGGCGGCGCTCTGGAACGCGCTGATCATGCTGGCCGGCTACACCGTCGCGAGCCAGTGGGACGAGCTGCGCACCCTCGTCGAGCAGTACACGTCGATCGCGCTCGTCATCGCGGCGATCATCACGGTCGCGTTCGTCGTGCACATCGTCCTCCGGGGCCGGCGCGCGCCCGCGGTGCCGGAGACCGACGCGCCGGCCGAGCGCCCGGACGCTCAGCACGAGCGGTGAGCGCTCGCTACTTGCCGCGGACCTCGACCTCGTCCTTGGCGGTGGCCATGGCGGCGATGAGCTCGCGGTTCATCTTGCCGATCCAGTTGACGCTGATGCCCTTCGGGCAGGCCGCCTCGCACTCTTCGTGGTTCGTGCACGAGCCGAAGCCCTCCGCGTCCATCTGCGCGACCATCTTGCGGACACGGTCCTGGCGCTCCGGTTGACCGTGCGGGAGCATCGCGAGCTGCCCGATCTTCGCCGACGTGAAGAGCACCGCCGACGCGTTCGGGCAGGCGGCCACGCACGCCCCGCAGCCGATGCACGCCGCGGCGTCCATGGCGAGATCGGCGTCGAGCTTACCGACGGGGATCTCGTTCGCCTCCCGCGCCGCGCCCGTGTTCACCGAGACGTATCCACCGGCCTGGATGATGCGGTCGAACGCGCTGCGGTCGACGCAGAGGTCTCGAACGATCGGGAAGCCGCTCGCGCGCCACGGCTCGATCCAAAGCTCGTCGCCGTCGCTGAACTGGCGCATGTGGAGCTGGCAGGTGGTCGTCAGCCTCTGCGGACCATGCGGCCGCCCGTTGATGACCATGCCGCACGCGCCGCAGATCCCTTCGCGGCAGTCGTGGTCGAACGCGATCGGGGTCTTACCGTCCTCGATCAAGTCTTCGTTGATGACGTCGAGCATCTCGAGGAAGGACATGTGGGTCGTGATGTCCTTCGCCTGATACGTCTCGAAGTGGCCGTTGTCGGTCGGGCCATCCTGCCGCCAGACGTGCAGGGTCAGGTTCAGTAGTTGATCGCTCATGGTCCTCTGCTCTCACTTGCGGGCGGCGCGCACCAGACCCGCGGTCGGGGTCCGACGCCCACCGCGGGCGGATCACTTGTAGTTGCGCGTGCTGGGCTTGACGTACTCGAACTCGAGCGGTTCCTTGTGCAGCGTCGGTGCCTCGGGGTCGCCGCTCCACTCCCACGCGGAGACGTGCTGGAAGTGCTCGTCGTCGCGCGCCGCCTCGCCGTCGCGCTGGTACTCCTCACGGAAGTGGCAGCCGCAGCTCTCTTCGCGGTTGAGCGCGTCGATGCACATGAGCTGGCCGAGCTCGAAGAAGTCGGCGACTCGGCCTGCGCGCTCGAGGGTCTGGTTCAGCTCCTCGCCGCTGCCGGTGACCTTCACCTCGCGCCAGAACTGCTCGCGGAGCTTGGGGATCTCCTCGATGGCCTCTTGGAGCCCCTCGCGCGTGCGTGCCATTCCGCACTTGTGCCAGATGATGCCGCCGAGCTTGCGGTGGAAATACTCCGGCGCGTGCTTCGGGTCGGGCGCGTTCAGGAGCTTGTCGACGCGCGCTTCGACCGCCGCGACGGCCCGCTTGACGTCCGGGTGGTCGTCCGCGAGCGGGGGGAGCTTCCGCACGGTACCGAGGTAGTTGCCGATGGTGAAGGGCAGCACGAAGTATCCGTCCGCGAGCCCCTGCATCAGCGCGGACGCGCCGAGGCGGTTCGCCCCGTGGTCGCTGAAGTTCGCCTCGCCGCCGGCGAACAGGCCGGGGATCGTCGTCTGCAAGTTGTAGTCGACCCAGAGCCCTCCCATCGTGTAGTGGGTGGCCGGGTAGATGCGCATCGGGGTCTTGTACGGGTTCTCGCCCGTGATGCGCTCGTACATCTCGAACAGGTTGCCGTAGCGGTCCCGGATGACGTCCTCGCCGAGGCGCTGGATGGCGTCCTTGAAGTCGAGGTAGACGCCCCGCCGCTGGCCGTCGACCTCCGGGCCGACGCCGAGCCCGTCGTTGCAGACGTAGAGCGCGTTGCGTGAGGCGACGTCCCGCGGCACGAGGTTGCCGAACGCCGGGTAGCGCTCTTCGAGGTAGTAGTACCGGTCCTTCGCGGGGATGTCCTCGGGGCGCTTGTCGACGTCTTCCTTCTTGCGGGGCACCCAGACGCGGCCGTCGTTGCGGAGCGACTCGCTCATCAGCGTGAGCTTCGACTGATACGTGCCCGCCTGGGGGATGCAGGTCGGGTGGATCTGCGTGTAGCAGGGGTTCGCGAAGGCGGCGCCCTGCCGATGCGCGCGCCAGATGGCGGTGCAGTTGCTGCCCTTGGCGTTCGTCGACAGGTAGAAGACGTTGCCGTACCCGCCCGAGCAGAGGATGACGGCGTCCGCGATGTGCGTGTCGAGCTTTCCCGTGATGAGGTCGCGCGTGACGATGCCGCGCGCGGCGCCGTCGTGGACGATGAGCTCGAGCATCTCCGTCCGGGGGAACATCGTGACGCTGCCCGCCTCGATCTGGCGGGAGAGCGCCTGGTACGCGCCGAGCAGGAGCTGCTGGCCGGTCTGGCCCCGCGCGTAGAACGTGCGGGAGACCTGAGCCCCGCCGAACGAGCGGTTGGCGAGGAGCCCGCCATACTCGCGCGCGAAGGGCACGCCCTGGGCGACCGCCTGGTCGATGATGTTCACGCTGAGCTCGGCGAGCCGCCAGGTGTTCGACTCCCGCGAGCGGAAGTCGCCGCCCTTGATGGTGTCGTAGAAGAGCCGAAAGACGCTGTCGCCGTCGTTCTTGTAGTTCTTGGCGGCGTTGATGCCGCCCTGCGCGGCGATGCTGTGCGCGCGGCGCGGGCTGTCCTGGAAGCAGAAGCACTTGACGCGGTAGCCGAGCTCGCCGAGCGACGCGGCCGCCGCCCCACCGGCGAGGCCGCTACCGATGACGATCAGGTTGTAGGCGCGGCGGTTGTTCGGCGCGACGAGCTTGCTGTGCGCCTTGTGCTCGGTCCATCGCTGCTCGATCGGACCGGAGGGTTCGTTGGAGCGGAGTTCCATGGCGGTCTCTTCGGCCTAGAGGTGGACGACGCCGGTCAGCACGGCGATCGGAAAGGAGATGTTGCCCCCGGCGACGACGATGGTGATGAGCAGCGCGAGCCAGTGCCGCGCCTGGTTGTACTTCGGGTGGTTGGCGCCGAGGCTCTGGAACGCGCTGAACACCCCGTGAAAGAGGTGAAAACCGAGCGCGAGGTTCGCCACGATGTAGATGGCCGCGACGGCCGGGTGGCTGAAGGCGTGCACCACGTTCGCGAACACATTGCCGCTCTCGGGGACGAACGTGAACTGGAACAGGTGGTACACGACGAAGAGCAGGATGATCGGACCGCTCCAGTACATCGTGCGCGCCGCGTAGGTCGTGGCGATGTCCTTGCGCATCTTGTAGGGGACGGGCCGCGCCCGCTGGTTGCGCTGCCAGAGCATGAAGGCCGACACGATGTGCAGCGTGACCGCGATGAGGAGCAGCACACGCGTGCCCCAGAGCAGCACCGGCATGTGGTGGAGCTTGTCGGCGTAGCCGTTCATCGACGCTTCACCGACGTAGAGGTTGAGGTTGCCGAGGAAGTGACCGATGACGAAGCCGACGAGGATCGCCCCGGACAGCGCCATCACGACCTTCTTGCCGATGGCCGTGTCGGTGAGCGTCAAAGCGCGTTGCATGCGTCGTTCCTCCTGGGGTGTGACCCGACCGCCCCGCCGC
Source organism: Myxococcales bacterium (assembly GCA_020430775.1). Classification (GTDB taxonomy): domain Bacteria; phylum Myxococcota_A; class Polyangia; order Polyangiales; family Houyiibacteriaceae; genus JAGQJE01. The sequence goes on from JAGQJE010000146.1 coordinate 22,379, forward strand.
GCGCGGCGCGCTCCGTCTCATACCCTCCCGGCCGAACCCTGGCAACAACGGTCAGGGAGGATCGACGTAGTCCACGAGCTCGCCCCGGAACGTCCGGAGCGTGGTCACGCCCGCGCGCTCCGATACAATCGTGTCCGGTCCGAGCGGCACCTTGCCGCGGCCACCGGGCGTGTCGACGATGAGCTTCGGGAGCGCGATCCCGCTCAGCCGGCCTTGCAGGCGCTCCATCAGCTCGATGCCTCGGCGCAGCGGCGTCCGGAGGTGGCTCGTCCCGCGCACCGGGTCCATCTGCAGTAGATAGTAGGGACGCACGCGCGCGCGTACGAGCCCACGGAAGAGGCTCGTGAGCGTGTCGGCGTCGTCGTTGATGCCGCGCAGCAGCACGGTCTGGTTCATCACGGGCAGGCCGTGGTCGGCGAGGCGCGCGCACGCGATGAGCGACTCGGGCGTGAGCTCCTTCGGGTGGTTGAAGTGCGTCATCACCCACGCGGCCGGGTGTGCGCGGTGGATCGCGTCGCAGACCTCGTTCGTGACGCGCTGCGGCAGCGTGACCGGCGCGCGCGTCGCGAGGCGCACGTAGTCGACGTGCGGGATCGCGGCGAGGCGCTCCAGGAGCGCGACGATGCGACCGGTCGACATGACCATCGGATCGCCGCCGGAGACGATCACGTCGTGGACCTCGGCGTGCGCTTCGATCCAGTCGAACGCGGGCGCGAGCGCGCGCAGGCTCTGCGCGCCGCCGCCGTCCCCGACCATCCGCGAGCGCGTGCAGAAGCGGCAGTACACGGCGCAGCGGTCCGTCGCGAGCAGCAGGACGCGGTCCGGGTAGCGCTGCACGAGGCTCGGGGCGACCTCGTGAGCCTCTTCGCCGAGCGGGTCACGGAGGTCCCCGGGGACCTCGATCGCCTCCTCGGCGCGCGGGACGCACTGCATGCGGATCGGACAGCGCGGGTCGTCCGGGTCGCAGAGTGAGGCGTAGTAGGGGGTGATCGACATCGCCAAGCCGCCGGCGATCGCCCGGCGCGCCCCCTCGCGCTCGGTCGGCGTGAGCGCGACCGCCTGCTCGAGCTGCTCGAGGGTCGTGATCGCGTGCTGCGCCTGCCACCGCCAGTCCGACCAGCGTGGGTCGCGGCGCTGCCCGCCGCGCGATCGCGGTCTGGGGGCGGCGGTCGGCGTGAAGGGTGGGGCGGCGGTCGGCGTGAAGGGTGGGGCGGCGGCTGAGGACATCGCGTGCGGAGGGTAGCCTAGCAGCCTGTCGGGCGGCGGCTCGGTCGCCTCGCCACGGCGGCCGGTCCTCGGCGCGCGCGGCGGTGTCGTCCGCCGGCCTGGACACTCTGAGCAATCATTGTCATAGAGGGAACGGAAAGGCGGCCGTAGCCGCGTCGAGCGCAGCGCCAGAGGGCGGCGAGCGGTGTCGCCGTCGAGCCGTTGCGCCTTCGGAGAATGTACGCATGGCGACCTACCAAGACCCGCGCCCGTATGACGTCGAGTACATCGAGAACCCGTCGCAGCCCGAGCTGCGGGAGCTCGCGCTGGCACACACACCCTGCGTGCTGCGCTCCTCCGTCGGGAGCGTCAACAAGGTCACGCGCAACAAGTCCCGGGTAGCGAAGTACACGTACGTGCTCGACACCGAGGACCGGTGGAGCCACCAGATCATCGACCCCGAGAAGGGCCGCGCGCTGATCGAGCGCCAGAGGCAGTACATCGCGGACGCGGGCAAGCTCATCGCGATCGACGGGTACATCGGGCTTGGGCCCCGCGCGCTCGGCGCGACGTGGCTCTACACGCCCGAAGGCGCGAACATCGCGGGCATGCAGCAGATCCTCGCCTTCCCGCGCGAGGCGGTCGAGGGCGAGGCGGCGCGCAAGCAGCCCTTCAAGCCGACCTTCCGGCTCGTCTACACGCCCGATCTGCGCCTCGAGGACATGCCCGGCCGCCAGGCGATCCTCGTCGACATGGAGGACTGGACTACCTACGTCATCGGCGCGGACTACTTCGGCGAGTCGAAGAAGGGCGTGCTCCGCATGCTCAACCATTACATCTATCAGCAGGGCGGCCTCGTCCTGCACGCCGGCGCGAAGGCCGTGACCCGCAAGCGCGGTGACCGCGTGACGATGACCGTGATGGGCCTGTCGGGTACGGGCAAGACCACCACGACCTTCTCGAAGCAGGGCGACCTCACCGAGCCGATCCAGGACGACATGGTCGCGCTTTGGCCGAACGGTGAGATGTCCATCACCGAGAACGGCTGCTTCGCGAAGATCGACGGCCTGTCCGAGGAGACCGAGCCGGTCATCTACCGCGGCACGGTCAGCTCCGAGGCGTGGGTCGAGAACGCTTTCGTCGAGGCGGACGGCACCTTCGACTTCAGCAAGGGTGTGCTCAGCGTCGACGACGTCAAGCGCCTGCGCGACATCCTCATCGCCACCGGCTCGAAGGCGGCGAACGTCGACCAGTACATCGCGGGCGAGGTCCGCGCGGCCGACATCGTCGACGCGCGCGGCGTCCCCGCCGACGGCTGGGACTTCGTCGTGTGGACCCAGAACGGGCGGTCGATCGTCCCCATGTCGGAGATCCCCGGCGCGGCGGACCTACACGACATCCCGCCTGTGCAGACCATGGGCATCCTGAACCGCGACGAGGGCCCCGATGCGGCCACGCCCGGCATCGTGCGCTTCGCGAGCCCGCAGCAGGCGGCCGGATACTTCATGCTCGGCGAGACCTCGAAGACGAGCGCCGCCGGCAAAGAGCGCGGACGCACGCGCTCGCCCTTCACGCAGCCCTTCTTCCCCGCGAAGCACGGCCTTCAGGCACAACGCTTCGCCGAGATCGCCGCGACCATGCCGCACGTCGGCATGTGGCTGATGAACACCGGCTACGTGGGCGGCGACGCCAACGACGTGAAGGCAGGCAAGGCCCTCAAGGTGAAGATCCGCCACTCGAGCGCGATGCTCGAGGCGCTCCTCAGCGAGTCCGTGCAGTGGAAGGTCGACACCGACTTCGGCTACGAGATCGTCGACGTCGACGCGCCCGCGAACGCCGACCTGGTCGCCAAGGTGCCCGCCGAGCTGCTCGAGCCTCGCCGGTTCTTCGACAAAGAAGGCCGCACGGACGAGTATCGGGCATGGGTGGACGCCATGCACGCGCAGCGGCGCAAGTTCCTCGAGAGCTTCTCGGTCGACGCCGACATCATCGCGGCCGTCTGCGGCTGATCGGCGCGCGTCGGCACCCCACGGCCACAGGGTGGGGTGCACACGCTACACTCGGCCTCGCGACTGACACCCAGCGTCACTCGTGTGGGCCGCGAACCACGCTGATCCCGCGTGCTCGCGGAGCGCGCATCGGCTGTGCACGGAACGTCCAATGTGTGCACCAATTGACCGCTAACGCCCTGGAAACGTTACGCGTATCAGGAATGCACTCCGATTTCGTTGCTGCAATGCGCGGCACGGAGTCGAAAGCTCGCGCTCGTCCGCGATGAGGAAATTACAGCGCAATTCGCGCTAGTTTTATCGGTACGAAGATTGCTAGACAGTGGAGGTAGAACGATGACCTCCTCGATCACCGTGCATCGCCCGACCCGCTTCGTCCCGCATCCGTCGTGGGGTCCGAAGACGACGGCGCTCGTGCGCGCGCTCCGCTCGGCCGCCCAGCGAAGCACGTTCGAAATGACCCCGGTGCAGACGCGCCGCTTGCTCGAGCGCATCGCCTGGCTCGCGCCCCGCGTGTCGGGCATCCGCCGCACGGACGCCCGCGTCGGCGGCGTGCCCGCCACCTGGTACCTCCCGAGCGGTCACCGCGGCCCCGACGCGCGCGTGCTCATGCACCTGCACGGCGGGGGCTTCGCGCTCTGCTCGCAGCGCACGCATGGCACCATGGTGAGCGAGCTGGCGACGGCCGCCGGCGCCCGCGGGCTCTTGCCGCGATACCGACTCGCGCCGGAGCATCCTTACCCGGCGGCGCTCGACGACTGCGAGGCTGCCTACGTCGGCCTGCTCGCTTCCGGCGTGCACCCGTCGCGGATCATCCTCTCCGGCGACTCCGCGGGTGGCAACCTCGTGGTTTCGCTCGCGGTTCGCCTGAGGGAGGCGGGCATCCCCCTCCCGCGCGCGCTCGTTCTGCTCAGCCCCTGGGTCGACCTGACCGCGAGCGGGGTCAGCGTCGACTCGAACGCTTGCTACGACTACGTCACGCGGCCGATCCTCGACCGCTTCGCCGAGCTCTACGCGGCGAGCTGCGACCCGACGTCGCCGGAGCTGTCGCCCCTGCGCGCGAACCTCCGCGGCCTGCCGCCGACCCTGATCCAGGTCGGGGGCGCCGAGTCTCTCTTGAGCGAGGGCTGCGAGTTCGCGGCGAAGGCGCGCGCGGCGGGCGTGCAGGTGTCCCTACAGAAGTGGGAGGGCATGGTGCACGCCTGGCAGGGGTACTCCTTCGCGCTCCCTGACGCCCGCGACGCCATCGCGGAGGTCGGTCGCTACGTGCATCGCTTGTACGGCGCGCGCGCGGCGATCGAGCAGCGCCCGATCCCGACGCTCGCGCCGGCGTTCGCCGGGCCGACGCGCTCGCGGCGCTAAGCCGAGGTCCCCGCGGCCTGCAGCGCCCGGCCGGCGCTGCGCGGCTGCGTTTTCGGGTCCGCCCGTGACAAGGGCAGGGTGTTGATCCAAAAGCGGTGACCATGGGCCGACCCAACAGCGACGTACCGGGCGCGGTGCTCTTCGCGCACTCGTCCATCCGATTCCGCTACCTCATCACGGCGGCGGTCTGTATCGGCGTGGGCGGCGGCGTGCTCGCCAGCGCGTACTACTACCTGCTCGAGCTCGGTCTCGCGACGGCCTGGGGGCCGCTCCACTCCGCGCTCACCGCGGCGTTCGGCGGCGACGCGCTCGCTCGAGGCCTCGCGCTGGTCGCGGTGACGACGCTCGGCGGGCTCTGCGTCGGCGTCATCCTCCGGTTCATGGGCGTGCCTGGTGAGATCGCCGCGGTCGTCAACAACATCCACGTGCACAACGGACGTCTCGACATCCAGCAGACGCCGGCGATGACCGCGGTCTCGCTCGTGTCCATCACCGCGGGTGGGAGCGCGGGGCCCGAAGCGCCGCTCGTCCAGATCATCGGCAGCCTCGGGAGCTGGCTCGGCGACAAGCTCCGCTGGACGGCGCACGTGCGGACGCTGACCTTCTGCGGGATGGCCGCGGCCCTCGGCGCCTTCTTCGGTGCGCCGCTCGGAGGCGCGCTCTTCGCGCTCGAGATCCCGCACCGCAACGGGCTCGAGTACTACGAGGCGCTCATCCCGTCGCTCACGGCGGCGTACGTCAGCTACTTCATCTTCCTCGTGCTCGTCCACCCGGAGGCCCCGCTGCTGACCTTCGCGGGGCAGCCGGAGGCGCTCGCGGTCCCGATGGCGCAGGCCATGGCGCTCGGCGCCGCCGGCGCGCTCGTCGCGCTGCTCTTCATGTTCATCTTCCGAAAGATCGGCGAGTGGCTCGAGCGGTGGGAGCGTCACCGCATCGCGTTGGCGACCTTCGCCGGCTTCGCGATCGGCGCGCTGGCCGTGACGGTCCCCGAGGGGCTGCACCTGAACGTTCTGTTCTGGAGCGAGCACCAGCTCCAGGACGTCTACGACGGGCTCGGCACGTTCCAGGCCATCGGCATCGGCTCCGCGCTGCTCTGGCTCGCCTGGGCGGCGCTCGCCAAGATGGCCGCGATCGGCTTCACGCTGCACGGCGGGCTGCGCGGCGGCTTCATCTTCCCGCTCTTCTTCCTCGGCGCGGTCACGGGCATGGCGATCCACCTCGTCACCGGCGGCTGGGTCTCGCTGCCGGTCGCCATGCTCTGCACGATGAGTGCCGTCAACGTCGCCGTGACGCGGACGCCGATCAGCAGCACCATCATCCTCACGACGCTCTCGGACACGCACATGCTCCCCATCATCGGAGCGGCGAGCATCACGAGCTTCTTGCTGACCTCGCGCGTGGTCCTCATCGTCACCCAGCGGCGTCGTGAATCGATCGTGCCCGCGAGGCCGTCGATCCCGACCTGGCACGACGTCACGGCCGCAGAGTAGTCAGGGCGCGAGCAGATCGAGGGCGCGCTGATCGCGGAGGTCGGGCACGAAGTGCTCGGCGCCGGCGTCGCGGAGGGCCTGCTCGGAGTAGCCGCCCGTGCCGACGGCGAGGCAGACGCCGCCGACCGCGTGCGCAGCATGCACGTCGCGCGGGGTGTCCCCCACGATCCACACCGCGCACCCGCGCGGCTCGCGCCCGAGGTGCTTCGCGCCGCGCACCACGCCCGCGTCGATGACCGCCGTTCGATCCTCCCCGTCGCACCCGAACCCGCCGAACGCGAAGAAGACGTCGAGGCCGGCGCGGCGCAGCTTGATGCGGGCCCCGTCCTGGAAGTTGCCGGTGCCGAGGCCGAGCGCGAGCTGCCTGTTCGTGTGGGCCGGGTGCAGGGCCGCGACGATCCGCTCGACGCCGGGGAGCACCGTGTAGCGCGGCGAGCGCGGGACCTCTTCGGCGAGGAACGCCAGGTAGCGCGCGCGCAGCGCCTCGGAGACGTCGTCCCCGGTGGGGTAGCCGGCCGCGCCCAGGCCGACGCGGAAGATGGCTCGATCGGTCATGCCGCGGAAGTCCACGCCGTCGAGCGCGTCGCCGCGCCCGCAGACGGCGTCGAAGGCGCGGCGCATGGCGCGACGGCCCGCGCCGCCCGTGAGCACGAGCGTCCCGTCGAGGTCGAAGAGGACGATCTTGGGGCGGGCGGGCACCTGCGCAGCGTAGCAGTCGGCAATCCGTGGGAGCACCGCCCGGTCGGTCCCGCGCGGGGGTGGGGGGCTGGTCGGGGCGGCCGCCCCGCGCTCAGCGCGGCGGGGCCACCTTGAGGTGCGTCTTGGCCGCCGCCGCCGTTGCTTCGACCGGCGGAGCCGGCGTGCGCTGCGGTCGCCACTCGTCGAGGCTCGAGGCCCGCCGCACGCAGGCGATGGTGCACGTGGCCTCGCAGCCCTTCTCCTGGTGGTACTCCCGGAAGAGATCGGCCGCTGTGTACTCGAGCAGAGGGATGCCCGGCTCGCCGCGCCGCTGGCTGCAGTAGCTGACCTTGCCGTACTCGTCGACGTAGAGGTAGCGCGCGCCCGCACGGCACTTGTAGGGCGCCTCGCCGTCGCGGAGCATCTTCTTCTCCCAGCCCTCGCCGAACTGGTGGAAGAAGCTCTTGTTGCAGAGCTCTCGCATCTCTTCGTAGAACTGCGGCAGGATGTCGCCGATGAGACCGGTGTCGATCTGCCCGCTGTGGTCGTGCAGTAGCCCGACGGTCATGTAGAACCCGAGCGAGCGGATCTCGTCGATGAGCGCCCGCGTCTGCGCCGGCGGGGACGAGCCGAGCACGGCGTTGACGTTGACCGCGAACTCCGCGTGCTCCTGGAGCACGAGCAGACGCTTTTTGATCTTCGACCACGACTTTTGCGACACCTCGTTCGGCTCGAGGTTGTCAACCGACACCTGCAACAGCGACAGCCCGGCCGCGTTCATGCGGTCGATCCACTTCTCGGTGACGGGGTAGGCGTTCGAGATGGAGGTCACGATCATGCCGTGTGAGACGGCGCGTTCGACGACGCGGTGCAGCTCCGGATGCAGGAAGGGCTCGCCGCCGGTCAGCGTCAGCACGAGGGTGCCGAGCGACGCGAGGTGGTCGACCCGCGCGTATAGGTCCTCGAGTGGCACCGGCGGAGAGTGGGCGTCGAACTCGTTGCAGTAGCCGCACGCGAGGTTGCAGCGCCGGATGACGACGAGCTGGGCGAGCAGGGGCGTCGTCGGGCGCGCGAGCGCGTTCGCGGCGCGGCGTGCGGTCAGGAGCGGGTGGGGCGGGATGCGCTGGGACAGGATGGTGCGCGGCGTGGATCGCATGCGGTGCGCTCTAGCATGAGTGGGTTCGAGACCGCCACGCACGGGCTCGGCGGGCGGATCGCTCGCATGTCTAGGGCCAGGCGTCGACCGCCGCCATGGCGCGGCGTCGTGCCCGGCCTCGCCTGCGGCGCGGCGATTGGTCGCAGGTGTCCCGACCGACTGCTAGAGTGCGGCCGATCGGGTGGCTCGCTCCTTGCTTCCGGTGCCGCTCATCGCCCCATGACGCAACATCGACTCCCGCCGCTCCGCTCCCTCCTGAAGTCCACCGACGTCGAAGACCCCGTCAACGTCTACGTCCACCGTCCGCTCGCCTACGCGTTCGTGTGGAGCATTTTCCGGACGCCCATCACGCCCAACATGGTGACGTTTCTCGCCATGCTCTTCGGCCTCGCGTCGGGGTGCATGTTCGTGTGGGGTTCGGCCGGCGCGATGGTCGCCGGCGGCGCGTTCTTGTGGATCTCTGCGATCCTCGACGGCGCGGACGGCATCCTCGCCCGGGCGAAGTCGCTCCAGTCGGACTTCGGCCGCGCGATCGACGGCAGCGCGGACAGCATCGTCGCCGCTTTTACTGTATTTCCGGCGTTCTATCACATCTGGGTGACCTACCACCGGCCGTGGGATCTCGTCCTGATGGTGCCGGCGCTCGTCCTGACGAACGTCCACCTGACCGTGTACGACTTCTACAAGGAGCAGTACCTGCGGATGACGCGGCCCGAGCGCAGCTCGACCGCGGAGGACCCCGAGAAGGTCGCCGCGATGATAGACGAGGCACGCGAGAAGGGTCTCGTCGCCTACCTCGCCGTGAAAGTCATCCTGCACCCCTACCTGGTCACTCAGCAGCGGCTGATGCGCTGGATGAACCCTGCGGCGATGGGCTTCATGGATGCGGCCGAGGCCGGAGACGAGCGGACAGCCGCGATCTGGCGGCGTCACAACCTCGGACCGATGCGCCTGTGGACCGTCGTGTCGCTCGCTCCGCACAGCTACCTGATGGCGATCTGCGCCATGGCCGACCGGCTCGACGTGTATCTATACATTCGCGTGTTCTTCATGAACGCGGTGTTCGTCATCGCGCTGCTCTGGCAGCGGCGGGCGACCGCGCGTGCGGTCGAGGCGCTCGCGCTGAGTGCGCCGTTCGTCGCGACGCCCGGGCCGGCCGAGGCCGACCGTGAGGCCTTTGCCACAGAGCCGTGAGTCATCCGCACACCCGCCGAGACCGACCGTGAGTTCTGACCGCACCATCTTCGAGCGCCTCGCCGCGTTCCAAACCCGTTACGCGCTCCTCATCGCCGCCGTCGCGGTGGTCATCGCCGCTGGGTCCGTACCCTTCGTCATGCGGCTCGGGCTGAACAGCTCCTGGGAGGCGCTGCTCCCGTCGGACAAGCCGAGCGTCCGCGACCTCGACCGCATCCGGGGGCGCATCGGCGGCTTCAACACGCTCATCGTCGCGATCGAGTCGAAGTCGCACGACGTCGACGCGATGCAGCGCTTCGCGCGCGACCTCATCCCGCGCCTCGAGCAGCTCCCGCCGAGCCTCGCCCGCAGCGTCGACTACAAGGCCGGCGTGATGTCGGACTTCGTGTACGACCACCGCTTCTTGTACGCGAAGCTCTCGGACCTCGAAGAGGCGAAGGACGCGCTCAAAAAGCGCCTCGACTACGAGAAGGCGAAGGCGAACCCCTTCTACATCGATCTCGGTGAGGGCCCTCCTGCGGACCCCGCGGTCGTGATCGAGCGGCTCCAGAAGGACGCCGACAAGGCCCGCGACAAGGCGGCGAGCTACCCGGGCGGCTTCTTCGTGCATCCGGACCGCGACATGCTCGCGATCTTCGTCCGCAGCGACCTCGGCGGCGGCGACGCAGAGGACATCGAGCGCCTCGTGACGCTCATCCGCCACGACGTGGCCGCGCTCGATCCGTCCCACTACGGTCCGGACCTGACCGTGCACTACGCCGGAAACCTCGTGCTCTCGATGGAGGAGCACCAGGCGATCAAGCACGAGCTGCTGACCGCGACCGTGCTGACCGTGGTGCTCGTGCTGCTCTCCATCTACGTGTTCTTCCGCAATTGGCGCTCGCTCTTCATCCTCGGCGGCACGCTCGTCGTGCCGGTGATCGCGACCTTCGCGATCGCGCAGATGAGCGTGCACTACCTAACCACGTCGACGGCGTTCCTCGGCAGCATCGTCATCGGCAACGGCATCAACCCGAACATCATCTGGCTCGCGCGCTACTTCGAGGAGCGGCGCCACGGGCACGACCCCGAGCGCGCGATCGAGCGGACGCACCACGCGGTCTGGCTCGCGACGCTGACCGCCTCGCTCGCCGCGGCGATCGCCTATGGCTCGCTCATCATCACGGATTTTCGCGGCTTTCGAGACTTCGGCATCATCGGAGGCGTGGGGATGGTGCTCTGCTGGTTCGGAGCGCTCGGGCTCCTGCCGGTAGTGTGCGCGCTGAACGAGCGCGTCCGCCCGCTCGTCAAGCCGGGCGTCGTGCGCGGGCGCAACGTCTACGGCGCGCTCTTTTCGCGAGCGGTCTTCGCCGCGCCGAAGACGATCGCGGTGACGTCGGGCGTGCTCGGTCTCGCGGCGATCGCGCTCATCGGCTGGGCCGTCGCGCACGACCCGCTCGAGTACAACTTCCGCAAGCTCAGCTCGGAGCGCGAGGACGCCACCGCGGCCCAGCGGATCAACCACCACGTCGGCGACATCGCCAGCAGCGCGTCGACCGGCAACGGCATCGCCGTGGTCGTCGACACCGACGCCGAGGCGGAGGCGCTGCAGGACGAGCTCGTGCGGCTGCGGGACGAGCACGACGCGCCCTGGGGCTCGGTCACGTCGATCTACTCGCTGCTGCCGACACACCAGCAGGAGAAGATCGCCTTGCTCGGTCAGATCCGCTCGCTCCTCGGGGAGTACCGCCCATACGCGAGCCCGAAGGTCGAAAAGCAGATCGACGAGAACATGCCGCCGGCCGAGATCACCCCGCTCACGAAGGCGGACCTGCCGGAGCCGGCCGCGCGCCCGTTCACCGAGCGTGACGGGACCCGCGGGCACCTCATCATGGTCGGGCGCAAGCGCGGTCATTCGGTCTGGGACGGGAAGTACCTCGTCGAGTGGGCGCAGGCGCTCCGCGCGGTCCGCCTGCCGGACGGCTCCCGTCCGCCGCTCGCGGGTCGCGCGCCCGTGTTCGCGGACATGATCTCGTCGATCGTGACGGCCGGTCCCCGCACCATCGCCGTGTCGTTCTTCGCGACGCTCGCGTTGGTCTTGGTCGCGTTCCGCCGCACGCGGGAGCGCCTCTTCACGATGGGCTCGCTCCTGCTCGGCATCGCGTGGATGGGCGGGACCATGGCGCTCGCTGGGATGAAGCTGAACTTCCTGAACTTCGTCGCGTTCCCGATCACGTTCGGCAACGGCGTCGACTACGGCGTCAACGTGATGCGGCGCTTCGCGGCGGAGCACGAGCTGCACCGTGCGGAGGGCGGCAACGACGACGCGGCCGTCCGCGCGGCGATCGAGGAGACGGGCGGCGCCGTCATCCTCTGCTCGCTGACGACGGTCATCGGCTACGCGACGCTCTTCACGAGCGCGAACCAGGCCATCAACTCATTTGGCGCGGCGATGTCGATCAGCGAGGTGACCTGCCTCGTCGCCGCCGTGATCACGATGCCGGCGATGCTGTTGATCACCGGGCGACGGCACGCGCGGACGGAGCCGACGACGACCGAGCCGGGTGGCGCGGAGCCGGCGCGCGACGCGGGATGAGGCGGGCCGACTAGAGACGAACCCGCACGCGCGCCGACGCGCCGAGCGCGACTACCGCCCCGTGCCCGACCAGCAGCGTGAGCTCGGGGGCGCCGAGCTCGATGGCCCACCGCGCGGTGAGCCGGTAGCCGACCAGGCCGCTCGCCCGCACCAGGAGCGAGGCGGCGTGCGCGCCCGAGAGCGTCGCGAGCACGCCGGCGTCGAGCGCCCCGCCGAGGTAGAGCCGGCTGGTCGAGGGCGAGGCGACGTAGGCGAGGCCGCCGTACGCGGCGACGGAGCGGGCCGCGCCGAAGCCGGCCTCGACCCGCGCGTCGAGCGAGAGCCGGGGCGCGCGGCGGGGGGTGTAGCCGAGGCCGAGCTGGACGGCGCCGAGCACGTGCCCGGAGCCGTGGGGGCTCGGCCGGCGGAGCAGCGGCAGCACGACCAGGCCAGCGTCGAGCGAGAGCCCCGGTCGGGAGAGGCTCGGCTCGCCGACCGGCGCGCTGCGCGGGCGGGTCGAG
>JAGQJE010000147.1 GCA_020430775.1 Myxococcales bacterium
CCTGCTCGAACAGGCCACGCTGCCGCGACGTCGACATGAACATGCCCCGACGATCGCATCCCCGATCCCTCAAGTCGATCCTTTGCAGCCCCAGACCCCGAGTTACTTCCCACGAATCGGGATCGGGGGCGGGGTCGGCCTTGGTCTTGGGAGCGGGGGCGGGTGCCTCATCGAGTGGAACCGCGCTCCTCCGGGTACCGTCCCGGGTGTCTCGCGTGGGTCGCGTCGGCGCCGGGAGCGTGTTGAACGCGGGCGCCATTGCCCGCACAGTTGGCGCCGGAGGGAGGGCCTGAGCCGATGTGGATCCTCGTCGTCGGACCCGAGGGTGTGCTGGAGCGGCGCGGCGGCGCGATCGAGATCCTCGACTCGCTGGGGTGCCGCGTGCGTGCCGTCGACCTGTGGGACTCGATGGACGACGAGAACTTCGCCGACGATCCGCCGGCGGTCATCCTCGTCGAGGCGATCGAGGAGGTCGACGCGGGGCGCGCCGCGCTGATGCGTCTGCGGGCGGTGCCCGCGCTCGCCGAGGTGCCCGCGCTGATCGGCGTGACGGTCCACGCGCTTGGACGGCTCGGGCTCGGCGAGGAGTTCGACGACTTCGCGCTCGTCCCCTACGTGCCCGCGGAGCTGTACGGGCGGATACGCCGCGCCGAGTGGGAGCGGAGCGACTTCAACATGCCGGAGCGGCTCAAGATGGGCTCGCTCTGCGTCGATCTGGCGGCGCACGAGGTGACGGTCGACGGCCGCTACGTCCAGCTCACGCAACAGGAGTTCGCGCTCTTGCGGTTCCTCTGTCAGAACCGAGGGCGTGTGTACTCGCGCAGGCAGCTCCTCGAGCGCGTCTGGGGCGTCGACTACTACGGCAGCAGCCGCACGGTCGACATCCACGTGCGGCGTCTTCGGATGAAGCTCGGCAACGCGATCGGCAGCCTCGAGACGGTGCGCGGCGTGGGCTACAAGGTGAAGGCTCCGTGAGCGGAGGCGCGTCGGGGCCGGGGCGGACGGAGCCCCTCGCGATCGCGGTCGGCGATCCGGCGGGGGTCGGTCCGGCGGTCGCGGCCGAGGCCGTCGCGCGCGCGCTCGGCTCCGATCGTGCGCTCCTCTTCGGCGACGGCGCGCGCCTGATCGATGCGCTCGACGCGCTCGGCGTTCGCGCGATGCGCTTCGAGCCGGACGGCGCGTTTCGACTCGGCCCGGGGGGCGTGGCCGTCGTCGACGTAGCCGAGTGGTCCGACGCGGACATCGCCGCGCGTGCGCCGACGCCGGGCGGCGGGCGCGCTCAGCTCGCCCAGCTCGACGCCGCGATCGACGCCGTGCTCGCGGGGCGCGCTCGCGCGCTGGTGACCGGGCCGACGAGCAAGGAGGCGGTGACCCTCGGCGGGACGCCGTTCGTCGGGCAGACGGAGCACCTCGCGCGGCGGTCGGGGCTCGCAGACGACGACGTGACGATGATGTTCCTCGGGCCGCGCCTCCGCGTCGCGCTCGTGACGACCCACCTCTCGGTGCGCGCCGCGCCCGAGGCGATCACGGCCCCGCGGGTCGCGCGCGCCGTGCGCCACCTCGCGGACGCGCTGCTGCGCGTAGCGCCGGACGCGCCCGGGCCGCTCCGGCTCGACGTCGCCGGTCTGAACCCGCACGCCGGCGAGGGCGGCCTCTTTGGCGACGAAGAGCGCCGCGTGATCGCCCCGTGCCTCGAAGCGCTGCGCGGCGCGCCGCCATTCTCGGACGGCCGCGTCGCGCTCGGCGGGCCTCGCCCGGCCGAGGCGGTCTTCCGCGAGGCGGCCGCGGGCGCGGTCCACGGCGTCGTCGCGATGATGCACGACCAGGCGACGATCGCCTCGAAGCTCCTCGACTGGGGTAGCGCCGTGAACGTCACGTGGGGCCTCTCCTTCGTGCGGACGAGCGTCGACCATGGCGTGGCCTACGACGCGGCCGCGGCCGGGGTCGCGCAGGCGGATGGGATGATCGCCGCCCTCGAGATGGCGCAGCGGCTCACCGCGGCCGGCGAGGCGGCCCAAGGCGAGCCCGGCCGGCGGCCTGCGCGGTGATCGGGGCGCCTCGCCG
>JAGQJE010000148.1 GCA_020430775.1 Myxococcales bacterium
GCGCTCCGCCCCGGTACGCCCTGCGCCTGCCAATCGCCACCCACCTCACAAGGCCGAACCCATGAAATCGAGAAAAAAAGCACCTCTCGCCCCTTGCACACGTGGCCCGTTCAGAGTCGGGGTCGGGTACGGGATCGGGCGCGGGTGCGGGAGCGGGAGCGGGAGCGGGAGCGGGCGCGGGAGCGGGAGCGGGATCGGGCACGGGAGCGGGAGCGGCGTGCGTCGCAGGGGCGAGTTCGGTGCAGGATCGGGGTCGGGCGCTGCCGCGCGGGCGCGCTCCGCTTGGGGTCCCGTCGGGGCCGTGGCATCCTCGCGCGCGTGACCTCCGAGCGCTCTCGTCGGCTTCGACGTCCCCATGGTGATGCCCCGGCGATGCCGGCCGCGCGCGGACGCAGGCGCCGTTGCGATCGAGCGATGCGCTGGCTCGTGCCGCTCGGTGCGGTGGTGGCGTTCGCGTTGGTCGGGTGCCACAAGCCGGAGCCGCCGCCGCCGCCCATCAAGGCGCCGCCGCCGGCGCCGCTCGCGGGAGCTCGAGCGACGGTCTCGCCCGTCGCCTTCGACCTCGTCTCGGTTCGGGATGGCGCCGTGCTCGTGTGGGGGCAGCGGCCGGACAGCGGCGGCGGCGTGCGCATGCTCCGGCTCGGACCGCTCGGTCAACCGCTCGGGCGCTCGGAGCCGGTCGTCGACCCGACCCGGGGCGGCGCCGAGGCGGGGCCGTCGAACGCGCTGAGCGAGGACGTGCTCGTGTCCGCGTTCGTCGCCAACGAGCGGCTCGCCATCGTGTGGGCGAGCCGCACGCCGGGCGGCGAGGTCTCGTTGCGCGTGGCCGAGGGCCCGGTGTCGGGCGCAGCGTTCAGCGCGCCGCGGACGCTGTCGCGCATCCGGCCCGTCCCGGGTGCCTCCGCGCGCGCGTACGCGTACGCCGACCCGTCGGTGGCCGGTCCGAGCGCGGTGCTCTATCGAGGCGCCGAGTCCCCGTGCGACGACAAGAAGCGCTGCGAGACGTACTGGTGGAACGCCCCCGGCGATCCGTCCCTCGCGCAGCAACCGATCCCGTTCAAGCGCCCCTGTGAGCCCGCGGTCGCGGGGCTGCTCCGCCGGGGTGACCGAGCGTCGGCGCTGCTCTGCGAGATCGGGGACTCCGGGCCGACGACCACGCTGGTCCAGGTGATGCCGCCGCTGCCCGCGGCGAACGACGCCGCGGAGACCACCGAGCCGCCGAAGGGGCGCCGCGGAAGGCGAGGGAAGGACGCGCGCCGTGCGAAGCACACCAAGGCGCCGGAGCCACCGCCCGAGGCGACGCCCCCCGCGCCCCCCGCGCCGCCCCCGCCC
>JAGQJE010000149.1 GCA_020430775.1 Myxococcales bacterium
CCTGCTCGAACAGGCCACGCTGCCGCGACGTCGACATGAACATGCCCCGACGATCGCATCCCCGATCCCTCAAGTCGATCCTTTGCAGCCCCAGACCCCGAGTTACTTCCCACGAATCGGGATCGGGCGCGGGCGCGGGATCGGGCGCGGTCGCGGGGTCGGGCACGGTCGCGGGATCGGCCTCGGGCTCGGACTCGGACTCGGACTCGGTCGACGGAGTCGGCCTCGGAGTCGGAGTCGGAGTCGGTCGACGGACTCGGGTGCGGGGGCGGCGTCGCTTGGGGTGGGGGAGTCTGCTAGGTCCGGCGGGTCATGGCGTGGCTCTATCTGCTGATCGCGGGGCTGTTCGAGATGGGGTGGCCGGTGGGGTTGAAGCTCGCGCAGCGCGAGGGGCTTCGCGTGGTCGGGTTGTCGCTCGCGGTGCTGTTCATGGCGGTCAGCGGGTGGCTCCTGTGGCTCGCGCAGCGCGAGATCCCGCTCGGCACGTCGTACGCGGTGTGGACGGGCATGGGCGCCGCGGGGACGTTCGTGATCGGGCTGGTCTTCTTCGGTGACCCGACGAGCGTGCCGCGTTTCCTTGGCGTGGCGTTGATCCTCGTGGGCGTGGTGCTCCTCAAGGTCGCGTCCGGCTGACGACGCGGGGCGCGTCGCGGACGAGTGGCTGAAGACCCCCGGCGCGGCGAGCGCGCGCAGTCATCGCGCCCCGGGCGCCGCGAGCGGCTTGCCCGCGCGAGCCGCCAAGCGCGCCGACGGGCGCTCGACCGGATCACATGGCGCGGGCGAGGGTCGGCAGGATGTGGGCGCGGAGCGTGCCGAAGTCCGGCTTGTAGCGCGCGTAGAGGCCGCCGACGGTGCCGAACACCCGGGCCATCATCACCAGCTCGCCCGGGATCGACACGACGGGGTCGCGCTCGGCGGTCAGCATCAGCTCGCGCGCCTCGGCGAGCATCTCCTCGGCGGTCGGCCACTGTCCCTGTCCGCCGACCGCGTCCCGAATCTGGGCGAGCATCGCGTCGGCGAACGCGAGCAGGGTGTCGGGGCGGCCGCTCTCGGTCCGGAACCCGAGCGCGTGCAGCAGGCCCGCGGCGCGCTCTCGATCGCCGACCATCATCGCCGACACGAGCGCGACGTAGCCGCGCCGCGCTCCGTCGGGCATCACCTCGGTGCAGCCGAAGTCGAGCACCGTCACCACGTCGTCCGCGTCGACGAGGACGTTGCCGGGGTGCGGATCGGCCTGAAAGCGACCCGCCTCGAGGATCTGTCGCGCGTACGCCTCCGCGAAGCGTCCGAGCACGCGCGACAGGCGCGCGCGGGCGTCCGGGTCGCCCGCCGCGTCCGCGGCCTCGAGCCGGTCGAGGACTGCGGTGATCTTCTCGCCCTCGACGAAGCGGGTGGTCAGCACGCGCGGGGCGCAGAGGGAAGGGACGGGCTCCGGCACGCGCAGGCCCGGGACGCCGGCGAAGAGCGCGGCGGCCGCCTCGGTGTGCGCACGCTCGGCCTCGAAGTCGGTCTCGGCGCGGATGCGCTGGCGGATCTGCGCGATGATGGTGTCGTAGTCGGTCGGCGGGAAGTGCTGGCGGAGCGACAGGATCGAGAGCGCCAGCAGCTCGAGGTCGACGTCGATCAGGTCCGCGATGCCCGGGCGCTGCACCTTCACGGCGACCTCGACGCCGTCCCGCGTCGTCGCGCGGTGCACTTGCCCGATGCTCGCCGCGGCGATGGGCTCGCGGTCGAAGCGCTCGAAGAGCGCGTCGATCGGCGCGCCGAGCGCGTCCTCGATCACGGCCTCGACCGCCTCGACGTCGATCGGCGTCGCGGCGTCCTGCAGCGCTGCGAGCTTGTCGACCCACACGGCGGGCAGCAGGTCGCCGCGCGCAGACAGGAGCTGACCGACCTTCAGGAAGGCGCCGCCCTGGGCGAGGCTGAGGTCGCGAAAGCGGGTCGCGTTCCTTTCGTGCAGGCGCTCGAGCGCAGCCGCCGCAGAGCGACGGCTCGTGAACGCAGCCCGCGTGATGTGCAGGCGGTAGCTGGTGACGATCTTCGCGAGCGTCCAGGCGGTCGACACGAGCCGCGCGGTGCGCTCCTGCACGCGCTGGCCGCTCGACGACAGATCGACGGCGCTGCGGCGCCCCCAGTCGAGCTCGGCGGTCGCGGCCTCGAGCAGCTCCGCGGTGAGGGTGCGGCTGCGCCAGGCGGTCTCCTCGACGACCTCGAGCAAGGTGTCGGCGAAGGCGAGCCAGTAGCGCACGCCGGTGGCGCCCCGCGAGGGGGGAGCGGCGGCGCGTGGCGCGTCGTCGTGCGCGCGGGTGCGGTCCGATAGGGCTGGTTGCGAGTTGGACATCGAGTTCTCCTTCGTACGCTCCTGTTTGTATCACATTGTGTTACGTCGCCAGGATTTTGTGACACATTTTTTACGTGGTGGCGTCGGCGACCCGCCCAGGCGACCCTCCCGAGCGCCCCTCCGCGGCGTCTCCGCGCCCGGACGCGCGTTGCCCGCGCCGTGGGTCGGGCGCACGCTGCCGTCATGAGCGAGCCGCGCAGCACCCGAGTCGCCGTCGCGCAGATCACCTCCACGGCGGAGGTCGCCGCCAACCTCGACGCCGTCGATCGCACCGTCCGGCTCGCCGCGGCGCAAGGCGCTGAGTTCGTCCTGGTGCCGGAGTGCTTCGCCTACCTCGGTCCGGAGCGGGGCAAGCTCGCCTTGGTCGAGCCGCTCCCGGAGGGCGGGCCCATCCTCGCCCGCTGCCAGGCGTTGGCGCGGGACGCGGGCGTCTCGCTGGTCCTCGGCGGGTTCTGGGAGCGCGGCCCCGAGCCCACGCGCGCCTTCAACGCGTGCGTGCACCTGCGGGCGGACGGCACGGTCGCCGCGATCTACCGCAAGATCCACCTCTTCGACGTCGACCTCGCCGACGGGACGCGCGTGGTGGAGTCGGACACGCTCACCCCCGGCGACGCGATCGTCACGACGTCGACCCCCTTCGGCCCGCTCGGGTTGAGCATCTGCTACGACCTGCGCTTCCCGGAGCTCTACCGGCGCCTCGTCGAGCGCGGCGCCGTGGCCCTCGCGGTGCCGGCGGCGTTCACGTTGATGACGGGCAAGGACCACTGGGAGGTGCTGCTGCGCGCGCGCGCCATCGAGTCGCAGGCGTACGTGCTCGCCGCGGGTCAGACGGGGCGGCACTTCGGGACGCGGGTGTCCTACGGGCACTCGATGATCATCGACCCGTGGGGCACGGTCCTCGCGCAGTGCGGCGAGGGGGAAGGCGTGGCGGTCGCGACGATCGAGCCGTCGCTCGTGTCGCGTGTCCGGCGGCAGCTCCCGAGCCTCGCGCACCGGCGCCTCTGAGCCGGGGCCGACGTGCGACCTGCCCGGCGGTCATGTGATCCGTTGCGCGCGGCGTATCGCCTCGAGCAGGCGCGGGGGGCAGTCGAGCGCTCCGAGCGCCTCGACGGTCAGCCACCGGTGCGCGTCGTGCTCCTCGGAGCGGCGCACCCTGCCGCGGACGTACTCCGCGCGGTAGCAGATGACGACCATCGGCGCGCCCGCGCGCGACGCCGCGTAGGCGTCGACCGGGCGCGGGGCGATGCGCACGGTGAGCCCGCACTCTTCGGCCACCTCGCGCGCGACCGCAGCCAGCGGGTCCTCCCCTGGCAGGATCCGCCCGGACACGGTCTCCCAGAGGCCTGCGCCGGGCTTGTGCGGCGCCCGCCGGAGCGCGAGGACGGCCTCCGCTTTCACGATGATCGCGGCGGCGGCCACCCACTGCGGGGCGTCGAGGGTTGGAGGTTGCACTCGGCGAGGCGATTCCGTCCCGTCCCCTTTGTCAAGCAAGCGATTGGCCCGCGCACTTATTGGATCGCGCTCGACCGCGACCCCTACCATCGCCTCGTGCACGCGGATCGCGCCCGTACCGCCCCTGTCGACCGATGAACTCCGTCTACGATCCATCGGACGGCCCCGCGCCGGTGCCTCCCATCGCCCCCGAGCCGCCGGTCGCGCACCGGAGCGCCGCTCGCGAGCCGATCGCGCAAGCCTTCGAGGTCGCCGCCTGCCTCACGGCGCCGGGGCTCACGCTCGAGCCGCCGCCCCTGCTCGAGCTGACGGCGGCGCTCGTCGGCCTCGCCCGCGGCGGCCATCGCAAGGCGCTCGTTCCGCTCCCGCGCACCCCCGCCGAGTACGCCCTCGAGCGCCGCGGGGACGCGCTGCTCGTGAGCTGCTACACGACGACGAACCCGCCGGAGGTGCTCGAGCTGGAGCATGCAACAGACCTCGCCGGGCTGCTCTCCGCCTGCGCGCGCGCGCTCGAGGCGACCACGGAGGGAGGCAGCGCGCCGGCGAGCGGGCGGGTCGCGCTCGCGGCCGAGGCCCGGATCGCCCCCGCGGCCTCGCCGGTCCCGGTGCCCGTGGTGCGTCGCGGCGGTGCGCTCGAAGCGCCCCGCGACGAGGTGCCGCTCGCGTTCGGCTTCGACGCCCGCATCTACCCAACCGCACCCGGCTCGCCGCGGTCGCGCTCGGCGCGGGCAGACCTGCACGCGTTGCTGTTTTCGGGGCGCTTGTGGGCCTTCATTCGCGGTCGCCGCGTCGGCCTCATCGAGGGGCCGATCGTGCTCGCCGCGCAGCGCATGGTCGCGCTGTGTGGACAGCTCGTCGACGCGGCCCGAGATCGGCGCGCGCTCCACGTCCGGAGCAGCGTCGGCGGGCTCCGCGTGGCGCTGCGCCTCGACGAGCAGGGCGAGGTCGCGGTCGGGTTCAGCAACGACGCCGGACTCGACGTCACCGTAGCGTCGCTCGACGTCGGGAGCGCGGCGCGGCCGCTGCTGCGGCTCGCGGGGGACCTGATGCGCGCGCTGATCGCGGCCGACCGCGGGCAGGTCCGAAACCTCCGCGTGCAGGCGCTGCGAGAGGAGATCCGCGCCATCGGTCGCAGGCTCCGGGACGAGCCGGGACAAGGGTCCTTCGTGAACGACGATCCGGATCGCCTGCGCCTCCGTCTCGCCGAGGCGGGCCGCTCGAGCAGGCCGAGCCTGCCGCTCGTCGGATCGCGCGGCCCGGCGCTGCGCTTCGAGCCCCGCTGGAACGTGGCCGTCGACGGGCTCGACACGAGCGCGGTGTTTCGCTCGCGCGCCTGCCTCGTCGTGTCCGGCGCGCGCGAGGTGTTGGCGCTCGGCCGCGACCGCGGCGACGTCCTGTGGGCGCGCCCACGCACCGGCGACGTCGTTCTGGTCGATGGCTCGCGGGTGGTCACCGTGCGCTCGAGCGGCGAGGTCGAGCTGAGCGAGCTGGCGACCGGCGCGCCCTACGCGCGCTGCCGGATCTCGCCGCCTGCCGCCGGCGCCTCCGTGCGCGCGCTCCGGGTGGGCGGAGGCGCGCTCCCGCCGATGGCCGTCTTGCGGGACGGTGCGCACCGGATCGTCGCGATCGATCTGCGAACCGGCGAGCTCCGCTGGCGCTTCGCGCCGCGCGCGGGTGGCCTGCTGGCCTTGCGCCGGGCGAGCCGCGTGCTGCTCGTCGTCGCAGGTGACGGCGCCGTCGACGCGCTCGACGTCGCCACCGGCGAGAACCTCTGGCGCTTCACGGCGCCCGCCGCGTTCGTGCGCGCCCCCACCGTCGTCCGCGAGACGGTCGTCGCGCTCGCGACCGAGTGCGACGGCGCGAGCACCTGCTTCGGTGAAGAGGACGAGTGCCAGCGCACCCGCACCACCGCGTACGGCATCGATCTGTGCTCGGGGCGGCGGCTGTGGGAGCGCGCGCTCGACGGGCCCACCTTCGCCGGTCCGATCGCGCTCGACGGCGCCGCCGCGCTGGTGACGCGGGAGGCGTCCTTGGCGCCCGCCACGTGCCTGCGCGCGTACGACGCGAACACGGGCGCCGAGCGCTGGAGCGTAGAAGACCCCGGCCTCGCCGTTGGTGGGGCGGCGCTGGCGGTCGACGACGCGCTCATCGTCAACGCGCCGAGCGGCGTCCTCACCTCGCTCGACGCCGCGAGCGGGGCGCTTCGCTTTCGGCTCGCGCTGTCCGACCGCTTCGCCGACGAGGTCCCCCGTCACCTCGACCCCATCCTCCGCGGCGGCGCGCTCTTCGTCCCCGGTGCGAGCGTTCACGTGCTGCGTCCGGCCGACGGGACGCAGCTCTGCGCGTCGGCGCCGACCGATCTCCTGCCGGACTGGCTCGGCGTCGACGAGCGCGGGTGGGTCTACGTCGCCGAGGACGGCGGCGAGCTCTGCGCGTCGGCGCCCGCGCCGCGCCTGACCCTCATCGAGGGCGGGCGCTGAGACGGCTTCCCCGCGCGGCTTCGCGGATGACGGCGTCGAGCGCCGCGCGGAACGCCGCGGCGCCGTGAGCGCGGTCGAGGTAGTCGGTCGCGGCGGCG
>JAGQJE010000018.1 GCA_020430775.1 Myxococcales bacterium
CGAAGCGCACCACGGGCTTAGGGCACCCCAAGAGTCGCGACGAAGCAAACTTTGGCTCCCTCTCCCGCGAGGGTCGGCCCCGAAGCGGCGCCTCCCGCGTTGGCGTTGGCGTCGTGGTCGGACGCCGAAGGTCGGCCTGCCTGGGCTCTTGTTGGGGATGAGCGAGCCGCCCTCGAAGTGCTGGACGTTGGCGACCTCGACCGAGAGCTCGCTGCACGTCTGAAAGCCGGCGTGGCCGATGTCGTCGATCTCGACGATGAACTTGAACTTCTTGTGGAAGCTGCGGGGATTGCCGATGACCGCCATGGTGTCCTCCTACGTCACGCGCCGGCCGCGGCGAGCTCGGCTTCGAGCGCCCGCGTGTCCTGAGAGATGCGCAGCACGATGAACTCGGCTGGCTTGTTGGTGGCGAGGCCCACCCGGGCGATGAGCTTGCCGGCGAAGATGACCGAGGGCGTGTTGAGCTGGTCGGAGACGTCCACGAAGAACGCCTTGGCCGGCTCGCGCGAGCGGAACGCGCCGTTGTTCATCTGGGTGAGCAGGAACGCGGTGATGGTGCGCCGCACCTGGGCGCGCAGCCCCTCGGTGTTGTTCTTGTGCCGCGCGAACTGCAGGCCCTCCTTCAAGCTGCGCTCGATGAAGATGACCCCGCACCGCTCGGCCACGTATGGGAAGTTGCTGTCGCCCCTGAGCGTGCGCGAGCCGTCGATGAAGCGCGGCAGGCCGGGGCCTGTGGTGAGCGGGTTGATGCGCTTGGGGTAGACCAGGTCGCGCTTGGCTTCCTCGAGCACCTCGTCGGTCTCGAAGCCCAGCACGCCGAACATGCGCCCCTTGTCGATGCCGGCGGGCGGGTCGTAGACACCGCCCGGTGTCGCGCCGTCGGTGCGCGCGTAGACGCCGGCGACGATGCCCGAGGGCGGCACCACGATCTGCTCGGCAGGGCCGAAGACGCTCTTTGTTGGGTTGAGCACCTTCACCCGCGGCCAGTAGATGGCGACGAACTCCGAGAGGTTCAGCAGCGCTGCGGTGGCCGTCAAGTAGGTGACGATGTCCGTGGCGCCCTGGTTCTCGGGCGGGTCGAGGACGGCGAAGACGGTGCCGTCGCGAGCTACCTCGCAGTAGCCGCTGCGTTCTCAGGCGCTCGGGGCGCCGAGCCAGGCGGAGGTGGCGCAGGTGGCCGAGTGGACGCACGCCGCGCTGCTGCGCGTGCTCGAGCGGCACGGGCGCAGCCTCGGAGGGCTCGACGCGGGCACCGACACGCTGTCAGACGAGCAGCCCGTGCTGGCGAGCTGCTACGGAGCCTCGGCGGGCGACGTGCAGCTGCTGGGCGCCGCGCCCGGCCAGCGCACCGCCAAGCTGGTGCGGCTGGTGCGCGTGCGCTACCGCTTCAAGCGCGCCTGGCGCGACGGCACCCACGCGGTGGCGCTCGACCCGCTGGACTTCATCGCGCGGCTGTGCGCCCTGATGCCCCCGCCGCGCTTTCACATGCTGCGCTACCACGGCGTGCTCGCGGCCAACGCCACCGGACGCCGCGAGGTCGTGCCCGGCCGGCTCGCGCCGGTGCAGCCCGCGCTGCCCTTCTCAGACGCCGAGTCCGACGAGCAGACCCATCGCGCGGGCGACGCGGGCGCGGCCCGGGCAGCCAGCCAGGCCACCGAGGACGGGCCTCGGCCCTCGCGCCACCCCTGGGCCTGGCTGCTGCGCCGCGTCTTCGCCGTCGAGGTCCTCACCTGCCCGCGCTGCCAGAGCCGGCTGCGCCTCAAAGCGATCCTCACCAAGCCCGCCGACATCGCCCGCGTGCTCGGCACCGCCGCCGCGCGCGCGCCGCCGCGGCTCCCCCCGACCGCCCAGCTCGAGCTCGACTTCCAGGTGGC
>JAGQJE010000150.1 GCA_020430775.1 Myxococcales bacterium
CGCGCGCGCTCCGCCCCGGTACGCCCTGCGCCTGCCAATCGCCACCCACCTCACAAGGCCGAACCCATGAAATCGAGAAAAAAAGCACCTCTCGCCCCTTGCACACGTGGCCCGTTCAGAGTCGGGATCGGGCGCGGGATCGGGTGCGGGCGCGGGTTCGGGCGCGGGCGCGGGAGCGGGAGCGGGAGCGGGTTCGGGAGTGGGCGCGGGTGCGGGCGCGGGTTCGGGAGCGGGTTCGGGAGCGGGAGCGGGTGCGGGCGCGGGGGTGGGCGCGGGTTGGGGCTGGGGCGCGGGGGTGGGTTCGTGCTATGGGCGGGCGATGGCGGGTCAGATGCGGTGGTGGGCGCGGGGGTGGGTGGTCGTGCTGCTGTTTACGGTGGCCGGGTGCGGCGGCTCGGCTGTTCAGGACGCCGACGGCGATGGCATCGTCGACGACGTGGACAACTGCGTGTTCATTGCCAACGTCGACCAGGCCGACCGCGACGGCGACGGCATCGGAGACGCGTGCGATTTCCTCCAGCCGCGGCTGAACCTCGACCTGCCCGGCGGGGGCATCGCCGCCGCGGGGACCGGGCTCGGGTGGCGCGATGGTCGCGAAGACTCGGGCGATCCGATCGCTCCGATCGAGCTCACCGGCGTACCGCCCGGCGCCGAGATCGTTGAGGCGCGGCTCTACTGGGCGTCCATCGGCGGGCCGCACCCGACCCTCACGCTGAACGGTCAGTCGGTGACGGGTGACTTCATCGGCAACGCCGTGGACACGTGCTGGAATCTCCCGGCGGGGAACTTCGTCTACCGCGCCGACGTGTCGTCGATCGTCACGGGCAACGGCGCCTACGTCGTCGCGGGCTATCCGCCGCCGCCCGACATGAGCGACCCGAACGGCTACGTGGATGGGCAGGGCGCATCGATCGTCGTCATCTACGGCGTCCCGGGGGCGACGGTGCACAACCTCGTCGTCCTCGCCGAGCGCAGCGTGGCGACCGACGGGATCGCGACGACCATGAGCGCTTCGCTCGACGGGTTCACCGTCCCGGACGCGTTCACACGCGTCACTGCGCTCGACGTCGTCGGGGATGGCCAGATCTACCTCGACAGCGTCGCGTTCAACGGGACGGTGGTGGCGAGCCCCAACGCGTTCCCGGGCGCCGACGGCGCGCTCTGGGACACCCGCTTCGACGACATCACGGCGCTCGTCCAGCCGGGGGATCTCTCGATCGGCGTCGAGATCGCCGCCGTCGAGGATCCGGCGGAGACCCCGGACTGCCTCGTCTGGGTGGTCAGCGCGGCGGTCATCGAGCGCTGAGCGGAGTCGCTTCAAGCCCGCCACGACGCGCCCCAGGGCGCGCCGCGACAGCGAGGCCGAGGGCGCCTCCGCGGCCGGGACGGTGACCAGGCCCACCGTGCGAGCGGTGGCCGAGCGTGGCCGCCTGGGCCGCGGCGCGTTATGGTCGCCGAAGCGCCGGCGCGGGTTGGCGTCTCGATCGAGAGGTGACGCGATGGGTGAGCGAATCGAAGGCCGTGTCGTTGCGATTACGGGCGGCGGCCGAGGCATCGGGGCGGCGACGGCGGCGGCGTTGGCGGCAAAGGGCGCGCGGGTCGTCATCGGGGACATCGACCTCGACGTGGCGACCGAGACGGCCGCCCGCATCGGCCACGGCGTGCGCGCGTCGCGCCTCGACGTCACGGACGCGGCGAGCTTCCGCGCGTTCCTCGACGAGGCGGAGGCCGAGGTCGGCCCGCTCGACGTGCTCGTGAACAACGCGGGCATCATGCCGCTCGCGACCGTGCGCGACGAACACGAGGACGTCACAGCGCGCATCCTCCGCCTCAACGTCGAGGCTGTCATTCGGGGCACGCGGGAGGCGGTGCGCCGCATGGTGCCACGCGGCTGCGGCCACATCGTGAACGTGGCGTCGACGGCGGGATGCGCCGGGATACCGGGCGGCGCGACGTACTGCGCCTCGAAGAGCGCCGTCATCACGTTTTCAGAAGCCGCTGAGCTCGAGGTGCGCGACGCCGGGGTCCGGGTGTCGTGTGTGATGCCTGCCATCGTCCACACCGAGCTGTCCTCCGGTCTCGCGGAGCTTCGCGGCGTCACGTCGGTCACGCCCGAGGACGTCGCGGACGCCATCGTCGCCGCGCTGGTCGAGCCGCGCTTCGAGGTCTTCGTCCCGGCGTACGCGGGCATGATCGTGCATACGCTGCGCCTGTTGCCGCGGCGCTCGCGCGAGTGGCTGACCCACCGTCTCGGCGCCGACCGCGTCTTGCTGGACGCTGTGAAGAGCGACGCGCGTCGCGCCTACGAGTCCCGCGCGACGGGGGCGGGTCGGGCCGGCGAGGCAGAGCCCGCTGCAAAGAAGCGCGCCGCGGGCGACGCAGTCCCGAAGAAGCGGACGACGAAGGCGAGCGCGGCGGCGCCGAAGAAGCGCGCCGCGGCGAAGGGTGCCGCGAAGTCGAGCACGGGTGCGCCGGCGAAGGGCGCCGCGAAGCCGAGCACCGGCGCACCCAAGAAGCGCGCCTCGAAGACGCGGGCGGCGACGGCGGCGCCGGCGGACGAGGGCGCTCGGTGACCTCGGTCCGCTGCGGCGCGGGGGCGGCGGGTCAAGGCGCGCGGCGCAGGTAGAACGACTTCGGGCGCGTGAGCTGGGCGAAGCCGAGGTGCGAGAGCGAGCAGCCGCGGCCCGAGTCCTTGACGCCCACCCACGGCAGCTCCGGGTCGAGGGTGTCGCAGCGGTTCATGTAGACGGTGCCGGTGTCGATGCGGTCGCCGATGTGGCGCGCGCGCGCCTCGTCGCTCGTCCACACGCTAGCGGTCAGGCCGTAGCGGCTGTCGTTCATGCGCGCGACCGCCTCGTCGTCGTCGCGGACGGGGGCGACCGCGACGACGGGGCCGAAGCTCTCTTCGCGCATCAACTCCACGCGCTCGTCGACGTCCACGATCACGCGGGGGGCGAGGTAGGGCAGGCCCCGCGCCGCTCCCTCGACGGCGTGGTCGTCGAGCAGATCCCGTGCGCCCGCCCTGAGCGCGCCGGCGACCTGCGCTTCAACCCGCGCCGCGTTCGAGACGCGCACCATCGGGCCGAGCGTGGTCGCCCGCTCGCGCGGGTCGCCGAGCCGGAGCGCGCGGGCCTCGGTGCAGAGCGCGTCGACGAAGGCGTCGTAGCGGTCACGCTGCACGTAGACGCGCTCGATGGCGCAGCAGGACTGGCCGGCGTTGTAGAACGCGCCGTCCGCGACGGCGGCCGCGGTCGCCGCGACCGGCGCGTCCTCGCAGACGTACGCGGGGTCGTTGCCGCCGAGCTCGAGGCCGACGCCGACGAACCGCCCGGCAGCGGCGCGCTGCACCGCGCGGCCGCCCTCTACCGACCCCGTGAAGCAGACGAACGCGACGCGGCGATCTGCCACGACCGCCGCGGTGGTCGCGTTCGCCATGTGGACGTGCGCGAGAACGCCCTCCGGCAAGCCCGCCTCCCGTGCCGCCGCGCTCATGCGCTCCGCCACCAGCGGCGTCTGCTCCGAGTGCTTGAGCAGCACCGCGTTGCCGGCGAGCAGCGCCGGGGCGACCGCGTTGACGGACGTGAGCCAGGGGTAGTTCCACGGGGCGAGCACGAGCACGAGCCCGAGCGGCTCGCGGCGGATGAAGCGCGCGAGCCCTTCGCTCGGCGCGAGGTGGGTGTCCGCGAGCGCGTCGGGCGCGAGGCGGATCATCGTGCGCGCGCGGGTCTCGAAGCCGCCGAGCTCCGACGGCGCCTGCGCGATGGGCCGCCCCATCTGCCAGGTCAGCTCCTCCGCCAGCGTGTCGGACTCGGCGACGAGGTGGTCCACCCAGCGCGCGACCGCGGCGGCGCGGTCTTCGAGGGGCACGCGCTTCCAGCGCCCCGCCGCGTCGTCCCCGAGCGCGAGCGCTCGCTCCACCTCGGCGTAGCCGGCGAACGGGCGCTCGACGTAGACCCGCCCGTCGACGGGGGAGACGGTCGTGAAGGCCTCGCTCATGAAGTGAGCGTACCAGCGCCGCGCGCCGCGGGCCGGCTGCTATGATGGCCGTCGTGGCTCAGCCTAGCGTTCAGGGGAAGGTTCTCGTCACGGGGGCCAGCGGGTTCATCGGCAGTCGCCTGCGCGCGGCGCTCTCGGCGGGTGGGGCCGAAGTGGTCGCGCTGCGGCGCAGCGGCTCGCCCGCCGCGACGAGCGGGGCGGCGGTGACGGCGGACTACGACGACCTCGACGCCCTGCGGGCCGCGGTCCGCGACGTCGAGCCTGACTACGTCTTTCACGTGGCGGGCGTCACCAAGGGCGTCTCGTACGAGGACTTTCAGCGCGGCAACGTGATGCCGACGGCGAACCTCATCGACGCCGTGCGCGACGTGCGGCCCGGCCTCCGGCGCTTCGTGATGGCCTCGTCGCTCGCGGCATTCGGCCCGGCGATGAACGGCTGCCCCGTGTGCGAGGACGACGATCCGCACCCGGTCGAGCACTACGGTCAGAGCAAGCTCGAGGCCGAGCAAGCGCTGCGGCAGCGCGCCGGCGGGGTCCCATGGACCATTTTGCGACCGAGCGCCGTCTACGGGCCCGGCGACGTCGACTTCTTCAACCTCTTCAAGTCGGCGGCGAAGGGCATCAACGTCTTCTTCGGCAACCAGGCGCGCACCTTCTCGTGCATCTACGTGGACGACTGCGTCCGCGCGTTCCTCACGGCGGCGACCGCCGACGAGGCGCGCGGCAAGGGGTACTTCCTCGCGGATGGCGCGCCGCTCACATGGGAAGCGTTTCAGGCGCAGGTCGTCCGGGCGACGCGCGGCAAGGCCTTTACGCTCAACCTCCCGGAGGCGCTCGTCTCCGTCGCCGCGGCGGCCGGCGAGCTCGTGACGAAGGTCGACCACAAGCCGCGGCTGCTCAACCGCCAAAAGGCCATCATGGGTGCGCAAGACGCGTGGACCTGCGCCTGCGACGCCGCCCGCGAGGACTTCGGTTTCGAGGCCGAGATGCCCCTCGAAGACGGCGTGCGCCGCACCGCCGAGTGGTACCGCAAGAACGGCTGGCTCTGACCCCCGGCCGCTCAATGGGCCGCTCAGGGCCCGAAGGCACAAGCCGTGAGCTTGGAAACGATGCGATCTTCGGGTTCTGAGTGGTCCAGTGAGCGAGCGCCCCCGCAAGGCCCGACTGAGGCGCACTCTGCGTGCGTCGCAGGGAGGGACTGAGGCGGAAAGCCGCTCAATGGGCCGCTCAGGGCCCGAAGGCGTTACACCATCGCCTGGGAGCCAAACTCCGGATGCGCCCGCACGAACGCGACGAGGCGATCGACGTAGGCGTCGAAGTGCGGACAGGCGATGCCGGCAGAGGAGAGATCGGCCTCGGACTCGGTCGTGTCATACTCGGTCGGCTGCTCGAAGTACGCGAACGTCTCCGGCGGGATCTGGACGAGGTCGCGGAGCGCGGGGAACGCCTCGAGCACGCCGACGAGCAGCTTGCTCGGCACCGGAATCCGGAGGGCGCGGCGGCCGGTCGCCTCGACGCACGCGTCGATCATCTCGCTGACGGGGAGCGGGCGCGGGTCGGCGAGGTGGTAGGTCTTGCCGGCGGACGCCTCGACGCCGCTCAGGTGCGCGATCGCGTCGACGATGAAGTCGCGGGGGGCGACGTTGAGCTTCGCCTTCTTCGGGTGGCCGACGACGGGCACCACCGCGAGCGCGGCGGGTTGGCGGAGCAGCCAGCGGATGAGGAAATACGGCCCGTCGTACTTCTGGGTCGCGCCCGTCGACTGGTCGCCGACGACCACCGCCGGGCGGTAGATCGTGGCCGGTAGGCCGCCCGCCATCGCGGCGCGGACGCGGACCTCCGCGAGGTGTTTGGTCTCCTCGTAGAAGTTGTTGAAGGTCTGGCCGAGCTCGAGGTCGCGCTCGTAGAAGCGGCCCGGGTAGCGGCCGCTGACGTAGCAGGTGCTCACGTAGTGCAGCCGCTCGAGGCGCGCGCAGCGACGTGCAAAGTCCACGACGTGCTGGGTACCGTCCACGTTCACGCGCATCCCGAGGTCACGCGTGACGGCGAGGTCGTAGACCGCCGCGAGGTGGTAGACGGAGGTGACCTCGTCGCGCAGCGTGTCGAGGCGAGCGCCGAGGCCGAGGTCGGGGGCGACGATATCGCCTGTGGCGAGCGAGATGCGGCCCGCGAGCGCTGGGTGGTCGCGTTCGAGCGCTGCGACGGCCGACTCGGCCAGCCCGAAGAACTTGTCCTGCACGAGGCAAAGCGCGCGCGCGTCGTGGTCTCGGCCGAGCACGCGCGGGAGCAGCTCGCGGCCGAGGAAGCCGGGGAACCCGGTGAAGAAGATCGTGGTCATGAGCTCTCATCCTCCGCTGCGCGCGCGTTGCGCCTTCTTCCGGACCGCATGGCGACCACCATGATGATGAAGGGCACCGCGAGCACGAGCCACACCCACGCCGGCTGCGAGCCGAGCCAGCTCACCAGCCGCGAGCCAAACACGCTGATGAGGATGACGCCGGGGAGGATGCCGATGGCCGTGCCGAGCAGGTATTTGCCGACGCTCACCTTCGACAGCCCGAGCAGCCAGTGGCCCGCCGGCGAG
The DNA here is from genome assembly GCA_020430775.1 of Myxococcales bacterium. Lineage (GTDB taxonomy): Bacteria > Myxococcota_A > Polyangia > Polyangiales > Houyiibacteriaceae > JAGQJE01. The sequence goes on from JAGQJE010000150.1 coordinate 6,581, forward strand.
AGGAAAAAGAGCAGCCGCACGAGGATCACTGCGAGGAGCGCGTGGGTCGCGAGCAGGTGGTCGAAGCGGTGCATCTTCGGGGGCATGTGCCGTTCGAACCACGAGCGGGCGACGAAGCGGGCGACGACGAAGCCGAGCAAGCTGCCGAGCAGGGCCCCGAGCATCCCGAGGCCAAACGTCTCCCATGGGCTCCAGAGCAGCGCCGCCGCGAGCAGGAACACCACGCCGGGGACGGCGAAGGCGCCGAGCAGCGTGAACGAGAGCACGTAGAGGGCCTGCGCGAGCGCGCCGCCGCGGCGGATGAAGTCGCGCGCGTGCGTCGGGCTGTCGAACGCGCCGAGTAGGCCTTGCCGGTGCGCTTCCACCAGCAGCGCGAGCACCGCCACGAGGACCAGCAGACGCGCGACCGTGGCTACCCACGCGGGGCGCGTGCCGCTGTCGTCAGGGACGTCGGTCGCCATGTGCAGCGTCGACCTCGTGGCGGGCGGCGCGTGCGCGCGTCGTCGCGCCGGTGGTGGGGTGGTAGGGGTGCGGATCGACGCCGCCGCGCGCAGGGGTGCCGCCGCCGCGCGCGATGGTGCGACGGCGGCGGCCGCGCGCGCCAGTTACTCGGCGGCGCGCTCCTCGTCGGTCAGCCCGTCGCCCGCGCCGGCGAGCCGTTCGAGCAGGCGCTGGCCGGTCGTCGTGATCTGCTCGTGCAGCGTACGCGCGTCGATCTCGGAGCGCTCGAGGTGCTTCTCGAGCAGCGTGCGCCGCTCTGGGAAGCGCTGCGCCTGGTCGAGCAGGATCTCCGCGATCGCCTCGATGATGAGCAGCTTGATGAGCTTCTCCGCGTGCAGCATCGCGAACGCGAAGTCGCGCTTCGGGTCCCAGTTCTTGGTGAACCGCTCTTGCCACTCGCGCAGGGGCACGTCGCGCAGCGCCTTGACCTTGTCGCCGGCCGTCCGCAACACGAGGTGCTGCTGCGCGCCGAGCGAGAGCGCCTGCAGGTGGGCGACGCGCCGCTCGAGCGGGTCGCGCGCCGAGATCGACCGCCAGCGCGTATCGGCGAGCCGCCGCACGAAGCCGGCCGGGTTCGCGATGATGCTGCCCAGCGTGTCCTTCATCGCCATCAGGGACTGGATCTGGCTGGTCCCCTCGTAGATCGGCATCACGAGCGCGTCGCGCAGGAGCTTCTCCGCGCCGTACTCCTTCGTGTAGCCGTTGCCGCCGTGGATCTGAAGGCACAGCCGCGCGTGCTCGACCGCCTTCTCCGCGGCCTGGTACTTCAGCAGCGGGGTGAGGCGGCGGGCCTGCGCCTTGTGATGCTCGAGCTGCTTTTCGAGGCGCTCGCGCTCGGCCCCCTGGACGCGATCGAAGCGAACCTCGAGGTTGAGCTTCTGGAAGAGCTCCTCGTGGTACGCGGCGGTCATGGCGATGGCGCGGATGCCGCGCGTCTCGACGTCCATGCGGTCGAGGTAGTCGGCGATCATCTCGTGCCGGTCGATCGTCTTGCCCATCGACTTGCGCTGCGCGGCGTAGGCCTTCGCGAGCTCGAGCGCGGCGACGCACAGGCCGATGCACTCGAAGCCCACGCCGAGCCGGGCGTTGTTCATCAGGGTGAGCATGTACTTGAAGCCCTCGCCGCGTTGACCGACGAGGAAGGCCGGCGCGCGTTCGAACTGCAGCGCGCAGGTCGCCGAGCCGTGGTGGCCGAGCTTCTCTTCGACGCGGGTCACCTCGACGATGCGCTTGCGTCCGCCGCCGGGGAGATCCTCGTAGGCCGGGACGAGGAACATCGACAGCGCGTCGAGGCCGCCCTCCGGCTCGGTCCGCGCGATGACGAAGTGGTACTTGCCGTGTCCGGCCGTGATGAAGATCTTTTCGCCGGTCACGAACCAATGGCCGTCGTCGTCCTGCTCTCCCACGCTGCGGAGCTGCGCCATGTCGCTGCCCGCGTCGGGCTCGGTGATGTCCATGCAGCCCCACGCGTCGCCGCGCGCGATCTCGCGGACGGCGTCCTCGAAGCGCGTCTTGACGATGTGGCCTCGCTCGTCGACCTCCGTCGTCCCCTCGATCGCCGAGAACACCAGGGCCGCCATCGCGATGCCGGCGTGGAAGCTGTGGTGGGCCATGACGGAGACATCGGCGCGCGCCATGACCTCCGCGTTGATGAAGTAGAGCATCAGCGGGGCGTTCATCCCGCCGAGCTCGCGCGGGACCGGCAGGCCGTGCAGGTCGAGCTCCTTGATGTGCGCGAAGATGGCGTCCTGTCGCGCGCCGAGCTGTACCTCGCCGTCCTCGAGGACCACGCCGGTGCGGTCGATCTCGGCGGTGTAGGGCGCGATCTGCTCGGCGACGAACTCACCGAACATCGTCGCGATGTCGTCGTAGAACTCGAGCGCCTCGGCGGTGCTCGAGAAGCCGCCGTCGTCGACGAACGCGAAGTCGCGCTCGGTGACTCGGACGAGGGTGTCCCAGTCGATCGCGCGCCTCATGTAGAACTGAAGGTCGTCGTTGTCTTTGAAGAAATTAGCCATGGTTGCTCCTTAGCCGGCGGTACCGTTGGTGTAGAGGCTCGCTCGGGCCATGCGCGTCAGCTCGCGCACGAAACGGTCGCGGTCGTCGTCAGGGCCGGCGGCGCTGTCCGTCGTCCCGCGCGCCGGCGCTTGTCCCAGGCTCTCACGAACGGCCGTGCTGCCGACGACCATTGTGATGACCTGGAACGCGTAGACCTCGCCGTCGACGTCGGGGCGGACCAGTCCGTCGGCCTTCGCCCGCTCGATTTGGCTCGCGATGACGTCGACCCACGGGCGGACGTACTGGAGGATGCGCGCGCGCATGTGTTCGGGTCGGTCGAGGGTCTCACGCAGGATGAGCCTCGCGCGCTCGGGTCGGTCCACGAAGAAGCCGCACAACACCTTCATCACGGCGTCGAACTGACGCTCGCGGGTCGCGACGACGAGCACCTGCGGGAGCACGTCGTTCCAGCGCGCGAGCATCTCATCGAGCACGCACTCACGCAGCGCGTCCTTCGACCCGAAATGGTACAGGAGGCTCGGCTTCCGGATGCCGACCGCGTCGGCGATCGCCTGGATCGATGTGCCCGCGTAGCCCTGGTCTGCGAAGAGCCGCGTCGCCTCCTGCAAGATCTGGGATCGTACGTCCAAGGGGTTGCCGCCGTCAGCGGTAGTGCCAGCGTGCGGCGCCTACCAAGTGGTCGTCATCTGTCTACCATTCGGTAGATACCACACCAATCGGGGGAGACGCAAGGGGAGCACAGTGGGGATCGTGGGGGCCCGCCGATCCCGGCGGCCTGCGGCGGCCTGCGGCGGCCCGCGACGGGGCGAGCCGTGCGATACTGGCCGGCATGCACGGGGGAGACGATCGATTCTCGCGCGCGATCGCCCGCTTCGACGCGCTCAACGCGGAGGACCCGACGGCGGTCGTCGACCCAGCGCGGCCGGACGGCGGGCCCGTCCCGGCGGCGCTGCTCTACGGAGAGCGAATGACCGTAGCGCTCGTCCGCTACAGCCGTGATGCGCCGGAGGTGGTGCGGTTGGCCGCGCGCGCCCAGCACTTGGGCCGGTTTCGCATCCCGCGCACGGACTACGCGCCCGGACGGGCGGGGTATCTGCGGTGGCGCACGGCGCTAGGCAAGCTGCACGCCCGGCTCGCGCGGGGAATCCTGGCCGAGGTCGGGTACAACGACGCGACCATCGCGCACGTCGAGGCGCTCCTGCGCAAGCGCGGCTTGCGGACAGACCCGGCCGCGCAGATGCTCGAGGACGTCGCCTGCCTCGTCTTCCTCGAGCACTATTTCGACGAGTTCGCGGCCGGGCAGGACGACGACAAGACGATCGGCATCCTCGCGAAGACGTGGGAGAAGATGAGCGCGCGCGCCCATCGTGAGGCGCGTACGCTCATTGGGCGGCCGGGGTACCCGCTTCGAGCGCGGGCGCTGGTCGAGGCGGCGGTCGAGCGATGAGCGGCGCGCGTGGTAGGCGCGCTCAGCGCGGCGGGATCGAATAGGTCACGGTCGCGTGGGCGAGGAGCTCTCGCGGCCCGCGCTCAGACGCTGCGTGCCAGGGCTGATCGCGGCCGCCCCACATCTCCACGCGGCCGACGTAGAGGCGCTTGCCGCGCTTGAGCGCGCATGCTTCCGCCAGCACCGCGTCGGGGGCGCCCGTTCGCAAGAAATCGATGCTGAGGTGGGTCGTGAACGCGAGCGCCACCGGGCCGACGGTGGCGAGCACCAGGTAGTACACCGCCGTGTCGGCCAGCGTCATCAGCGTCGGTCCGCTCACTGTCTCGCCGGGTCGGAGGAAGCCACCGCGGATCGGCAGGCGGATGATGACGCGATCGGAGGCAACGGCGTCGATCTGGGCGCCGAAGCGGACCGCGCCGGGGAACTCGGCCTCGATGAACGCGCGGATCTCCTCGGCGCTCATCCCTCCCGCGTCGGAGGCGGGCCTCACAGACGGAGCCGGCCGCTCTCGAGGTCGCCGCGGCGTTTCTTCGTGAGCTTCACGTAGCCCTCGTCGGCGAGGACGTAGAGCGGGTCGTTGGTGGCTGCGGGGTCGATCCCGTCGCTTCGTAGGCGTGCCTTCTGGACCTTGAAGGTGCTCGTCTTGTCGAGCGAGCCGAGCACGCGCACGAAGCGCGGGCGGGCGTAACGCGGGAGCTGGCGGGAGACGTCGAAGAGCTCGGCGAGGTCGAGCCCGCCTTCCGCCGGCACTACGGCGGCGAGGCCGGCGGCACCTTCCATGCCGGGGACCCGTACCCCGACGACCGTCACCTCACGGACGGAGGCGGCTGTCGCGAGGACGTCAGCGACCTCGGCGGTCGAGACGTTCTCCCCCTTCCATCGGAACGTGTCGCCGATACGATCGACGAAGTAAAAGAAGCCCGCCTCGTCTCGGCGCAGCAGGTCCCCCGAGCGGAAGTAGCGGTCGCCGTCGCGAAACACGTCGGTAAGGATCTTCTTCTTCGTGGCCTGTTCATCGGTGTAACCGCGGAACTCCGTCGCGCCGCTCGCCGGGAGGAGGTCGAGCCGCATGAGCAGCTCTCCGGGCTCGTTCGCGGCGCACTCGAGGCAGTGGCCACGCTCGTCGCGGATGAGCTCGTCGCGGTCGATGTCGTAGCGCGCGAGGCGCAACCAGTGGGCGCCCTTGAAGGGCAGGCGACCGACCGAGCCGACCCGGTTCGAGAGGTTGAAGAGGAGGCCAGGACCCTCGGTCGCGGCGTAGAACTCGCGGACGTCGGCGATGCCGAAGCGTTCCGCGAATGGTTTCCAGATGTCGGGGCGGAGCCCGTTGCCGAGCGCGAGCCGCAGTGGGTTGTCGCGGGACTCCGGGGTGTCGGGTGCCGCCACGAGGTAGCGACAGAGCTCGCCGATGTAGACCATCGCGGTCGCGTGGTAGCGGTGCACATCGTGCCAGAACGCGGTGCCGCTGAAGGACTCGCGGATCGCGATGGGGCAGCCTGTGTAGACGCACATGCCGAACCCGATGAGCAGCGCGTTCGCGTGGTAGAGCGGGAGCACGCAGTAGAGCTTGTCGCCTTGGTCGAGGGGCGCGACTAGCTTGCCGAACAAGAGTCCGGCGAGCATGGCCCGTCCGTGTGAGACCCGAGCCGGCTTCGGCAGACCCGTGGTGCCGGAAGTGTAGATGTAGACGTAGTCGTCAGCCTCCGAGACCGGGACGGGCGGCGCCTTGCGGGGGGGCGCGGCTGCGAGGCCGCGATCGAACGCGCCGCCGTCGTAGACGAGGATCTGCTGGAAGGTGGCCGTCGCACCGACTGCCGAGCGCAGGGCCGCCTCGAACGGCGCCTGAACGACGGCGACCCGCGCCTTCGCGGCGTCGAGCGCATGGGCGAGCGGCCGGTCGGTCAGGTGGTGGTTGATGAGCGCGGCGGTCGCGCCCAGGTGGGACGCGCCGAGGATGAGCGCGAGGTAGAGTGGCGCGTTGCGACCGATGATCGCCACCACGTCGCCCTTTTTGACGCCGGCGCGCTCGAGGACGGTAGCGACGCGGCCGCTCAGTTCGGCTAGCTCGGCCCAAGTGAGCGTGTCGTCGTCCATCTGGACCGCGAGGGCGTGTGGGTCCCGGGCGGCGTTTCGGAGCACGCCGCTCAGGATGGCGGCCTCGGGGGCACGCGCGGTGCGGACCAGCGCCGGTGCCAGGTCGAGCGCCGCACGGCGAACCAAATCGCGCTCGGAGCGGAGGGCGTCCCAGTAGCCTGGGTCTTTGGCGGCGCTGCGCGCTTCGTCTACGTGGCAACGCGCGCGATCGACGGCGGCGCGGAAAGTGTCAACCATCGGCAGCTTCACGGCGCGCAGCCTACTACGTCCCGCCGCGTTCGGTCGAGCAAGCGCGGCCGGCCGTCGCGGGTTCGAGGTTCAGCTGAGCACCGGTGTCCCCGCCTGGGGCGAGAGGGTGCACATGAGGACAGTGGACTGCCGCTGCCCGCCCCGTCCGCGCTCCCCCTGACCGGGAGTAGGGTCGCCGATCCGCCTCCCGACCGGGAGCCGCCTCTGACCGAGCCGCCTCTGACCGGGAGTAGGAGGGCGGCTCCGCCCGTCCGTGGGACGTCGACGGCGGACGAATGCGTCCTTTGTGTACTTCGGCTCGCGACGCCAGGGCGCCACGGCGGGGGAAGGAGGGCGGCAGCG
>JAGQJE010000151.1 GCA_020430775.1 Myxococcales bacterium
ACGGCTGCGCTCGGCGCGATGAGCGAGGTGCGGGTCGCGCCGGCCGGCGAGGCCCCCGCGCGCGCGCAGGCCGCGCTCGCCGCGTCGGGCCTGCGCGGTTACGCGATCCGCGCTTCCATCGAGTCGCTGGTCGAGGACGCGGCCGGTGTGCGCGTGAAGGTCTCCGTCGTCGTGTCGACCTATCCGGACGAGGCGATGCGCGCCATCCTCCGGGGCTCGGCTGCGCTCCCAGGCGGCCGCGGCACCGGCGACGCGCAGGCGGTCGTCGAGGCCGCGCTCAGGAGCGCGCTGAGGCGGCTCGACGGCGCGCTACAGGCTGCGGACGCGAGGGCGGCCGCCCCATGATCGAGGAGGTGCCCCGATGACCCCGTCCCACCCCGCCCCGCGCTCCGAGCGCGCACGGCCGCAGCGGTCGTCGCCGCGCGCGTCGTCGAGGCCTCCGGGCGCGCGCCGCCGCCGGCTGCGCAACTTCCTCATCGAGCCCGGGCTGCAGCTCAAGTACGTCGCGATGCTGGTCTGCGCGGCGCTCTTGGTCGCCGCCCCGCTCGGCGCGCTCGCCTACAGCTACTCGACGGGGCAGAGCGAGGCGCTGGCGCTGCAGGTGGCGTCCGACCCGAGCGTCACGCCGGAGACGGCCACGGCGCTCAGAGAGCTCGCGGCGGCGCAAGACCGCGACGTGCTCCGGGCGATCGTGTGCGGGACCCTGGCGTTCGTGCTGGTCGTCGGGTGCGCCGGGGTGGTCGTGACCCACCGCATCGTCGGGCCGGCGTACCGCATCCGCACGCTGCTCGAGGCCCTGGCGCGCGGCGAGCTCCCGCCGACGGGGCAGCTCCGTCGCGGTGACGAGCTGCAAGCGCTCCACGACGTGCTCGCCGTCGCGATCGAGCGGCTTCGAGACGACCGCGCGGCGCAGATAGACGCGCTCGACGCGGCGACGCGAGCGGCCCGCGCCGCCGGCTGTCCACAGGCCGTGTCGGACGCGCTGGACGCTGCCCGGGCGCGCCTCGGCGACGCGCCAGACCGAGCAGACCGAGCAGGCTACACGTCTTCGTAGTACTCGATGCGCGGCGCCCCGCCGGGCCCATCGAAGACGATCGCCGCCGCGTCTACGCGCGTGTGCAGCGAGCCCAGCTCCGGGTGCTCGGCGAGCCAGCGCGCGGCGCCCCGCCGGACGCGCTCGATCTTGTGGGCGTCGATCGTCTCGGCGGGGTGCGCGATCCGATCGCTCGACCGAGCGCGCACCTCGCAGACGACGAGCAGGCGGTTTCTGCGGGCGATGAGGTCGAGCTCGAGGTGGCCGACGCGCACGTTGCGGTCGAGGATCTCGAAGCCCCGGTCGGTGAGGTAGCGCGCGGCCACCGCCTCACCGCGGGCACCGACCGTGCGGCGCCGTGCGGCGGCCGTGCGGCCCGCGGGCGCCTGGTCGCTCACGTACCGTCTTTGATGCAGTAACCGCCTCGCAGCCCGGTCCCGCCGACCTCGAGGATGTCGGTGCAGCTATACCCGCTCGGGCAGGCGCAGGTCGGGGCGCTCGAGCCTTCGAGCGCGCGGCAGCGGCAGGTGCAGTAGACGCGGTCTTCGAGCTCCTGCTTGCTGACGCACTCGTCGGGGTTGCGGCAGGTCCCGTCCTCGATGACTTGGTTCGGATCGCCGTCGAGCTTGTACGCGACGCACGTGCGCGTGCGGCACTGGACCGAGCCCTGCTCGAGGTAGGCCTCGAGGGGGCTGAAGCCACCGGCGGGGACGTTCTCGGGGTTGCAGGGATCGCCCACGCCCGAGGAGGCGCAGCCGGTGATACCGGCGCACGTCGCCGTGACGAGCAGGGTGACCAACAGGAGCGAACGCTTGAGGAGCGGTGACATCACGTCTCCATGCGGTGCTTGATCGCGCGAGCGGCGAGTGCATGCATACGACTAAATTCCGTTGTTATCTAACACACGGCGCGTGGGAGCGGCTAGTCTTTGGGTGCGTTACCTCGGGAGCCGCTCGGGGTGGCCGCGCCGGTCCGGATTGTAAGGCAGAGCGCCAGTTGACACCGCTTTCGCTCAATTTCTATGATGACGCTGCCGCGTGCTGGCGAGGCGCGAGCCAGCGAGTCCGCGTCCATCGCTGATAGGGGCCCGATGCATCAATTTTCGTCGAAGGGCTGTGCGGATCTGGATGCTCGCCCGGTCCACGGTCGGCGGCGCGCACGCGCGGCGAGCCCGCTCCCGTTCCTCCTCGGGGTCTGCGCGGCCGTCCTCGCGCTCACGTCGCTCGGCGCGTCGCCGGCGGCCGCCCAGGGGATGACGTTCTCGCTCGAGGAGTCGGGGCAGAGCACCGCCAAGTCGAACACGCCGCCCTCGCAGACGCTCGCGCACGCGCTGCAGCTCTACCAGGCCGAGCGCTACGACGAGGCGGCCGTGCAGTTCGAGCGCGTCGTCGACGGCCAGACCAAGGACGCGCCCGGCAACGTGGAGCAGGCCCAGTTCTTCCTCGGCAAGGCCCTCTTTCACGAGCGCTTCTACCAGTCGGCGCTGAACCTCTTCGACCTCATCAGCAAGGTCGGCCCAAAGCATCGGTACTACAACCAGTCGCTCGAGTGGCTCGCGCAGCTCGCGCAGCGGCTGCCGGAGTCGGCCGGCATCATCGATCGCGTTGGGCGCTACGGCGTCGGCGCCCTCGAGCAGTTCAACACGCCCGAACAGGCCTCGCTCTACCACGAGCTGCTCTACCTGATGGGGCGGCACCGCTACCGCCAGGGCGAGCTCGACGACGCGGTCGAGCTCTTCTCGAAGATCCCGATCACCGCCGCCCGCTACGTCGAGGCGCAGTTCTTCATCGGCGTGACGCAGGTCCGCCTGCACCACGCGCGGCCGGCGATCGCGGCGTTCCGCCACATCCTCGACGCCATCCGCCGCGGGCAGGTGCGCGGGCCGGTCGACCAGAGCCGCATGCGCAACCTCGCCTGGCTCTCGCTCGCGCGCGTGTACTACACGGCGGCCAACGAGACCGATCCGGCGACGGGCGAGACGCACGTCGACGGCCGGCTGCTCGGCCAGGCCGTGGAGTCGTGGGACCAGGTGCAGCAGTCGAGCGAGTACTGGCTCGACGCCGAGTTCGAGTCGTCCTGGGCGTTCTTCCTCGCGGACGAGTACGCGCGCGCGCTCGGCAATATCCACACGATCTTCTCTCCGTACTTCGAGGACGCCTACTACCCGGAGGCGCTCGTCGTGAAGGCGGTGACGTTCTTCGTGAACTGCCAGATCGACAACGCCGAGGCGACGATCGGGCAGTTCCACGAGCGCTACGACCAGGTGCGCGACGAGCTCGAGGCGAAGCTCGGTTCGTTCGAGGACAACACGCAGTTCTTCGAGTTTCTGCGCGCGGTGCGCGCCGGCAAGGCGGACCTGTCCCCGCGGCTGCGCGGCATCGTCTCGACGGCGATCGGCGACAGGACGGTCCTGCGCAACCTCGCGTACGTCGATGAGCTCGACGAGGAGCAGGCGCGGCTGCAGCGAGCGCCGAAGGAGCTGCAGCGCTCGGCGGTCGGCGCGCGCATCCTGCAGGACACGGCGCTCGCCAAGTCGTTCGCCGTCGACGCCACCGGTGACCTGGTGCGGGCGCGGTACGCGCGGCTGCTGCGCGACCTACAGGACCTCACGAACCAGATGGACACGATCGAGCTGGAGATCGCGACCTACCAGCGCGGACAGCTCAACCAGTCGGTGCAGGCGCAGATGAGCCGGGCGCAGCGCTCGAAGGGCGGCAACGTGCAGGTCGACGACGAGCACCAGCTCTGGCCCTTCGACGGCGAGTACTGGCGCGACGAGCTCGGCTTCTACCGCCAGCAGGTCACGAACGTATGCACGCGATGAGGCGCGATGCCGTGGCGGTCGGGCCGCTGCGCGGAGGGCTTGCTCCGGCGCGTGCCGGCGCGACGCTCGCGGTCCTCGTAGCGGTGGCCGCCGCGTGGCCGGCGGGGCGGGCGCGCGCGCTCACCGCGGGCGCCGAGGGCGCGGCGGCGCAGTGCATCCCGCCCGACGTGCAGGCCGCGGTCGTCGAGTGCCCGGCCGGCGTCAAGAACCAGGCCGTGCGCGGCGCCCCGCCCCCCGAGCGCCTGCGCACGGCCACGCCCGAGCGCGCGGCGCCGACGAAGGCGCTCACGGGCCCGTCGATCAAGCTCGACGAGAGCACGGCGAGCGGCCGCGCGCAGGTCGCCGCCCGCGAGCGCAGCATCCTCGAGCGAGAGATCCGTATCCTCGAGCGGCTCGTCCAGAACACGCCGAAGTCGGACCCGCACCGGGCCGACGTGCTCGTGCGCCTCGCCGAGACCTACTTCGAGCTGCAGCGCGCCGAGAACGCCAAGCTGCGCTCCTACGACGAGCCGATCTACCAGGCGTGCACCGTGCAAAAGGACGCGAGCCGGTGCAGCGCCCTGCGCGCCGAGGCGAAGGCGGCCGGCGAGGAGCTCGTGAAGACCCGCGCCGACACCAACCGCACCTACGCGATCCTCGTGCGCGACCACCCGAGCTACCCGCACATGGACCGGGTGCTCTTCGCGCTCGCGTTCGGCCTCGGCCAGGCCGGGCAGCAGGACCGCGCCATCGCCGTCTATCGGCAGCTCATCAAGGACTACCCGAACAGCCGCTACCTGCCGCACGCCTATCTGTCCTTCGCGGAGCACTTCTTCAGCGCGGGCGACATGGCCGCGGCGCTCAAGTTCTACGACAAGGTCACCGAGTTCCCGCCGAAGGACAACCCGGTCTACGGCTACGCGCTCTACAAGACGGCCTGGACCGAGTTCAACCTCGAGGACTACCGCGGCTCGCTCGCCGCGTTCGTGCAGACGATCGAGTTCGCCGACCAGCACCCGGAGGTGACCGACGCGAAGGCGCTCGCGCAGCAGTCGCGCAAGGAGATGGTCGCGCCCTACGCGCGGGTCGGCTCGCCCTCGCGCGCGCTCGCGTTCTTCCGGCGCTACGCGCGCAGCGCGGACGAGGCGTACGGGATGCTCGAGCGGCTCGCCGACACCTATTACGACAACGGCGACTGGGACTCGGCGATCGCCGTGTACCACCAGCTCATCAGCGATCGCCCGACCGACGACAAGGTCTGCCACTGGCAGGTTCAGGTCGCGAACGCGGTCGTCTCGTCGAAGCCGAAGGACGCCCAGCTCGAGGAGGTGCGCCGCTCGGCGAAGCTCTACGAACAGTACGCCAAGGCGCCTCACCCGAAGGACGACATCGCCGCCTGTCAGAGCGACACGGCGAGCCTGATGATCTGGCTGGCGACCGCGTGGCACCGAGAGGCGGTCGGCAAGGACGGCTCGCCCGGCACGCACGACAAGTCGACGATGCAGCGCGCCGCGCAGCTCTACCGGCTGCTGCTCGCGACCTTCCCCGACCTCGACCAGGTGCGCTTCCCGTCGATCGATCGGCGCGACTGGCCGACCCGCTACTCGGTCGCGTACTACTACGCCGAGCTGCTGTGGAACATGCAGGACTGGGGGCAGTGCGGGCCCGCCTTCGACAAGGTCGTCGAGCTCGATCCGCACGGCGCGTACACGAGCGACGCCGCGTACGCCGCGGTGCTCTGCTACAACAACCTCTACCAGCAGCAGTACCAGCCGCGGCAGACCGAAGCGTCCGGCGGCGAGGAAGAGGCGGGCAAGAAGGGCGGGGCCGGGGCCGGCGCCTCCGCGGCCGATGCCGCTCGCTTCGCGCCGCGCGCGTTCACGCCGCTCGAGGAGGGCATGCTGCGCGCCTTCTCCCGCTACGTCTGTTACGTCGACAAGAGCGACGCGGACATGGCGCAGATCAAGTACCGCCGCGCGCGCATCTACTACGAGGCGAACCACTTCGAAGAGGCGGCCGTGCTCTTTCGCGACGTCGCCTTCAACTACCCGAACAGCGACCTGGCGGAGTACGCCGCGAACCTCTACCTCGACTGCCTGAACATCCTCGGCACCGAGCGGAGCCCGGCGAAGGTCGCGTGCGTTCAGCAGATCGAGAACGAGCTCGACCCGCTCCGGCAGCAGTTCTGCAGCACGCCCGAGGCGGCCGACGCGCACGAGGACTTGTGCGGGTCGCTCGCCAAGCTCCAGTGCCAGGTGCGGCGCAAGCAGGCGGAGGCGTACCAGTCGAACAAGGAGTTCAAGCGGGCCGCGGCGATGTACGTACGCATCTTCCGGCGCAACCAGCAGTGCGGCGCGATGGACGAGGTGCTCTACGACGCCGCGATCAACTTCGAGGCGGCGCGCCTGCTCGGCCGCGCCATCCAGGTCCGCAAGGTGCTCATCGCCCGCTATCCGGACAGCCCCCTCGCGAAGCGCGCGCTCTTCCTCGTCGGCGCGAACTACCACGCGCTCGCGTTCTACGACCAGGCCGCGCGCTATTACGAGGAGTTCGCGACGCGCTTCCCCGGTGAGCTCGGCAAGGACTGCACGGCGAAGGACCGGCGGCTCGGCGTCTGCGCGGTCGCGCCGGACGCGCTGCGAGACGCGGTGTTCTTCCGGCTCGGGCTGAGCGATGACACGAAGGCGATCGCGGACGCCGAGCTCTTCGAGAAAAACTACCGCCGCAGGATGCCGATCGAGACCGCGCGCGTCGTGTTCTCGGTGAGCTCCATCTACGTGCGCCGCAAGCAGTGGGACGCCCTGATCTCCTACGACGAGCGCTTCCTCGCCCGCTACCGCGGCGTCGCCACACCGGACCTCGTCATCGAGGCCGAGGTGGCCCTCGGCCGGGCGCTCCGCGAGCGCGGCCGCCGCGGGGACGACCAGAAGGCGACGCGCTACCTGCGAGCCGCGGCCGGGACCTTCGACAGCGGCGTGGTCAACCGCATCGCGCGCGACCGTGACCTGTCCGAGACGGAGCGCGCCAAGGCCATCCACGACGCGCTCGACGGTGCCGCCGAGGCTCGGTTTCTGCTGGCGGAGTCCGACTACGAAGCGTTTCAGGCGATCGCGTTCCCGCGCTACAGCGGCCCGCGGAGCAAGGACCGCATCGACCGCTGGGCCAAGCGCGACTTCAAGCGCTGGGTCACCAAGAAGCTCGCGGCGCTGAAGAAGGCGGAGGCCGCCTACGGCAAGGTCGCCGCGTTGAAGGTGACCGAGCGGGACGGCACGACGCTGCGCTCGGCACCGTGGCAGATCGCGGCGGCGGCGCGCGTCGGGCTCATGTACCGAACCTTCGTAGACAGCTTCCGCGACGCGCCCATCCCGAAGAGCATCGAGCGCGACCCGCAGCTCTACGACATCTACGTCGGCGCGCTCGACGAGCAGTCGGAGCCGCTCCAGAAGCTCGCCATCGAGCGCTTCGAGTTCTGCCTCAAGACCGCGACGAACGTCCGGTGGTTCAACCGCTGGTCCCGCACCTGCGAGCAGGAGCTGCACGAGCTGAACCCGCGCCGCTACCCGCTCGCCGCCGAGCTGCGCGGTGCGCCGAGCTACGTCTCGCAGACCTTCGGCGAGCCGCGTCCGATCACGCTCGATCGGGCGACGGTCGACGAAGCGCTCGGCGATGAAGGAGAGAAGCCATGAGCGGCGGCGTGAGGCTGTACGGGCGCGCTCGCCGGCAGGGCGCCGCGGACGCCGGGCCGGGCGTGCGCCGGGTCGTGAGCTCCGTCGCGCTCATCGCGTGCCTCGCCGCGGCGGGCTGCGGCAAGGGTGGGGCGGCTCCGGCGACGGCGCCTGAGGCGCGCGCGACCGCCGGCGGCGAGGCGCCGCAGCCCGAGGTCAAGCAGAGCGCGCGCGCGGCGTGGGACGGCGCGAACGCCGCGTTCGTCGAGGGCGAGGCGAAGGGGTTCTCGGCGACGCTCTGCGCGGAGGCATCGAGCGGCTTCGCGAAGGTGGTCGCCGAGGCGCCCGAGCTCGCCCGCGCCGAGTACATGCTCGGGCTGACGGCGGCGCGCTGCGGCGACGACGCGGCGGCCAAGGCCGCCTACGAGCGCGCGCTGAAGAAGGACCCGGCGCTCTGCCCGGCCCGCGTCGGCGTCGGGCTCTTCGAGCTGAAGGCCGGCGACCGTGACGCCGCCAAGGCCACCTTCGAGCGCGCCATCAAGGCCGACCCCCAGTGCACGACCGGCTACGTCGACCTCGCCGTCGTGCAGCGCGAGGGCAGCCCGAAGGAGCGGGACGAGGCCCTCGACAACCTCCGCCGCGCGCTCGCCATCGAGTCGGGCTACCTGCCGGCGTTCAACGAGATGGCGCTGCTGTACTTCGCGCGCGGCAAAGGCAAGGGCGACGAGGCGTCGCTCGATCTCGCGGAGATCGTCTGCCGGCAGGCGCAGATCGTCGACGACAAGTACGCGCCCATCTACAACACCTGGGGCCTCATCAAGATCTACCGGGGGGACGTCATCGCGGCGCTGCGCCTCTTCGAGCGCGCGATCGAGCTCGACAAGTCCTTCTTCGAGGCCGAGATGAACTTCGCCGAGGTGGCGCAGTCGTTCCGAGGGTACGCAGACGCGCGCGAGGGGTTCGCCCGCGCGCACGAGCTGCGCCCGGACAACTACGAGGCGATCATCGGGCTCGGGGCGGCGCTCCGGGGGCTGCGGCGTTACGACGAGGCGCGCGCCGAGTACGAGCGGGCGATCGCGCTCGACCCCGCGCGCCCCGAGGCCTACTTCAACCTCGGACTGCTCTACCAAGACTACATGCAGGGGCAGGTCGCACAGCTCGAGAAGGCGAAGTCTTACTACGGCGACTTCCTCGAGCGCTCGAAGGGTGACGCGGCGCTCGCGCAGACGCGCGAGGACCTCACCCGGCGCTGCGCCACGGCGGCCGCGGATCGTCGCGGGAAGACCTCGTGTCGCCCGGGACGTTTGCAGGTGATCGACCAGACCCTCGCGGCCCTGCGCGAGGTGCAGGGCACCAAGCCATGACGCGCGCGAGCGCCGCCGTGCGCCCGGTCATTGCGTCCGCCGCGTTTGGCTCGACGCACCGCGCTCCGTTAGAATTATCCCGCTCACACCCTTCGGTCATGGAGTCTGTCGTGAGGCTTTCGCTCGCACTCGTTTTCCTCTCGTTCGCGCTGTCCGCGCCGCTCGCAGCGGCCCAGGACCGCGCCGCCGCGCCGGCTCCCGAGCCGGCGTCCGAGACCGCCAAGACGCCCTCCGAGACGACCTACGACTTCGAGGACGACGTCGTCACCGGAGACCTCGTTCGACCCGACGGCGAGCTGCTCAGCGTGCGGCGGCGGGGCGCGCGTCACTCGCTCATCCGTATCCGCGAGAACTTCATCCCCGAGCTGTTGACGTCCGTCGAAGACCTCTGAGGTCCGGCCGTCGAGCCGCGGAGCCCACGTGAGCCAAGAACACCCCACCGTCACCATCGAGCTGCGATTCGAGTCGCCGGACGCCCCGGCCCGGACCGAGCGCGTCGAGCGCCGCCCCGGCGAGGTGCTCAAGGTGGGCTCGCTCGACAGCAACGACGTGCACCTCACCGAGCCCGGCGTCTCGCGGATGCACGCGGTGCTCGAGGTCGCGTCGGCCGAGCAGCTCTTCGTGGTCGACCTCGGCTCCGCCGCCGGGACCCGCCTGAACGGCGAGAAGATCGTGCGCGCGCCGCTGTCGAGCGGGGACACGCTCGAGATCGGGAGCGTGCGCGTGAAGGTCCGCTTCGGTCCGCAGGGCGCGGCGCTGCGCGATCAGCCCGCGGCGAGGGCGAGCGGCGCCGGGGACGACGACCTGTACCCGAACGACGAGATCACCGCGCGGTCCGGCCTGCCGCCGGGCGTCGCGCCCGCCGCGGCGCCGCGACCGAGCGACGCGGCGAAGCTGCCGTCGCCGTTTGGGCCGTCGCAGGGAGAAGGCGCCCGCCGGCTGCCCGATCCCTTCGCCCCCTCTCGGGCGCATGGCGCCGGTGACGACCGCGAGACGCCCGCCATCCCGCCGCCCGATGGCTCAGGAGAGGCGCGCTATGCGCTCCTCAAGAGCGGGCCGAGCGTGCCGGCGGACGAGGTCGAGACCACCGACCGCGCCGTCGAGGTCATCGTGATGTGGGGCGACTCGAGCGTGCTGCAGGTCTCGCACCTGTCGCCGCCGCGGGCGTTCACGGTCGGCGCTGGGGACGACGTCGACTTTTTGATCGGGCCGGAGGCGCTCGGGTACGAGCGGCTGCCGATCTGCGTCCCGACCGAGGCGACGCCCGGCAAGCGCGAGCAGGGCGAGGCGGGGCCGGCCGGGGTCGCGGTCGTCGTCCCGAAGGACGCCGAGGTCGAGGTCACGCGCGGCGAGCGGGTCCTCGACGAGGCGGCGCTCGGCGACGCGCTCGAGCCCTACGCGGCGCTGCCTGGCGCGCGGCGCGTGACGCTCGGCGAGGGCGACTCCGCGCGCGTCAAGGTGCGCGCGTTCACCTTCACGGTCCGCGACGTGAAAGCCGGCAAGAAGGTCGCCGGGACGTACATGCCCGACTGGGAGCCGCTGCTCTACCTGCTCGGGGCGTTGCTCTTCTTCTGCGGCATCCTGCTCCTGTTCTACTTCATGCCGCCGACGCCGCGCGGGCTCGCCTCCGACGTGCTCGACACCGACTCGCGCCTCGTCCAGTTCATGATCCAGCCGAAGGAGCCCGAGGAGCAGAAGCGGCCCGAGTGGCTCAAGGGCGCGAGCGGCGGCGGTGAGGGCACGCGCCACAAGCTCGAAGAGGGCCAGATGGGGGACGAGCAGCACCCCGAACAGACCCACAAGCGCTACGGCATCAAGGGTCCGAAGGACAACGAGACGCCGCAGATGGCGCGCGAGCGCGCGATGCAGGAGGCGGGCTCGGCCGGCGCGATCGGCGTGCTCGCGTCGATCAAGGGCGCGTTCAACGCGCCGACCTCGCCCTTCGGCGCCGACCGGGCGCTCGGGCGGGACTCGATGAGCGCCCTCGGCGCGATGACCGGCGCCGAGATCGGCCAGAACTTCGGCATGGGCGGCCTCGGCCTGACAGGCAGCGGCCGCGGTGGCGGCGGCACGGGCGAGGGGACGATCGGCGTCGGGCGCCTCGGCACCATCGGGCGCGGCGGCGGTGGCGGGACAGGCTCGGGGTACGGCTCGGGCGCGGGCGACTTCCGCGGCCGCACGAACACCGTGCCGACCGTGCGCTCGGGTGAGGCGGTCGTCCGCGGCTCGCTCTCGAAAGAGGTCATCCGCCGCGTCATCCAGCGCCACCGCAACGAGGTGCGCTTCTGCTACGAGCAGCAGCTCAACGCGCGGCCCGATCTCGAGGGGCGTGTGCTGACGCGCTTCATCATCTCGCCGACCGGCACGGTGCAGGCGGCGACGATCGCCGAGAGCACGCTGCGCAACGCGAACGTCGAGCAGTGCATCGCGCGCGCGGTCGAGCGGTGGACCTTTCCGGCGCCCGAGGGCGGCGGCATCGTCGTCGTGACCTATCCCTTCGTGCTGTCGACCACCGGCGACTGACCGCCCCGCCCG
>JAGQJE010000019.1 GCA_020430775.1 Myxococcales bacterium
GCCACCTGGAAGTCGAGCTCGAGCTGGGCGGTCGGGGGGAGCCGCGGCGGCGCGCGCGCGGCGGCGGTGCCGAGCACGCGGGCGATGTCGGCGGGCTTGGTGAGGATCGCTTTGAGGCGCAGCCGGCCCTGGCAGCGCGGGCAGGTGAGGACCGCGACGGCGAAGACGCGGCGCAGCAGCCAGGCCCAGGGGTGGCGCGGCGGTAGCGCACGCGCCCGTCGGCCTGCCGCTCGACGCGCTCTTGGGCCAGCGGCGGCCTCGCCAGGTAGCGGCACAGCCGCTCGAGGCGCCGCCGGTCGCGACCGTCGAAGGCCACCTCCGCGTGCACGTTGACGCCGCCGACCTCGGCCAGGGCGCGGCCTGGGTCGGCCTGCGTGGCGCTCGGGCTCACCGCGCGCACCAGTCGCACCAGCTTGGCGGTGCGCTGGCCGGGCGCGGCGCCCAGCAGCTGCACGTCGCCCGCCGAGGCGCCGTAGCAGCTCGCCAGCACGGGCTGCTCGTCTGACAGCGTGTCGGTGCCCGCGTCGAGCCCTCCGAGGCTGCGCCCGTGCCGCTCGAGCACCCGCAGCAGCGCGGCGTGCGTCCACTCGGCCACCTGCGCCACCTCCGCCTGGCTCGGCGCCCCGAGCGCCTGAAAACGCAGCGCGCCCTGCCCCTGTTCGCCCTCGCGCACGTAGACGCCGTCGAGCGCCAGGGTGTGGAGGTGCACGTTGAGGCGCAGGGCGCGGTCGCTGCGCCGGATCACCGTGACCTCGCCGATGCGCGCGTCCTCCACAGAGCGGAGTCCGAGCCGGCATGTTCCACCGCTTGGTCGAGTCCGGACAGCTCGACGCGCGCTCCCTCGACGCCGCCCGGCGCAACATCGCGCTCCGGCGCTGGGGTCGCCCGGACGAGGTCGCCGACGCCGTGGCGTTCCTCGCGTCACGGCGTGCCGGCTACGTCACCGGCCAGACCCTCGTCGTCGACGGCGGCTACTCCGTGTGAGGCCCGTCGCGCCGCGCGGTGAAGGCGCTGCCCCGCCCGCGGCCGTGGGCGACGCTACCGACGGCGTCGCCGGCGATGTACGCTGCGGAGGGTGTGCGAGGGGCGGTCGGTGCGAGGGCCCGCCGGGCTTGACGGCACCGCCGTGAGAGGGTCCAGCATGAAGACGATCCCCGTCAGCCAAATCGCCATCGACGAAGCGGTGAATCGCGTACGGAGGAAGTTCGAGATGACGCCGAAGGTCGCCATCGCCGGCTTCGGGAAAGCCGGAAAATCGTCGCTTTTCAACGCTATCTACGGCGAAGAAAAAGCCGCTGTCAGCATGCGTACGGACCAGACCCAGGCGACGCA
>JAGQJE010000152.1 GCA_020430775.1 Myxococcales bacterium
GCCCCGTCAGCAAGGTCGTCTACGACCTCGTCGAGGAGTACGTCTCCACCATCGAGCGCCTGAAAGCGTTGTTGGACGACTAGTGGGGGAGTTGATGCCCTGACCCACGGGCCGGTGACGGATGGTCCCGGAGCGGGCAAGGTACTCTCTGAGGATTCACGTGATCACTTAGCGAGCTTCGTGTTCAATTTGGGTCCCAGGGCGAGTGCCCCCGCAGCGAGGGAGTGAGGAACACTCTGCGTAGTTCGCAGCGACCGAGCGAGGAGGTACGCCGCCCTGTGGCCTAAAGTGGGCACGAATGCCCCGGAGCCTTGTCGCCCATGCACCTGCACATCCGCGCGAGCTACGCCGACCTCTACCACCTCGCCATGGGCCAGGCGTGGTTTCGGGAAGGGCTCGCCGACAAGCGCGCGCACTTCGACTACTTCTTCCGGCGCCTGCCCTTCGAAGGCGGCTCCGTCGTCTTCGCCGGGCTCGCCGACCTGCTCGCGGTCCTCGCCGAGTGGCGCTTCGACGACGACGACCTCGCCTACCTCACCGACCGCGGCTTCGACTCGGACTACGTCGCCCACCTCCGCGACCTCCGCTTTCGCGGCCGCGTCGAGGCGCCGCGCGAGGGTGAGGTGATGTTTCCGACCGAGCCGGTCCTCCGCGTCGAGGGCAGCGTCCTCGAGACGCAGCTCGTCGAGACCATCGTGCTCAACGTGCTCAACTTCCAGTCGCTCATCGCGACCAAGGCCGCCCGCATGCGCTCGGTGGCCGGCGACGCCGTGCTCAGCGAGTTCGGCCTGCGCCGCGCGCAGGGGCCGGGCGGCGTCATGGCCGCGCGCGCCGCCATCATCGGCGGGTTCGACTCGACGAGCGACGTGTACGCCGCGGAGCGCTACGGCCTGCGCTCCGAGGGCACCATGGCGCACTCGTTCATCCAGTGGCACGCGGACGAGCTGACCGCCTTTCGCCGATTCGCAGAGGCGCGGCCGGAGGAGACCGTGCTCCTGGTCGACACCTACGACACCCTCCGGAGCGGCGTGCCCAACGCCATCACGGTCGCGCGGGAGATGGAGGCGCGCGGCGAGCGGCTCCGGGCGATCCGGCTCGACAGCGGCGACCTCGCGTTCTTCGCTCGCCGCGCGCGCGCGATGCTCGACGACGCCGGCCTCGGGTACGTCAAGATCGCCGCCTCGAACCAGCTCGACGAGTACGTCATCCGCAGCCTGCGCGAGCAGCGGGCGCCGATCGACATCTTCGGCGTCGGCACGAGCCTCGTCAC
>JAGQJE010000153.1 GCA_020430775.1 Myxococcales bacterium
AGCGACCGGCTCGCTCGGGGGCGCCGTCGCAGCGACCCGCTCGGTCGGGGGCGCCGTCGCAGCGACCGGCTGGCTCGGGAGGGCCGTCTCAGCGACCAGCTCGCTCGGGGGCGCCGTCGCCGCCACCGGCTGGCTCGGGGGCGCCGTCGCCGTGACCCGCTCGCTCGGGGGCGCCGTCGCAGCGACCGGCTGGCTCGGCGCTTGGGCCTGCCCCTCGAACGCGAGCGGCTCGCTCAGCGGCGCCGCCGGCATCGACGAGGGCGTGAACCCGCGCTGCGCGGCGTCTTGCCCCTCGAAGACGAGCGGTTCGCTCGGCGGGCGCGTCCCCAACGCCGGCGCGTCGGAGCGCGCGGCCGCCCTCGCCGACGCGGGTGCGCTCGACACCGGCGACGCCGGCGACTCCGTCGGGCGCGCCGTGAACGCACCGCGCGCCGGGCGCGGAAGCCGTCGGTTGCGCTGGACCGTGGCGAGGAGAGCCTCGAGCGTCTCGACCTCGGACGACATCACGCCTCCTCCACCAGGGTCGGCAGCCGCGCTTCGAGCCTCGACACGATCTGCCCGCGCGTCTGCCCGCCATGCGACCACGACCACACGGTCTCGGCGACCGTCGGGTCGAGCACGATGAAGTGGCTCGACTCGACCGGGACGCACGCGGTCTCTCGACCGGCGAGCACCGTGAGCAGCCCCCCGAGGAGCGCCGCGACGACCAGCCGATCGGCGTCGACGTCGGGACCCCCGGAGAGCTCGAGCACAAGCGCCGCGCCCCACCGCTCCATCGAGAGGCGTCCCCATCCAAAGAGCGCGAGCACCGCCGTCGCGTGGCCCAACACGACCTCGGGCGGCAGCTCGCTCGCGTCGTCGCCCGCCGAGGCGACGATCTGCTTGCCGAGCGCCTTGCCGAACTTGCGGATGATGGTGTTGCCCTCGGCCTTCGCGGCCGCGGCCAGCAGCCGCCCCGCGAGCGCCTCGGTGAGGACGACGAGCCGGGTGCCCTCCCTCGTGCGAACGGCGCCCTGCGCGAGGTTGAACTCGTAGAACCCGCTCGGGTCGAACCGCACGTCGGCCATGTCGTGGTGTGTAGAAGGTTCGTCCAACTCGTGTCAAATGCGTGGTGCATGCGAGCCGCTCTTCGACGACCCGCCGCGTGCGCCTCCGCGGTGCTGCTCGCCGTCGCGTGTGCGCTCGGGTGCAGCGGCTCGGGCGGTCGCGACGCACCCCATGGGCAGCCGGCGCTCGCTTCGCATGCCTCCGCGGCGGCAGACGCAGGCAGGCCGGGCTCGACGCTGCCCGGCGTCGACTCGCTCGCGGCGTCCATCACCGAGCTGACCAGCCGCACTTGGGGCGGACCGCGCGTGCCCGCGCCCGCGCGGAGCGCCCGCCCCGCGGACGCGCCGACCGTCGCGCGCTCGGCCTGGTACCCGCTGCGGGTCCACGGCGGCCCGCACGTGAGCGCGCAGCGCGCCCACGACGCGCTCGACGCCCTCGAGGCCGCGTTCGCCGCGATGCACGCCTGTGGGTGGCGCCTGCCGCCGCTCGACGCTGCGCGCGGGGGCGACGAGGCCTTCGACCTCTACCTCGTCCCCACCCCGGACGGCGCCGGTGCGCGCGCCGATGGGCTCGTGCTCGGCGCGTTCCTCGACACCGCGTCGACCTTCGCGACGGTCGATCCCGCCGTGCCGG
This sequence comes from Myxococcales bacterium, assembly GCA_020430775.1. Classification (GTDB taxonomy): domain Bacteria; phylum Myxococcota_A; class Polyangia; order Polyangiales; family Houyiibacteriaceae; genus JAGQJE01. The sequence goes on from JAGQJE010000153.1 coordinate 1,681, forward strand.
AGCGGGCGCTCGCGGCGTGCGTCACGGACGCCTTCGCGCAGGCGGCGCTGCTCGCTCGAGACCCGGCCGAGGCGGCGACGTGGCGGCGCGCGACGGCGGCCTGGCTCGCGTGGCGCCTGACGGGGCAGGCGGGCTGCCGGCCCGCGCTCGTGGCCGCGCAGCGGGGCGCCGCGCTCGGCTGGATCGCCTCCGACGCCGCTCCGCCGGAGTCGCCCCTCGCGCTCGACCCCGCCCCGGACGCTCGCGACGCCCCGGACGCCCGCGACGCCCCGGACGCGGCAGACGCGGGTGGCGCCGGCGGCGCCCTCCTGTGGATGGGGCTCGACGACCTGCTCGCGCACGGCGACGGCGCCGTGCCGCGGGTGGTCTGGGAGATCGCGAGCCAGCGCACCTGGGAGGGCGAGGGCCTGCGCGCCGCGCCGAGCGTGTGGATGGCGCTCGCGCACGTCCTCGACGCGATGAAGCGCCCGCTCGACGAGGTGCTGCCGGCGCTCGCGATCGACCGCTACTTCGCCGGCCCGGCGGCGCGCAGCCGCTACGCGCAGCTCGCCTCCTTCGCCGCGCTCCCGAGCGACGCGGCGGTGCCCGTCTTCGCGCGCCCCACGCTCGGCGAGACCCGCGCCGTCGTCTACGCGCCCTTTCCCGGCGCGCTCGGCCCCTTCGGCAGCGCCTACGCCCTCATCGACGTCCGGCAGGCGCCCCGCGACGCGCGCGTCGAGGTCTGGCTGCAGGGCGAGTACGGCGTCCGCTGGTCGCTCGGCGCGGTTCGGCTCGGCGCGGACGGTCACCCGCTCGGGACCATGCAGGCGCCCGCGGCCGAGGGCCCGAACGGCGGCTACCTCCCTGTCGAGCTCGACCCGGACACGGCGGGCGTCCTGCTCGTCGTGACGAACCTCGCGTCCGGGCTGCCGGCCCCGAGCCTCCCGGGGCCGAGCCCCTTCGCTCGCTCGTTCCAGCTCATCGTCGCCCTGCGCGGGGACACTGGCCCCCGCGGCGCCGGCGCTGCGCCGCCGCGGAGCGCGCCGGATCACGCCCCTTGACCGACCGCGGGCGGTCTTCCATAGTCCGCGCGCTTTTTTCCATCGTTGAGGATACGCGCCGCCCAAGAGAAGAGCGCGAGAGACGTAGAAGAATGGCCCTACTGCCCGAACGCAAGACGGAGCTCGTCAAGAAGTTCCAACACCACGGCTCCGACACGGGCTCGCCCGAGGTCCAGATCGCGATCCTGACGGAACGCATCCAGTACCTCACCGAGCACTTCCAGACCCACCAAAAAGACCACCACTCCCGGCGCGGCCTGCTGAAGCTCGTCAGCCGGCGGCGGCGCCTGCTCGACTACGTCCGCAAGAACGACATCGAGCGATACCGGAAGATCCTGACCGCGCTGGGCATTCGCAAGTAGACGAACGCCCTGCCGCTCGCCGCCGGGTGAGCGGCCTTGCGGCGGGCGTGAACCAACGCCCGCCGCGTCGTCTTTAACAACCCACTGTTCGCAACCCCCAAGAAGCGCCACGCCGACCCGTCGAGGGTTCGCTCTTCGCTTCGAGCGCTCGAGCCCGCATCTATCGGTCCTCGTTCGAGCCCTCCAATCGAGGACCGAGCTTCGCTCTTCGGTTCGCCAGGCGACCAGCCGGCCCGTGTGCCGAGAAAGAGCGACTCATGATCATTCGAGAATCCGTGAAGATCGGTGACAAGACCGTCACGATCGAGACCGGCCGCATCGCCAAACAGGCGGCGGGCTCGGTCCTGCTCACGTGCGGCGAGACCGTCGTGCTCGTCACCGCGTGCGGCACGAAGGAGGCGCGCCCCGGGCAGTCCTTTCTGCCCCTGACCGTCGACTACGTCGAGAAGACCTACGCCGCCGGCAAGATCCCCGGCGGCTTTTTCAAGCGCGAGGGGCGCCTGCGTGACCACGAGGTGCTCACGTCGCGCCTCATCGATCGCCCCTGTCGGCCGCTGTTTCCGGACGGCTACCGCAACGAGATCCAGGTCATCGCGACGGTCATGTCGCACGACCAGGAGAACCCGTCCGACGTGCTCGCGCTGACCGGCGCGTCCGCGGCGCTGCACCTGAGCCCGATCCCCTGGGCGGGCCCGGTCGCCGGCGTCCGCGTCGGGCGCGTCGATGGGCAGCTCATCGCCAACCCGACGCTGCAGCAGCTCGAGCAGAGCGACTGCGACCTCGTCATGGCCGCCTCGAAGGACGCCATCGTCATGGTCGAGGGCGAGTCGAAGGAGATGAGCGAGGACGAGATGGTCGACGCCCTCGCGTTCGGGCACGACGCCGTGCAGCCGGTGCTCGATCTCATCGAGCGCATGCGCGCGTCGGCGGGCGCCGACAAGTGGGCGTTCGAGTCGCCGAAGCGCGACGCGAGCATCGACGAGAAGGTCCGCGCGGTCGCCCTCGACAAGATCAAGGAGGCCTGCAACATCCGCGAGAAGCACCCGCGCTACGACCGCTTCAAGGAAGCGAAGCGCGAGACGGTCGCGGCGCTCGCCGAGCAGCTCCCGGACCGCGAGGGCGACATCAAGGAGGCCTACGAAGACCTCCGCTATCACACGATGCGCGCGCAGGTCCTCGACGAGAAGCGCCGCGTCGACGGCCGCGACTTCACCACGGTCCGTCCCATCAGCGTCGAGGTCGGCCTGCTCCCGCGCGTACACGGCTCCGCGCTCTTCACTCGCGGCGAGACCCAGGCCATCGTCACGACGACCCTCGGGACGCGCTCGGACGAGCAGAAGATCGACGGCCTCACCGAGGAGTACTGGAAGCCGTTTCTGCTGCACTACAACTTCCCGCCCTACTCGGTCGGCGAGACGAAGTTCCTGCGCGGGCCGGGGCGGCGCGAGATCGGCCACGGCCACCTCGCCGAGCGCGCCATCTCACAGCTCCTGCCGAGCCACGACGACTTCCCCTACACCATCCGGATCGTCTCCGAGATCACCGAGTCGAACGGCTCCTCGTCGATGGCGTCGGTCTGCGGCGGGAGCCTCGCGCTCCTCGACGCAGGCGTGCCGCTGCGCGCGCCCGTCGCGGGCGTCGCGATGGGGCTCATCAAGGAGGGTGAGCGCTACGCCGTCCTGACGGACATCCTCGGCGACGAGGACCACCTCGGCGACATGGACTTCAAGGTCTGCGGCACCGACAAGGGCATCACCGCCATCCAGATGGACATCAAGATCTCGGGCCTCAGCCAGGAGATCATGCGCCGCGCGCTCTCTCAGGCGCGGGACGGCCGCCTGCACATCCTCGGCAAGATGAACGCGGTGCTGTCAGCGCCGCGCGCCGAGATGTCGAAGTGGGCGCCGCGGATCACGACGCTCAAGGTCAAGCCGGACCAGATCCGCACGATCATCGGCCCCGGCGGCAAGATGATCAAAGCGATCGTCGAGCAGACCGGCGCAAAGATCGACGTGTCGGACGACGGCACGGTGTCGATCGCGTCGTCGGATCCGGCGGCCGCCCAGAAAGCCATCGAGATCATCGAAGGCATCACGCTCGAGCCGGAGATCGGCGGCCACTACACCGGCATCGTGCGCCGGGTCGAGCCCTACGGCGCCTTCCTCGAGATCGCGCCGGGCAAGGACGGCCTCCTGCACATCTCCGACATGGCCTGGGAGCACGTCGAAAGCGTCGAGAGCGTGATGGACCTCGGCGACGAGGTCGAGGTCGCCGTCAGCAACATCGACCGCGAGGGCCGTATCCGGCTGTCGCGCAAGGTTCTCCTCGACAAGCCGGAAGGGTACGAGGAGCGGGGCGATGACGACCGCGGCGGCCGCGGTGGACCGCGGCGCGGCGGCCGCGACCGGGACGACCGAGGGCGCGGGCGCGGGCGCGACCGTGATGACCGGGGCCGCGGGCGGGATCGGTCGCGCGGAGGCGACCGGGACCGGGATCGGGATCGGGATCGGGATCGGGATCGGGATCGGGATCGGGACCGGGATCGGGATCGGGATCGGGACGACGCGCCGCGTAGTCGGGATCGGGATCGGGACGACGCGCCGCGGGGCGGCGACCGGGATCGGGATCGCGGTCGCGACGACGCGCCGCGTAATCGGGACCGGGACGTCGCGCCGCGTAGTCGGGACCGGGACGACGCGCCGCGTAGCCGGGACCGGGACGACGCGCCGCGTAGTCGGGATCGGGACCGGGACGACGCGCCGCGTAGTCGGGATCGGGACCGGGACGACGCGCCGCGGGGCGGCGACCGGGATCGGGACCGCGATCGCGACGACGCGCCGCGTGCGCGCTCTCGGTCGCGTTCACGCTCGCGCCGCGACGACTGAGGGGACGTTGCCCACGCTGCGCGTCCACAAGCTCCGGCCGGACGCGGTCGAGCCCCGCTACGCCACGGAGGGCGCGGCGGGGCTCGATCTGTCGGCCGCGCTGCAGGCGCCGCTCCACCTCGCGCCGGGCGAGCGGGCGCTCGTGCCGACCGGGCTCGCGATCGCGCTGCCGCCCGGACACGAGGGCCAAGTGCGGCCGCGCTCCGGGCTCGCGGCGCGCCACGGCGTCACCGTCTTGAACTCGCCGGGCACCGTCGACGAAGACTACCGGGGCGAGGTCTGCGTGCTGCTGGTAAACCTCGGCCGGGAGCCGGTCACGATCGCGCACGGCGAGCGCATCGCCCAGCTCGTCGTGGCGCCGGTCGTCCGCGTCACGACGACCCTGGTCGCCGCGGCCGCGCTGGGCTCGACCGTCCGCGGCGAGGGCGGCTTCGGGAGCACGGGCCGGTAGCCGCGAACGTGAGCCGAGCGGCGCTCGTCAAGGTAGTTGTCGGGTCGGGTGATTGTGCGGGTGTCGGTCCTAGGCGGCCGTTGCGGGGGCTTTGGCGCGCACGTCGACGATGCGGTCTGGGTTCAAGGTGACGATGGTCGGG
>JAGQJE010000154.1 GCA_020430775.1 Myxococcales bacterium
CGAGCACCGGGCGAGCCGCGCTGCGGTGTGGGCGTCCCTCCTGCTCGGCGCGTTCAAGCCGATGCTGGTGCGCCTGCGGGGCCGCCTCGTCAGCGACACGGTGCCGGGCGACGAGCTCGACCAGCTCGTCGTCACCGCGTTCCTTGCGGCGCTCACCGAGGTGCCGCTCATGGACCGCCTGCCGATGCGACTGCGCCAGCGCACCGAGCGGCAGGTGTTCGCCTTCCTCCGCAAGGAGCGCGAGCAGCGCCACCCCGGCATCAACGTCGAGGAGCTGGAAGACCTCGACCCGGACTCCATGGCTCCCCGTCGCGCGCGCACGGACGAGGAGCTGTACGACCTCGCGCTCCTCATCCAGCGCGCCGTCCAGGAGGGCCTCTCCACGAGCGGGCTCGACGTGGTCGAGGCCACGGTGCTGCGCCGAGAACTTCTGCGCGCGTACGTCGAGCGTCTAGAGCCTGACGACGACGTGGCCCGCGAGCGTCTCTACCAACGCCTCAAGCGGCAGCGGTCGCGCGCGATGCAGCGCTTGAAATCGCTGCTCATCGCCGCGTCCCCGATCCAGCTCTCCATCGGCTTCTGAGGGCGTATGGCGAAGAACAAGCACGCAAAGATTGGCCGTCCCACGAAGGGCGAAGGTCCGAAGCTCTCGAACCCCGAGGAGGTCGAGCGCCTGCTCGTCGAGGGCGAGGTGGTGCCCGATGAGCACGGCGAGGCGAAGCGCGTCTGGCTCACGCAGCGGGACGTCGCGGCTCGCTTCGGGGTCGCTGTCAGCACCATCGCGGCGTTCGCGAAGGAGCACCGAACCACGGAGCGTCGCGAGGAGCTGCGGGCCGAGCTCGATCCTCCGAAGATCCCGCCGCCGCCGAAGGTCGAGCGCTCCGTCGAAGCGCCCGAGCCCAGCGATGTCGTGCGTGCGAGCGTCGAAGACAGCGAGGAATCCGCGACGGAGAACACCGCGCCCTCGGATGAGCGTCGTCGACCCGGCCGTCCTCGCCACCAGCAGGCGCCGGTCATCCCGTTCGCGGAGCTGGATCGCCTGCTCGTCTTCGGCGAGGTGTCGATGAACGACGACGGGACGTCGAACACCGTCTACCCGACGTACCGCGAGCTGGCCGAGAAGTACGGCGTCGCACCGAGCGTCATCGCCGACTACGCGAAGAGCCACAACACGATGCACCGCCGCAAGTACGGCGAGCACCGCATCGAGGCCCGCCGCGACGAGAAGATCATCGAGGCACGCGCGACGGCCGAGGCGATCACGGTCGCCGAGATGCTCGCGCTCATCGACGAGTTCCTCATCAAGTTCAGGGAGGCGCTCAAGGAAGGCCGCGTCCGCACCGACAGCCCCGCCGACGTCAATACGCTCATCCGGCTCAAGTCGTTCCTCGAGGGCGGCGCCGACTCGCGGCAGGAGATCCGCCACATGCTCTCGCTCGAGGTGCTGTCGGAGAAGCACGAGCGCTACATGCGCGACCTCGAGTCCTCGACGCCCGCGATGGCCGGCATCATCGACGTGCGCGGTGAGGCGGTCGAAACCGAGCACGGGAAATCGAGCAGCCTCGACGGTGTTCGGTTGCCCCCCTCCCGTTCGATTCGGGACGGCGCGGCGGAACCGAACCTGTCCCAGCACCTGCGCGACGAGGTGCGCCGCCTCGTGAACCTCGCCCGCGAGCTCGCGGAGCAGATGGGCGCAGACCCGGACGACGCTGAGCTGATCGAGAACCAGGTGCTCGGGGCGGCCGCTGCCGTCGAAGCAGCGCTGGGCGCGCACGACGGCGCCGACGTTGGCCCACGTGGCGCGAACGGTGAGGAGGACGAGGGATGATCGCCCCCCGCGCAGCCGCGCGCCCACGCGGCCAGGACGATGCGACCAGCAGAGCCTCGCAGACGGGCGCCCACGAGGCCCACAGCGGGCCGGAAGAACACGCGCCCCTCGCGCCGACCCTGGGACTCCGCGGCCTTACGCTGCCGCCCAGCTTCGAGCGCTCGAGCACGACGAGGTCACCTCTGCGCGCGCGAGAACACGCAGGCGGCCACGCGCGCCAAGACGGCGCTGCCGAGCCGGGCCTCGCGCGCGACCACGGCGCCGATCCTCGGAAAGCGGCGGTACGGCTCCCCGAGATCGGCTCGTTCGAGGCGCTCGAAGTCCCCGAGAACGCGCGCTTCGCTGGGCGCGAACCGCCGCTTTTCTCTCTTAGCGGCGGTCGGCGCGCGCCCTCGTGGAGCACGCCTTCCATGCCGGCCCACGGCGTCGGCACGCCGGCATGGGCCTCCGCATGCCTACAACCTGCC
>JAGQJE010000155.1 GCA_020430775.1 Myxococcales bacterium
AGAATTCCCATTGGTAGCCCAGCCTGAATTTGGAGGGTTCCTCATGCGCCAGGCCTTTTTTGAAAAGAACGAGTTCTCCGCCGATACAAGCCCTTGCCCGCCCGGCCCTGAAGGGGCCGCCCGCGCCGCTCGAGCGCCGCGGTCCGCGTTCGTCCCGCGTGAGCTCGACCCGCAGCCTGTCGAGCGCCCTGCTGTGCAGGCGGCTCGCCCACGACTTCGAGATGCCGAGCTCCGCGCCGATGTCCTCGAGCCGCCGCCCCTCGAAGTAGTGCCCTTCGAGCACCACCCGCTCGCGCTCGGGGAGCGTCGTGACGAGCGCGCGCACCCGCTTCGCCTGCTCGGCCGCGATCAGCCGCTCGTCGGGTCCGTCCTCCGGCCCGGTCGCCGTCGCCGCGCCGACGACGAACGCGGTCGCCAGCCTCCCGAGCCCGGCCTCGAGCGCCCGGAGCGCGTCGCCCCCGACCACGCGGCCGTAAGGGCTCGCCGCCTGCCGGCTCGCCCGCGCCTCGACGACCTGCTCGCCGACGCGGTCCTGCGCCTCCGCGAGGCGGATGCGGTGGTACACGGACGGCGGCAGGGCGCTCATCGACCGCACGCCGTCCATGATGGCGCCGCGGATGCGGTAATACGCGAAGGTGTTGAACTGCACGCCGCGCGTCGGGTCGAAGCGCGACCGCGCCTCGACGAGCCCCTTGAAGCCGAGCGCCTCCAGCTCCTCCCGGTCGCCCGCGAAACGGACCTGCTCATGCACCTTCGTGGCGATCGACATGACGAGCGCGCGGTACTCGCGCGCAAACGCGTCGTCGTCGGTCGGCGGCAGACGCCGGCGTGCGGCGCCCTCGCTCTCGGCCGGCTGCGCCGAGCCCTCACCTGCGCGTTCGTCCGGCATCCGCTCCCAAAATGCGAGGGAACCCGCCCCGACGTCAAGCGCGGCGAACCGGCGCACCCAACTCGCCCGACCGCGAAAGACACTACGCACCTACGCGCGCTTGGTGCGTAACGCTTTACGCACTTCGAAACGAACCGAGATCAAACAGCTTTTTGGCTACTCGGCCGGAATCTGACCCACACCATCGGAACAATGGAGGAATCGGTCGCGGACCGCGGCGGCGTCACGAGGCCCGCCGCCACGCGCGCGGCGCTTCAGCGCTGGCACAAAGAATGCTTTTGCCCTCGGTTGGTTGTAGAACGGACCACACACCGCCTCACCCCACCCGCGACGCCGACGCGGCGCGCCGCCCTCGGGGTGCCGAAGGACTGCCGATGCCCGAAACCGAGACCTCCGAGCTCACGCCGGCGAGCGTGAACGACGCACGCGCCGTGAAGATCCTCGCGAAGTCCGTCTACCGCGAGCTGCGCGCCAACGGGCACTCGCGCTCCGACGTGGTCGGCTTCGCGAACGAGCTGCTCGAGCTGCTCACGAACGAGCTCGCCGACGACGCGCCCGGCGCCGGCGCGAGCCCGCTCGACGGATAGCCGCGCCGCGCCCCGCCGCACCCCGCCCCGGCCCCTCCGACCAGGCCCGCGCCCTCCGCTTCCCCCGCCCGCGCGTCCCCTACATCCTTGACCGCTTGGGGGCGCGCGCTACGGTGCGAACCCGACGGTGCCGCGGGCGAGGCCGACCGGCCGCCCTCCACGCTCGTGCCTGCGGAAGAGAGGCCTCATGGGTACGAAGATCGCGATCAACGGCTTTGGCCGCATTGGGCGCTGCGTAGCGCGTGTCCTCCTCGCCCGCGCCGGTCAGACCGACCTCGAGCTGGCCGGCATCAACGACCTCACGGACGCACCGACCCTCGCGCACCTGCTCGAGTTCGACTCGGTGCACGGTCGGCTCCGGGACGGCGTCGCCACCGACGGCGACGCGCTGGTCTTCGGCGGCCGGCGCGTGCCGGTCTTCGCCGAGCGCGACCCGGCGAAGCTCCCCTGGGGCGAGCTGGGGGTGCAGGTCGTCCTCGAGTGCACCGGGCTCTTCCGCTCGAAGGCGCTCGCCTCGAAGCACCTCGAGGCCGGCGCCGAGCGCGTCGTCATCAGCGCCCCGGGCGGGAGCGACATCGACGGCACGTTCTGCGTGGGCATCAACACCGCGAGCTTCGACCCGGCGCGCCACCGCATCGTGAGCAACGCGTCCTGCACGACGAACTGCCTCGCCCCGGTCGCCAAGGTCCTGCACGAGTCGTTCGGGCTGCTCAAGGGGCACATGGTCACGGTCCACTCGTACACGAACGACCAGCGCATCCTCGATCTCCCGCACAAGGACCTGCGCCGCTCGCGCGCGGCCGCCCTGTCGATGATCCCCACCTCGACCGGCGCCGCGAAGGCCATCTCGCTCGTGCTGCCGGAGCTCGAGGGCCGGCTCGCGGGCACCTCGATCCGCGTGCCGACGCCGAACGTCTCGCTCATCTGCCTGTCGGCGCTCGTGTCGAAGCCGACCACGGTCGACGCGGTCAACGCCGCCCTCGCCGCGGCCGCCGCGGGCCCGCTCGCCGGCGTGCTCGCCGTCGAGGACCGGCCCCTCGTCTCGGTCGACTACCTCGGCAACCCGCACTCGAGCGTCGTCGACACGGCGCAGACCGACGTGGTCGGCGGCGACCTGGTCGAGGTGCAGAGCTGGTACGACAACGAGTGGGGGTTCTCGAACCGCATGGTGGACCTCGTCGAGACCGTCGCCTCGAAGGGCTGAGCGATGCTCGACTCGATCGCCTCGATCCGCGACCTCGACCTCGACGGGCAGCGGGTCTTCATCCGCGTGGACTTCAACGTCCCGCTCGACGCGGACGGCCGCATCACGGACGACACGCGCATCCGCGCCGCGCTGCCGACGATCGAGCACGCGCTCTCGCACGGCGGGCGGGTCATCCTCGCCTCGCACCTCGGCCGGCCGAAGGGCAAGCGCGACCCGCGCCTGTCGCTCGAGCCGACGGGCGAGCGCCTCGCCGCGCTGCTCCCGGGCGGCGAGGTCATCCTCACCGAGCACTGCGTCGGCGACGCGCCGCGTAAGCTCGCCGCCGATCTTCGCGACGGGCAGGTCCTGCTCCTCGAGAACCTCCGCTTCGAGCCCGGCGAGAAGGCGAACGACGTCGACTTCGCGCGCCAGCTCGCCGCGCTCTGCGACGTCTACGTGAACGACGCGTTCGGCGTGTCGCACCGCGCACACGCCTCGGTGAGCGCCCTGCCCCGGCTCATCGCCGCCCGCGGCGCCGGCTTCCTCGTCGAGTCCGAGGTCGCCGCGCTCGAGCACCTGCGCGGCCAGCCCGCGCGCCCCTACGTCGCCATCCTCGGCGGCGCCAAGGTGAGCGACAAGCTCGGCGTCATCGACGCGCTGCTGCCCCGCGTCGACGAGCTGCTCATCGGCGGCGCCATGGCGAACACCTTCCTCGCGGCGCAGGGCATCGAGGTGGGGCGCAGCCTCGTCGAGTCGGACAAGCTCGCCCTCGCGCGCACCGTGATGCACAAGGCCGACGCCGCCGGGGTGAAGCTCCTCATCCCGGTCGACCTCCGCGTCGGAGACGCGCTCGGCGCGACCCGCGCGGACGTCGTCGCCGCCGACGCCGTCGCGCCCGGCGCGATGGCCCTCGACATCGGGCCGGACACCGCGGCCCGGTACCGCGAGCGCATCCTGCGCGCGAAGTCCGTCTTCTGGAACGGGCCGATGGGGCTCTTCGAGAACCCGGCCTTCGCCGCGGGCACCTTCGCCGTCGCAGGCGCCGTGGCCGACTGCCCGGGCTTCTGCGTCGTGGGCGGCGGCGACAGCGTCGCGGCCATCGCGCAGGCGAACCTGGTCGACCGCTTCGACCACGTCTCGACCGGCGGCGGCGCCTCGCTCGAGTACCTCGAGGGCCACGCCATGCCCGGGCTGGAGGCGCTGCGGACATGACCGACCGGCGACCGCTCGTCGCAGCGAACTGGAAGCTGCACAAGACCCTCGGCGAGGCCGTCGCGCTCGCCGAGGACCTCTACGCCGCGCTCACCGAGGACGGCGAGGCCGCGCTGCGCGACGTCGACATCGTGATCGCCCCGGTGTTCACCGCCCTCGCGCGCGTGCACGCTGCGCTGAGCGAGACGGGCATCGCCCTCGCCGGCCAGAACGTCTTCGAGCAGGACAGCGGCGCGTTCACCGGCGAGGTGAGCGCGCCCCTGCTGGCCGACGCCGGGTGCACGTACTGCATCATCGGCCACTCGGAGCGGCGCCAGCACTTCGGCGAGACCGACGACGGCGTCCACCGCAAGCTCGAGGCGCTGCTGCGCCACCGGCTGGTGCCCATCGTCTGCGTCGGCGAGACGCTCGAGCAGCGTGAGGCGGGCGACGCCACGGAGGTCATCGTCGGCCAGCTCGACCGCGCGCTCGGCGGCATCGCGCCCGCCGACCTGCACGACCTGGTCGTCGCGTACGAGCCCGTCTGGGCCATCGGCACCGGCCGGACCGCCACCGCCGCGGACGCCCAGGCCGCGCACGCCGCGCTCCGGGCGCACCTCGAGGGCCGCGACGCCAAGCTCGGCGCGGACACGCGCATCCTCTACGGCGGGAGCGTGAAGCCGGACAACGCCGCCGAGCTGCTCGCCGAGCGCGACATCGACGGGGCCCTGGTCGGCGGCGCCTCCTTGCAAGCGGGCTCCTTTGCCGACATCGTACGCGCCGCGCTCTGAGCCGAGGTCCCGATGGTCATCCTGCTGCACGTCGTCTACGTCCTGGTCTGCTTGTTCTTGATCCTCGTCGTCCTGCTCCAGTCGGGCTCGGGCGGGGGGCTCGGGGCGGGGCTCGGCGGCGCCTCCTCGGCGAGCCAGCAGATGTTCGGCGGCGCGGGCGCCGGCAACATCCTGACGAAGGCCACGTCGGTGAGTGCGGCCATCTTCATGGTGCTCTCGGTCGTGCTCGCCTACACCTCGTCGAGCAGCCAGAACGCCCTCGAGCGCGCCGCCGCCCAGCAGGCGAAGGCCGCCGAGGCCGCGAAGGCGGCCGTGCCCGCGCCCGCCCCCGCGCCCGCGGCTGCG
>JAGQJE010000156.1 GCA_020430775.1 Myxococcales bacterium
CATCTCCTGCTCGAACAGGCCACGCTGCCGCGACGTCGACATGAACATGCCCCGACGATCGCATCCCCGATCCCTCAAGTCGATCCTTTGCAGCCCCAGACCCCGAGTTACTTCCCACGAATCGATCTCGTCCCCGCGCCCGCGCTACGGTCTTGTGCAGAGGGTGGCGGCGCGCGTACGGTACCCCTCGGGGACAGGAGGCTGACGCGATGGGTAGGTCAGGAGGACTCTCGGTCACGCTGCTCGCCGCGGCGCTGGCGCTCGGCGGCTGTGGGAACAGCACCCACGTCGTGGTCGATAGCGGCGTGCCGGACGCGGGCACGCCCGACGGCGGCACGCCGGACGCGGGCACGCCGGACTCGGGGATGCCCGACGCAGGCTCGCCCGACGCGGGCACGCCGGACGCGGGGATGCCGGACAGCGGCATGCCCGACGGCGGGACGCCGCAGGCCGTGGTCGACTGCGACCCGCTCGTCCCGGAGATCTGCGGCTTCCCCTTCCCCTCGGACGCCTACACCATCGAGGACGAGACGTCGCCGACCGGGCTGCGCGTGCGCTTCGGGCCGGGGCTGATGCGCGGCAGCTCGGCGGCCGCATGGGACAAGAGCGACGGCTTCTCGACGGGCAACGCGCTGATGACCTACTTCGACGGCGGCGCCGGCTTCGGTGAGACGCCGGTCGGCGCGGTCGGACACATCGACGACGGCCTCGGTGCGGACTCGGCGATCGTCGTGATCGAGGCAGACACCGGCGATCGGGTGCCGTACTACGCGGACTTCGATCCGCTCGGCAAGCCGACCCACCAGAGCCTGCTGCTGATCCGGCCGATCGTGCGCCTGAAGGACGCGACGCGGTACATCGTCGGCGTCCGCGGGGTCCGAGACGCGGGCGGCGCGCTGGTGCCGGCGTCGCCGGCCTTTGCGGCGCTCCGAGACGGGACGCCCTTCACCGACGACCCGAGCGTCGACGCGCGGCGTCCGCGCTACGACGACATCTTCGGGAAGCTCTCGGCCGCCGGCATGCCGCGGGCCTCGCTGCAGATGGCGTGGGACTTCACGACGGCGAGCGATGAGAACAACTGGACCTGGCTCGTACACATGCGGGACGACGCGCTGTCACGCGTCGGACCGAGCGGCCCCGCCTACACGATCGGCGAGGTCAACGACAACACCAACGGGACGACCGACGACGACTGGAACCCCGACACGATCGCGTTCCGCATCAACGGGACGATGACCGTGCCGCTCTACATGACGGGCGCGGGCCCGAACTCGGACCTCGTGTTCGGGCCGGACGGGCTGCCGATGGTCAACCCGGCGCAGCCGACCGCGGAGGTGCCCTTCGAGGTGCTCATCCCGAAGAGCGCGCTCGACGCGCCCGGCGGCCTCATCGAGTACGGCCACGGGCTCTTCGGGAGCCGCTCGCAGATCGAGAACGGCAACTTCCGTACGTTCATCAATAAGAACGACTACGTGTTCTTCGGGGTGGACCTGTGGGGCATGGCCGAGTCGGACACCGCCGCCGTCGGGTTCATCCTCGGCACGGGCAACCTCGGGCGCATCTCGACGATGTTCGATCGACTGCACCAGGGCTTCGTCAACGAGCTGCTCGTGATGCGCATGATGAAGACCGGGTTCGCGAACGACCCGACCTACGGCAAGTACATCGACCCGAGCCGGGCGTACTACTACGGCATCAGCCAGGGCGGCATCCAGGGCGCCGTGTTCATGGCGCTCAGCACCGACATCGAGCGCGGCGTGCTGGAGGTGATGGGCCAGCCCTACAGCCTGCTCGTGTTCCGCAGCAAGGACTTCGACCCCTTCCTGGAGATCCTCCACACCGCCTTCCCCGACCCTCGCGTCGACCACCTCGCGGTCGGCCTCGTGCAGATGCTCTGGGACCGCGTCGAACCGAACGGCTACTCGCAGCACATCGTCCGCGACCCGCTGCCCGGCACCGAGGCCAAAGAGGCGCTGCTGCGGGCGGCGCTCGGCGACCACCAGGTCAACAACATCGGCGCGCACATCATCGCCCGGACGATGCAGCTCCCGCACGTCGACACCGGCATCGCGCCGCACGACATCTTCGGCCTGACGACCGTCACGGCGCCCCTCGCCGAGTCGGCCTACCTCGAGTACGGCTTTGGCCTGCCGATCGATCCGCCTTGCACCGCGCCGCAGCGCCTGTGCGAGGACCCGCACGACAAGGTGCGCAAGCTGCCCTCCGCGCTCGACGACCTGCAGACCTTCTTGAGCACGGGGATGGTCACCAATAGCTGCCCGATGGGCATCTGCGACTTCCCCGAGATGAGCGGCTGCGGGCCGTCGGACACGGACGACGCCGAGCGCATGATGTGCACCGACCCGGTCCTGCCCTGGGGGCCGTGACCGCGCGCCGGCGTCCGGGCGGGTGAGCGCTCAGGTAGCGCAGACTCCGGTTGCCTGCCCGCGTCGCGCCGTTACGATGCGTGCGGCTCGCCCCGGCGCTGTCATGGGGGACGGGCATCACCCGGGTGTGCGCATGAGCCTCTTCAACGACGAGCAGATCCGCCAGCAGGTCGAGCGACTGCCGATCCCCTTCGACGCGTACGGGGTCGACCCCTTCGGCATCTCGAAGCGCCACCTGATCCGCGCCTACTCGCCCTTCGCGCGGATGTACCGCAGCTACCTCAACGTCACCGTCTTCGGGGGCGAGCACATCCCGGAGCGCGGCCGCGGCCTCGTCATCGGAAACCACTCGGGCGGCGTCGGTGCGGACGCGGCGATGGTCTTCACGTCGCTGCTGCTCAACCCGACGCACCCGCGCCTCGGCCACGGGATGGCCGAGTACTTCTTCAACACCAAGCCGTACGCCGGGCTGCTCCTGAGCCGGCTCGGGCACCTGACCGGGCTGCCCGAGCACGCGGAGATGCTGCTCGAAGCGGAGCGGCTCGTGGTGGCGTTCCCCGAGGGCCAGCGCGGCGCGCTGAAGCTGTACAAGCACCGCTACCAGCTCGAGCGCTTCGGCACGGGGTTCATGCGCCTCGCCCTGAAGAAGAAGACGCCGATCATCCCCTTCGCGTTCATCGGCGGCGAGGAGGCGTTCCCGATCGTCCACAAGTTCGACTTCGTCACCAAGCTGATCGGCACCCCGGCCCTGCCCGTCGCTCCGCAGCTCGTGCTCTGGCCGCTGCCGGTGAGCTGCCAGATCTACTACGGGGAGCCGATGCGCTTCGAGGGGGACGGCTCCGAGCCCGACGACGTCATCGCGGGCTACGTCGGCGAGGTGAAGGACACGATCCGAGCGCTGATCGCGCGGGGGCTCGCGGCGCGGCCCGCTGCCTTCACTCGCAAACGTGTCGAGCACGCCCCGCCGCTCGAGCCGAGCGCGGTCGCCCCGGCGGCACGGCGCGCGACGCGCTCTCCGGCGCCGCCGCGGCGCTCGGAGCCGGCGCCGCCGCCG
>JAGQJE010000157.1 GCA_020430775.1 Myxococcales bacterium
CAGGCACGAGGCGCAGCCCGCCGCGCCGCCGAGCCCCCCGCCCGCGGAGCCGCCCCCGCCGGCCGAGCCCCCGCCGGCGGAGCCCCCGCCGCCGATCGTCGAGGCCCCGCTGATCCACATGCGCAGCGGGGACTACCTCGCCGCCCTCATCCCCGCCCGGAGCGGCGCGTGCCCCGCTCGGTATGAGCGCGTCGAGGACCTGTGCGTGCACGACGCCGTCCGCGCGACCATGGGCCCGACCGCCTTCGACGCGCTCCTGGCGAGCTATCGGCGAGGTGGGTTGAGCCCGCTGGTCTCTCCGGGCACCGGCGAGCTGGTGAGCGTGGCCGAGGCCGCCAAGGACGCGCAGCTCGAGCAGGTCGTTGGAGGCGAACCCTCCGCCGCGCCGGCCGCGCCGCACCCGGACGGTCGGGTCGAGCCGGACGAGCCGCAGGCCGAGGATGCGGCCGGCGAACCACCCGCCGAGGCGCCCGACGAGCCCGCCGGGGTCGCGCCGGAGACGGGGTCCGAGGGTCCACCGGACGTCCCCACGGGGGTCGTGCCTCCGGCGGACAACGCCGCCGAGCCCCAGTTGCCCGTCGACCACGCCGACGCGCCCCCTATCCCGGCGGAGCCGAACCCGTGACGGCGCGGGCGCGATGTCGCGATGTCGGCTCTTGGGTTGCGCCACCGGCGGGCGCGTGCCAGCCTCGCCCGCCCATGGCTCTGCTAGAGGAAACGTATGAGCGTCGGTGAAGCGGTTCAGTGCAAGCCCGTCGAGGTGCAGGTCGGCGAGCGCGGTCTCGATCGCGCCGTGAAGCACCTGAAGCGCAAGATGGCCTCCGAGGGCATCCTGCGTGAGCTCAAGCGGCGGCGGCACTACATGAAGCCGTCCGTCCGCCGCCGTAAGAAGGCCGCCGAGGCGGCCCGCCGACGCCGCAAGCGCATTCGCCAGATCGACAGCGTCTGAGCGTCTCGCGCGGGCGCAGCGCGTGAGGCCCGGCTCTCGGATCACGCCGGCGCTTCGGCGGCCGCTCGTCGCCGACGCGCCGCGTCGTGCCCTCGCCGCGGCTTGCGTGGTAGCCACGCTCTGCTGCGCGGGGCTCGCGAGCGTGGCCGGTTGCAACAGTCGGCCGACGGAGCCGTCGCCGCCCGAGACGAGCCGGGGCCTACCGGCCGGCTTCACCGAAGCCGAGTGGGGCGAGCGCCTCTTCGCTTCCGAGGGCTGCGGACGCTGTCACTCGGTCGACGGCCGCCGCGGCATCGGCGCGCCCCTCGACGGCCTCTACGGCAAGACGCGCCACTTCCTGCGCGGCGGCTCGACGGTCGCCGACAGCCGCTACGTCCGCGAGAGCGTCCTGCACCCGAACCTGCACATCGTCGAGAACTACAAGGCGGTCATGCCGAGCTATGAGGGCCGGCTCACCGAGGCCGAGCTCGACGCGCTGGTCGCCTACATCCGCAGCCTGAGCCCGACCGCAGCAGACTGAACTTCACCGCGCGCCGCGCCGGCGACCGCGCGCCGCGCCGGTGCCCGCGCGCCTCGCCCGCGCGAGCGCGTCGTCAGACGGTCTTGATGTGCAGCTCGAGGAGCTGCTCGGGATCGACGGGGGTGGGCGCGCCCGTGAGCAGGTCGCTCCCGCGCTGGGTCTTCGGGAAGGCGATCACGTCGCGGATCGATTGGGTGCCCGCCGCCAGCATGGCGATGCGGTCCATCCCGAACGCGATCCCGCCGTGCGGCGGCGCCCCATACCCGAGCGCGTCGAGCAGGAAGCCAAACTTCTCGCGCGCTTCCGCCTCGCCGAGCCCGATCACCTCGAAGACCTTCTTCTGCACGTCCGGGTCGTGCAGGCGGATCGAGCCGCCCGCGATCTCGAAGCCGTTCAGCACGAGGTCGTAGCGGTAGCAGAGCACCTTGCCCGGGTCCGTCTCGAGCTGTCCGATACACGCGTCGTGCGGGCGCGTGAAGACGTGGTGCGCAGCCTCCCAGCGGCTTCCGTCTTCGCTGCGCTCGAAGAGCGGCGGGTCGACGACCCAGAGCAGGTTCCACTTGCCGTCGTTGCCGGCCTCCGGAATGAGCCCGAGCTTCTTGCCGAGGTGCAGGCGCAGGTTCGCCATCACGGTGTGCACCTTCGCGGTCGGCCCGAACTGGAAGAAGATGAGGTCGCCGTCCTTCGCGCCGACCGCCTCGTTGATGGCGAGGCGGTACGCGTCGCTCACCATCTTGGCGAGCGGGCTCTGCACCCAGCCGCCGGAGGCGTCGACCTTCGCGCGGGCGAGCCCCTTGCTCCCCATCTGCTGGACGTACTTCTCGAGGGCGTCGACGTCCTTGCGCGAGAAGCCGTGGCCGGCCGGGACGACCATCGCCTTGACGATCTCCTGCGGCAGGTCCTCGCGGTAGGTCCCGTCGCGGAACCGCTCTGCGATGGGCGCGAGCATTGGGATGCCGCCCCCGCCGTGCTCGGTGTTGAGCGCGGTCAGGTCGACGTGCTCGAGGCCGAAGCGCATGTCGGGCTTGTCGTTGCCAAACCTGCGCATCGACTCGTAGAAGTCGAGCCGCGGGAGCTTCCCGTCCGGGTAGGTCTCGCGAAGATCGACGCCCAGCGCCTCGCGCCAGAGGCGAAAGACGAGCCCCTCGATGGTCTCGAAGAGGTCGTCCTGGTTGATGAACGACATCTCGACGTCGATCTGCGTGAACTCGGGCTGTCGATCGAGGCGCAGGTCTTCGTCCCGGAAGCACCGCACGATCTGGAAGTACCGGTCGTAGCCGGCCACCATCAGGAGCTGCTTGTAGAGCTGGGGGCTCTCGGCGAGCGCGTAGAACGTCCCCTCTTGCACGCGCGACGGCACGACGAAATTGCGCGCCCCGCCCGGCGTGTGTTTGACGAGGAAGGGGGTCTCGACCTCGATGAACCCTTTGGATGTGAAGTAGTTGCGCGTCTCCGCGTTGAGGCGGCTCCGCATGAGGAGGTTCTTCTGGAGCTTCGGCCTGCGCAGGTCGAGGTAGCGGTGCTGCAGGCGCTTCTCTTCGCTCGTGTTGACGGCGTCCTCGATCTCGAAGGGCGTCGTGGCCGCCTCGTTGAAGACCGTCGCCTCGTGCACCTCGACCTCGATCTCGCCGGTCGGAAGGCGCGGGTTGCGCATCTCGCCGCGGTCCCGGACGGTGCCGCGCACGCCGATGACCCACTCCGAGCGCGCGCGGTCGGCGGCCTCGAACGCCGCTCGCTCGGCGCGCTCCGGGTCGAAGACGAGCTGCGTGAGGCCGTCGCGGTCACGCAGGTCGATGAAGATGCAGCCACCGTGGTCGCGCCGGTTCTGCACCCACCCGAACAGCACCGCCTCTTCGCCGACGTGATCGATGCGGAGCGCGCCGCAGGAATGGGTTCGCTTCAGCTCGTCGATGAACCGCGCCACGGGGGCCTCCTTTGCCGCGACGCCGACCGCGCGGGCGCCGGGGAACGTACTCGGCCCGGCCCACAGGTCAAACCACGACGCCACAACAGTTGCCTTTTGTCGCCGCGGCATGACAATGCGAGGCGATGGCTGGCGAAACGATGATCTGCAGCGTCTGTGGCGCGACCAACCAGGCCGATAACACCCGCTGCGAGTCGTGCGGCGCGCGCCTCGACGCGATCAGCCAGGTCGAGCTGAGCGCCGAAGAGGCCGAGGCGCGCCGCTATCAGCAGGACTCGTTTGCGTGGAAGTGGGTGGTCTTCGCGCTCGGGTGGGATCTCGTGGTCGGCGCGATCGTCCTGGTCGCGCTGCCCTTCGTCCTACCGACCTACGACCCGCAGGGCGTCTGGGGGCTGCTCATCGCGGCGGGCATCTGGACGCTGGGGGCGGTGATCGTCGGGTTTCTGTCGCCCAACAAGACCTTCATCGAGCCGACCGTGGCGGCGCTCATCGCGCTGCCGCCCACGATGGCGTACCTCGCGAGCATCGCGGACGTCTACAAGCTCTCGACGATGTCGTACATCATCGGCGGACTCATCGGCGTCATGCTCGCGTTGATGGGCGCGTTCGTCGGCGAGTTCGTGCAGGCGCGCCGCTGAGGGGCGGACGGAGGGCCCGCGCGTGAGCGCGGTCGCAGACTCCGTCGTCGCTCAGAATCGGAATCAGAAGCGGACGCGAAGCGCCGCGGCGGGGATGAGCACGAGCCCCTGCCGCGTGATCCCTGCGTCGCCCTGCCGTCCCCGCCAGCGCTCGTACGCCGCCGTCAGCTCCGCGAGCACGTGCAGGCCGCGCAGCCCGATCCCGACGCCGAGGACGGCGCCGGCGCGCAGCGTCCAGGCGGAGGCCCGCGCGCGCTCCGCCTCCCCGGCCGTGAAGCGCCCGCGCAGGTACTCGGCGCCGAGCCGCGGCCCCGCCCACAGCTCGTAGCTCGAGCCGAAGTCCACCGCGTACAGCACGGGCACCTCGACGCCCACGACCCCGGCCCGCCCCGCGCGGTCGCGATCGCGCGCGCCGCGGTCGGCCTCCCGCGCGCCGACCAGCGCGCCGCCGTACGGGGCGAGACCGATGACCCAGCGAGGCTGCGTCACACCGTCGCGCAACACCCGCTCCCACCGCAGCGAGAGCTGCGCCATCGTGCCGGAGGCGAGCACGCCGAGGTCGAGGTGGTGCGGGAGCCCGACGCGAGCGGAGGCCACAGGCACGATGCCCCCGGCGAGCGCAGCCTCTTCGTAGCGGGCCGCGAGCTCGTCGACCCCGTTCGTCGGCGCCGCGCCGGTGTGGTCGGCACGCCCGGCACGCGGCCGGAGCTGCCCGAACGGCACGCGCGCGGACCCCCCGAGGCCGACGTCTCGGCGGTGCGCCGGGGTGGTCGAGCCACCCGCCAGCGAGGGCAGGGCGGGGGCGCAGCCCGCCACGAACAGGACGGCGCAGAACGCCACGGCCCCGCCCGCCCCACGAGCGCGGCGACCCCGCCGAGGCGTTCGCGAAGGCATCAGCCGAGGGTACGCAGCCGGACCTTTCGCCGTCGAGGGCGTTCGACGCCCGGCGGCGCCTCCCACCGCCCGTCGGCGTCCAGCAGGTCCGCGACGAGGTCGTAGTCGGCCGCGTCGCGCACGAGCGCGCGGCGGAGCTCGCCGGGCTCGGCCCGCCCGTTCGAGAGGTAGACCTTGCCGTCGACCTCGGGCGCTTGCCCCCAAAATCGCCCCTCGAGCAGGAACTCGCTCTCGTCGCTCACCCCGTCGACCAGGACCTCGACCTCGGTGCCGATGCGCGCGCGGAGCTTCGCCCGGCTGATGGGCCGCTGGGTCCGCATGAGCGTCCGGTGCCGCGCTCGCGCGGTGCGCGCGGGGACGAGGTCGGTCATGGCCCCGGCGTGCGTGCCCTCCTCGTGCGAGTAGAGAAACACCCCCACGTGGTCGAACTCCGCCCAGCGGACGAACGCGCGGAGCTGCTCGAAATCCTCGTCGGTCTCACCCGGGTGGCCGACGATGAACGTCGTCCGAAACACCAACCCGGGGACGCGCGCCTGGAGGCGGTCGACGACGTCGTACAGCCGCTTTCCGCCGTGCCCGCGGCGCATGCGCCGGAGCATCGCGTCCGATGCGTGCTGGAGCGGCATGTCGACGTAGGGCAGCACGCGCGGGTGCCCGGCGATCACCTCGAGGAGCGGGTCGGTGAGCGTCTCCGGGTAGAGGTAGTGCATGCGCACCCACCGCACGCCGCGCACCTCGGCGAGGGCCTCGACGAGCGCGGCGAGCGTCGGCCGCTCGGGGAGGTCGCGGCCGTAGGCGACCGTGTCCTGGCTCACGAGGTTGAGCTCGACTACGCCCGCGTCGGCGAGCCGCGTCGCCTCCTCGACGAGGTCCGCGATGGGGCGCGAGCGTTGCTTGCCGCGAATCGCCGGGATGGCGCAGAAGCTGCAACTCCGGTTGCAGCCCTCGGCGATCTTTAGGTACGCGCTGTGGCGCGGGCCCGTCAGCGCGCGGGGGTCGGTCGCGCGGAGCGTGTAGTCGGCCGGGTTGCCGACGAGCATGCGCTCGGCGCCGCCGTCGAGGACGGCGCCGAGCTTGAGCATGTCGCTCGAGCCGAGGAAGTGGTCGACCTCCGGCATGGCGGCCGCGAGGTCGCTCGAGTAGCGCTGAGAGAGGCAGCCCGCGACGACGAGGGTCTCGCAGGAGCCGGCTTCTTTGAACGCGCCCAGCTCGAGCACGGTGTCGATCGACTCTTCCTTCGCCGGCCCGATGAACCCGCAGGTGTTCACCACGATCACGTCGGCCGCCTCCGGCTGGTCGACGGCGGTGTAGCCTCGCAGGCCGCTCACACCGAGCATGACCTCCGTGTCGACGCGGTTCTTCGCGCAGCCGAGCGATACGAAATGGATGGTCTTCGACACGGCGGTCCTGGCCGGCTAGAGGGCGCCCCCGACCCCGGCGCGCCCGGGACGGCGCGCGCTGTGGGAGCGATCGACGGCTCCGTTAATGCGGTCGTACGCCCGCCGCGGCAAGCCGTCGGCCGCTCGGACAGCCCACCCTTGGCCGCGGGATTTGCTCGAATCGCTTTGACTCGGGGCCCGAAGGTCACTATCTAGCGCCGGTTCAGGAGGTAGTCTGGAATGTCTCGTTTCACCGGACCGCGGGTGAAGAAGATGCGCGCGCTCGGCACTGATCTGCCGGGTCTGTCGCGCAAGTCCATGTGGGATCGCCCGTACCCGCCCGGGCAGCACGGCGCCAAGCAGGCTCGCCGCCGCAAGATGAGCGACTTCAAAAAGCAGCTCCTCGAGAAGCAGAAGCTGCGCTTCAACTACGGTCTGACCGAGCGCCAGTTCATGCGCCTGTACAAAGAGGCCGTCCACAGCAAGTCGCCGTCCGGCGACAAGCTCATCGAGCTGCTCGAGCGCCGCCTCGACAACGTGGTCTTCCGCGCCGGCTACGCCGCGACCATTCCGGCCGCCCGCCAGCTCATCAACCACGGTCACTTCCGCGTCAACGGCAAGCGCGTCGACATCCCCTCGTACCGCGTGCGCGAGGGCGACATCGTCACGGCGCGCGACCGCAGCAAGGAGCTGGCCATCATCGTCGAGTCGCTCGCCAGCCAGCGGCTGCAGCGACCGGAGTGGCTCGATTTCGACGAGGAGAAGAGCGCCGCGACCGTCCGCGCCCTGCCGACGCCCGACTCGGTCCCCTTCCCCGTCGAGATGAACCTCGTCATCGAGTACTACTCGAAGCGCCTGTAGCGCGCTCGCGTGTGTGGGGCGTGCTTCGGGTTGGCTCGCTTGCCGACCCGCCCCCGCTCGATGTATGGGCGATAGGCCGCTCCCGCACGTCGCGGGCGGCCGGTGCGCCGCGGGCTCCCCGACGCGCGCCCGCCACGGTACCCGCCACCAACGACCGATCCCGATGACCGACTACGAGACTGTATTCGAGCGCTTCCGAGAGTTCCTGGACGAGGACGCCGAGATCGTCCTCGGCGAGCCCGACCCCGACGCCGTCTGCGTCTTCGAGTGGACGACGCTCGAGGACGAAGACCGCGACACGATCTTCGAGCACCACCTCGGCGAGGACGTCGAAGAAGAGGTGGTCAACGAGCGCTACGTCCCCTTCGCCATCGTGGGCGTCTTCGGGCAGGCGACCAGCTTCGAGAGCGACGACGCGCGCTACACGCTCCTCTTCGACCTCGAAGCCGGCGACGGCTCTGATTGCCCGGTCCTCGCCTACTCCGCCGAGCGCGGCTGCCTCGAGACCCTCACCGAGCGCTCCGCAGACCTGTCGATCCAGCTCCCCTGACGGTCGGATGACCGCGCCATGAGCCGGCCCCCGTACCTCCCGGTCTACGTCTTCGCGCGGGCGCCCGTGCCGGGCGAGACCAAGACGCGCCTCGCGCGCGTGCTCGGCGACCACGCGGCCGCTCGCCTGTACGAGGCGTTCCTCGAGGACACCCTGGCGACCTGCCTGAGCGTGCCCGAGGCGGACGTCTCGCTGTACTGCGCGGGCGATCCGCACCACCCCGCGCTCCGCCGTATCGCGGACGCCTACCGCGTGCCCCGCGTCCCGCAGCCCGCCGGCGACCTCGGTGAGCGCCTGCGCGCCGTCTTCGAGCGCGAGTGCGGCGAGGGCGACGCGGCCGGGGGGGCGTCGGACCAGCGCGTCATCGCGATCGGGAGCGACGCGCCGACCATGCGGGCCGAGCGCCTCATCGACGCGGGCATCGCGTTGCTGCGCGCGGACCTGGTCGCGGGGCCCGCCGCCGACGGCGGGTTCTACCTGCTCGGTGCGCGCGGGGCCGTCCCCTCGTTCGAGGGCGTGCGCTGGTCGACCGAGCACACGCTCGAGGACGTCACACGCGCCAACGAGGGCGCGCGCTGGGAGACGCTCGCGCCCGGGTACGACGTCGACACCGCCGAAGGGCTCCGGCTGCTGCGCGTGCACCTCGCGACGGACCGGGCCGCGGCGCCGCGGACGCGCGAGGCGCTCCGCGCCATCGACTCGGGGCTCGAAGAGACCTGACCGCAGGGCGGCCCATGAAAAACGGGGCCGCGCGTTCGACGCGCGACCCCGCTTGGGTATGGACTCTCGCCAGGGAGAGCAGCCGTTAGCTCGTCTGCACTCCCTGCGCGAGCCCGATACTAGTGGTGTCCATGTGTCTGGTTCCTCCCCCGGCCGTGCCGGCGCCCCGGGGTACGTCGGACCGAGTGGTCCCAACCGCGCGCAGGGCGTTCTGAGTTGGGGGGGCCGTTCGAGCCCCCACGCCAAGCGGCAACCCGTTCTCCGGAGAGATTCGCACCATCGCGGGGCCGAGGCCCAACGGCTGCCTGTTCGTGAGCATCGCGCGCGTTCGTGCGTGAGTCACGACGTCACTGTATCGCCCCCAACCGCGGATGACCACCTTTACGCGGCTTGGCGGCTTGGCAGCCGGCGAGGCTCTGATATGCATGCGCCCCATGGCCCATCACGACGCCTCCAGCGCCGAGTGCCTCGTCTTCGCGTTCAAAGACGGCGTGCTGTCGAAGCTCGGACACGACCTGAAGCTCCGGGTGGGGCGCTTTTCGATGGACGTCGCGGACGACGCCTCGTCGGTGTCCGCGACCTTCGACCTCGCGAGCCTCGAGGTCGTGTGCGCGCGCGTGAACGGCGCGGACGCGCCCGGCGCGCTCAGCCGCGGCGACCTCACGAAGATCCACGCGAACCTCTATAAGGACGTCCTCGAGGTAAAGAAGCACCCGGAGGCGCGCTTCACCTCGTCGCGGGTCACCCGGGACGGCGAGGCGTACCGCGTCGAGGGCGCGCTCCGCCTGCACGGCACCGAGCGTCCGCTCTCGGCGACCCTCCGGCCCGAGGGAGACCGCCTCGTCGCCGAGGTCGAGCTCCACCAGCCGGACTTCGGCATCGAGCCCTTCCGCGCGCCGCTCGGCGTGCTCAAGGTCAAGCCGAGCGTGACGGTGCGGGTCGCCGCCCCGAAGCCGTGACACCGCGCCGTGCGTAGCGCGCGCCAGCCCGTTGACGCGCCGCTACACGTTGAAACGAAAGTGCATCACGTCGCCGTCCTGCACGACGTAGCCCTTGCCCTCGATGGACAGCTTCCCCGCTGCCTTGACGGCCGCCTCGCTCCCGAGCTCGGCGAGGTCGTCGAAGCGAATCACCTCGGCGCGGATGAACCCCCGCTCGAAGTCCGAGTGGATCTTGCCGGCGGCCGCCGGGGCTTTGAGGCCGCGTGGGATCGTCCAGGCGTGCACCTCCGGCGGGCCGGCTGTGAAGTAGGTGATGAGATCGAGCGCGTCGTAGCCCGTCCGGATGACCTTGTGCAGCCCCGGCTCTTCGAGGCCGAGCGACTCGAGGAACCCGGCGCGGTCCGCCGCGTCGAGCTGCATGATCTCCGCTTCGATCTCGGCGCTGATCACGGCGACCTCGGCGCCGCGCGCCGCGGCCACCTCGCGCACCTCGCTGACGAGCGGGTCGGTGTCGAGCGAGCCGAGCTGCGCCTCCGCGACGTTCGCGACGAAGAAGAGCGGCTTGCTCGTCAGCAAGAAGAGGTCGCACAGGATCTCGCGCTCGTCGTCGTCGTCCGGCGCGACGGTGCTCGCGAGGCGTCCGTCGTCGAGCCCCGCGTGCAGGCGTTCGCAGAGAGACACGGCCTTGCGCTCGCGCGCATCGCCCCCCTTCGCGGCCTTTTGGGCCTTGTCGAGGCGGCGCTCGACGGTCTCGAGATCCTTCAGGATGAGCTCCGTCTCGATCGTCGCGACGTCGGCGCTCGGGGCGACGCGGTGGTCGACATGGGCGATGTTGTCGTCTTCGAAGCAACGGACGACGTGGGCGATCGCGTCGGCCTGTCGGATGTGGCTCAAGAACGCGTTGCCGCGGCCCTCGCCCTTCGACGCGCCGCGGACGAGGCCGGCGATGTCGACGAACTCGACCGTCGCGGGGACGACCTTGGCAGGCTGGAAGAGCTCGACGAGGCGGTCGAAGCGTCGATCGGGGACCGGGACGACGCCCACGTTCGGCTCGATCGTGCAGAACGCGTAGTTCGCCGCCTCCGCCTGCTTGGTCGACAGCGTGTTGAAGAGGGTCGACTTGCCCACGTTGGGCAGGCCCACGATTCCGACCGAAAGCGCCACCGGGCTTGCTCCTTCGCGCGGCTGCCGGCGCCGCGCGCGTTCGCATCGGTAGCAGCCGCGCGCCCGACCCGCCACTGCCGGCGCGGCGACCTCGGCGCACCGCCGACGTCAGCCCAGCCACGGGCGATCGGCCGCGCGCCGGTGCTGGCGCTGGCGCGTATGCTGGTGCTGTGCGTGCCGCTCGTCTCGGCCGCTGCGGCCGCACAGCCGTCGGTCGATGCACCGGCCGCGCAGGGCGCCGCCTCCGTCGACGCGGGCGCCGGCGCAGGCGGCATCGCTCCGGGCGCGGCCGCCGCGCCTGCGCTCGCGACGGTCCGCTTCGAGCCCGGCGGCGGTCTCCGCATCGACAGCGGCGACGGCGCCTTCGGTCTGCGGCTCGGCGCGAGGCTCCAGCTCCGGTACAGCGTGCGCGCGCAGGACCACGCGGGCGACGTCGACGTCGAGCAGGCGCTCGGGGTCCGCAGGGCGCGGCTCACGGTCGCCGGCCACGCGTTCGGCGAGACGGCTTCGTTCAAGATTCAGCTCAACCTCGTCGGCGCGCCGCTCCTGCACGACGGTTACCTCGACTTCGCGCCGCTCCGGGCGCTCCATGTCCGCGCCGGGTACTTCAAGGTCCCCTCGAACCGGGAGTGGCTCACCTCCTCCGCCGACCTCGCCCTGGTCGACCGCTCTCTCTTCAGCGCGGAGCTGAGCCTCGGGCGCGCGGTGGGCGTCGACGTGTATTCGCCGGACGTTCTCGGCCACGAGCGCCTGCGCTACCACGCGGCTGTCTTCGTCGTCCGCGACGGGCCGTCCGCGGACTTTGGCGACTTCCGGATGCTCTACGGGGCGCGGCTCGCGGTCCGCGCGCTCGGCGCGCCGACGCTCGGGCTCGAGGTCGACTTCGACCGGGGCGCGCCGGCGCTCGACCTCGCGGCCGGCTACGCGTTCATGGACGGCGCCCGTCGCGACCGCGGCGTCCTCGGCGCGGCCCTCGCGGACGGGGGCACCGCCCGCTACCACTTCGCGTACGTCGACGCGCTGTTCGAGGCGCGCGGCCTGTCGGCCCTCGGGCAGGTCGGGCTCCGCTACGGGACACGCCACGTCGGCCCGCTCGCCGGGACGCCGGGTCCGGACGGCGCTCCGGTCGGCGTCGATGTCCCCCGCAACGGCGTCGCCGCCATGGTCCAGGCCAGCTACCTGCTCTCGGCCGTGCCGGTCGGTATCACGAGCCGCTACACGCGCCTCGCGCCGCTCGAGCGACCGAGTCGGCCGAGCGCCGTGCGCGCCACCCACGAGGTGGGCGTCGGGCTGAGCTACTACTTCGCCGGCGACGCGTTCAAGCTGCAGGCCGATTACGAGCGCCGCTGGTTCTCCGGCGGTGGCGCCACGGAGGCCGACCAGGTCGCACGCGTGCAGGTCCAGCTCACGCTGTGACCGCACTCAGGGACGGCGGCTCCTAGTTCGGGGGCCAGCGGCGACGCACGGGCCGCGGACACCTCGCCGTGCGGCGGGACGCGACAAGCCGCGTTCGTTGCGGTAACGTCGGCGCTCTCCACCGAAAGGGACGTACGAAGATGACTTACAAGCAGGTGTGTGTGTTGGCCGCGCTCTGCCTCGGGGCAGGGCTGGCCGGTTGTGGAAGCAGCGGCAATCCGCCGATCGTCTGTGAGAAGCCGACGGACTGCCCGGTCGTGGAGTGTCAGGTGAACACCTGCGAGGCGATGGAGTGCGGCAGCACGCCCGCCGCGGACGGCACGACGTGCAAGACGCCGGACAACAAGGCCGGCACTTGCTCCGCCGGCGCGTGCAAGGAGGGGTCCACGCCGGCTTGCACCCCGGCTACGGTCGGCACCGACTGCCCGGCGCCGGCGGCGTGCAAGGTCGCGACCTGCGTCTCGGGCGCCTGCGGCACGGACGACGCGGGAGACGGCACGTCGTGCAACGGCGGCGCGGGTGAGTGTCAGAGCGGCGCCTGCGTCGAGGCGTGCAGCGCGGACGCCGACTGCGACGACGCCAACGAGTGCACCACCAACACGTGCAGCAACAGCATGTGCGCGACCTCGAACGTCGCGGACGGCACGGCCTGCGGCACGGGCGGCGAGAAGACCTGCATGGGCGGCGTCTGCAGGGGCGGCGGCGGCGAGACGCCCGCGCCGCAGACGGTGACCTTCTGCCTGTACTGTGCGAACGTTCCGATCGTCGGCAACGTGGCGATCCCGGCGCAGGCGACCGTGACGCCGATGGGCGCGGTTACCGCCGGCGGGACGGTCGACGTCGCGTACGAGGCGAACACCGCGCTTACGATCCCGCTCGACGCGATGGCGACGCTGAACACGGGCTCGGCGGACTACTCCGTCGGGGGCGCGACGCCCGCCACCGTGACGGCCGCCGTGCCGATGCAGACCCTCAACATCACGGCGAACGTGCCGACGCCCGTCGACGGTGGAAGCGGGCTCTCGACCCTCACCGTCGGCGCCTCCGCGACCGCGGTGACGGTCGGAGCGTCGAGCATCTTCCTCGACATCAGCATCACCAGCCCGTTCCCCATCGAGCTCCCGCTCACGTGCATGCCGATCGACGCGAGCGACCCGAGCGTGATGGGCGCAGCGATCGACGGGTGCACCGGCGAGGTCGATCCGGGCCCGCCGCCCGCTGCGTCGTTCGACGTGCAGTGAGCGACGGCGACCGCTCGCCGGCGTAAACGACTCAGGCTCCGCCGCCCCCCGCGCCGTCCGGCCGGGGGGGCGGTTCATGCGTGCAGCGGCGCGTCGTCCGGCGCGCGTCGTCCTGTGGTGATGGCTGGGGAATGAGGACGCCGGCACGCGGCCATTCCGGCCGGGCGTCCAATTTTTTGCTTGCCATTTTCGACGACACGGTCTGTGCTTTGCGCTAGCGTGCATGCTCTCCACCGAAAGGGGTAACGTAGGATGAAGTACAAGTGGATTAGTCTGGTTGCCATGCTCGGCCTCGCGGCGGGCCTGGCTGGATGCGGAGGAAGCAGCGGTACGCCTTGCACGACCGAGACCGTCTCGACGGACTGCCAAGCTCCGACGAACGAGTGCAAAGCGGCTGTCTGCACCGACGGCACCTGTGACGAGACCAACGTCGCCGACGGCACGTCGTGCGATGGCGGCTCCGGCGTGTGTATGAGCGGCTCCTGCGCCGCGGCTGCGTGTACGACGGCGAACGAGGCCGAGAAGTGCGACGACAGCAACGAGTGCACCGTCGATAGCTGCGACAGCGGGACGTGCAAGCACGACAACGCCACCGACGGCACGGCGTGCAACAGCGGCGCTGGCACCTGCCAGAGCGGCGCGTGCGTGACGCCCGAGTGCACCGCCCAAAACGAGGCCGAGAAGTGCGACGACAGCAACGACTGCACGGCCGATAGCTGCGACAGCAACGGCATGTGCCAGCACAGCAACGCCGCCGCGGGCACGACGTGCACGGTCAGCGGCAACGCGGGCGAGTGCAACGACGCCGGCGTGTGTCAGCCGACGTGCTCGACGGCCGCGGACTGCGACGACGGCAACGAGTGCACCACGAACACGTGTGGCGATAACAACATGTGCGAGACGGCGAACGTGGCCGATGGGACCGCTTGCGGCACCGGCGACATGACCTGCATGGCCGGCGTCTGCAAGAGCAGCGGCGGCGAGACGCCTGCGCCCCAGACGGTGACGGCCTGCCTGTACTGCCCGATGGTGCCCATCATCGGCAACGTGTCCGTCCCCGCCAGCGCGACGGTCGCCCCGATGGGGCCGTTCACCGCCGGCGCGAGCACGGACGTCCAGGTCTCGGCCTCGACGACGCTCACCATCCCGCTCGACGCGATGGCGACGATCAACACCGGCACGGCGAGCTACGCCGTCAGCGGCGCCACCCCGGTGGGCGTCGACATCGCGGTGCCGATGCAGACGCTGACCATCACGGCGAACGTCCCGGCTACCATCGACGGCGGCACCGGCACGGTCTCGATGATGGTGGGCTCGGGTGCGACCGCGGTCACCGCGGCCTCGAGCTCGATCTTCCTCGACCTGATGATCACGAGCCCGTTCCCGGTCGCGGTCCCGCTCACCTGCGCGCCGATCGACTCGAGCGACCCGAAGGTGGCGGCCTCCGCGGTCGACGGCTGCACCGGCGAGGTGCCCCCGGGCCCGCCGCCCACCGTCTCGTTCCCCGTGAACTGAGCCATCGCGGCGCACGCCCGCTGGGCTGAGCGCCACGACACCTGAACCGCCCCCCGCGCCGACCGGCTCGGGGGGCGGCTCGTTTTTCGGGCCAGCGCCGCATCACGCGATCCGTCGCGCTCGAGCGCGCCCGAACGACGACCAGCGTGGCGATGGCCGCGAGCGTCGGCTCGTGGCGCTCGAGCGCGTCCGCCGGCTGCGACGGACCGCGGCCCGCTCAGCCGAGGATGGCTGCCTCGCCGAGCTGCTCCTTGACCAGGGGCAGCGCGCTGAAGGTCTCCTTGTCGAGCGCCTTCTCGAGCGCGGCCTCCGCGGTGACCTTCCCCTCGGTGACGAGGCGCTCGAGGACCGTGTCCATGAGCTGCATCCCGTCGCCGAGCCCGCTCTGCATGAGGCTCGTCAGCATCGAGGTCTTGCCTTCGCGGATCGCGGCCTGGACTCCCGGCGTGCCGACGAGGACCTCGTGCGCGGCGACCCGGCCCGAGCCGTCGGCGCGCTTCAGGAGCTGCTGAGCGACGATCCCGGCGAGTGACTCGCTCAGCATACGGCGGATGGCGTCCTGCTGCGCGCGCGGGAAGGCGTTGATGAAGCGGCTGATCGTCGAGGTCGCAGAGTTGGTGTGCACGGTCGCGAAGATCAGGATGCCGTAGCTCGCGAGCTGGACGGCGAGGCGCATCGTCTCGGCGCCGCGGAGCTCGCCGACCAGGATGACGTCGGCGTTCTCTCGGCCCGCGCTTCGGATGGCGTCGGCGAAGGTGGGAGCGTCGAGCCCGACCTCGCGGTGCGTGACGAGGCAGCGGGCGGGCTTGTGCACGAACTCGACCGGATCCTCGATGGTGAGGATGTGCCCGCGCCCGTGGTGGTTGATGTGGGAGATGAGCGCGGCGAGCGTGGTGCTCTTGCCGCTGCCCGTGGGACCCGTGACCAACACGAGGCCGCTGCGCCGGTCGGCAAGGCGGACGATCGACTCCGGCAGGTCGAGCTGCTCGGCGCTCAGGATCTCGCTCGGGATGGTGCGGAAGACGGCGCCGGGGCCGGTGTGCTTGTAGAGGTAGTTGCAGCGGAAGCGAGCGCGGTCGCCGAGCGCGTAGGCGAAGTCGAGGTCCTTCAGGCGGTGGAACGTCTCTCGCCGCTTGTCGTCGAGCAGCTCGTCCAAGAGCGGGAGCATCCGCGCCTTCGTGAGCACGTCGTCCGAGGCGGGGACGAGGTCCCCGCGCAGCCGGAGCATGGGCGGATACCCCACCGAGAGGTGTAGGTCGGAGGCGCCCTTGTCGAGCATCAGCTCGAAGTAACGGTCGAGCTCGGGCATCAGCGCCGCCTCCCTTCGCGTGCCTGGGTCGAGGCGTCAGCCGCCGCGCCGTCCGCGGCCGCGCTCGGCAGGGTGAGCGCCCTCGGGTCGTCCGCGTACTGCTCGGCGACCCGCTGGCTGATGTAGCGTTTGGCGAGGAGGTCGCTGAGGGAGTCCTCGATGCGGATGATCCCGAGCCCACGCCCGCGCTGGAGCAGGCTCGGGAGCTGGTAGAGCTTGTCGTCGCGGATGAGCGTCCACAGCGGCACGCTGCCGGTGATCAGCTCGGCCGCCGCGTACAGGCGCTTGCCGTCGGAGGAGGGGACGAGCCGCTGCGACACGACGATCTTCAGGGCGCCCGCGAGCGTCGCGCGCACCTGCTGCTGGTCCTCGGGCGGGAACATGTCGATGAGGCGGTCGATGGTCTTGGCGCCCGACGGCGTGCTCATCGTCGCGATGACCAGGTGGCCCGTCTCGGCCGCGCTGAGCGCCATCTCGACGGTCGTGCGATCGCGCAGCTCGCCGATGGCGATGACGTCCGGGTCCTCGCGGAGCGCTCCCTTGAGGGCGGCCTGGTAGGACTCGGTGTGCACGCCGACCTCGCGCTGGCTGATCACGGCCTTTGCGCGCGGGTGAACCACCTCGATCGGGTCCTCGACGCTCAGGATGTGGACAGGCTTGGACCGGTTGATGAGGTCCACCAGCGCGGCCATGGTCGAGGTCTTGCCCGAGCCGCTCGGGCCCGAGATCACGGCGAGCCCCTGGTGGTAGGTCGCGACCTTCGCGAGCGCCTCGGGGAGACCGAGCTGCTCGAGGGTCGCCGGCTTGTCGAGCACGAGCCGAAAGCAGCCCTTGAGCCCGCCGCGCGTCCGGCAGACGTTCGCCCGGAGCCGGCCGGTCGCCGGGAGGTCGACGGCGAAGTCCGCGTACCCGAGCTCGGCGACCTGCGCCTTCGCGCGGTCATCGAGCAGCGGCTCGAACATGCGCTCGACCTCGTGCGCCGTGAGCGGGGTGCTGCTCACGCTCAGCAGCCGGTTCGCCGTCCGGAACATCGGCACCTCGCCTGCGGAGACGTGCACGTCGCTGACCGGGCGGCTCCTCGCTGCGCGTAGCAGCCCCTGCATCCACGTCTCCGGCGGGCCGTTGCGCCACGCGTGTCGCTTCGCCGTCTCGCCCGCCTCGCGCACGGCGGCGGCGCCCTCTTCGGTCAGCTCACCGGTCAGGTGCGGCGCCGGCGCGTGTCGTGCGGGGGGCGCCGGGCGCTGGGCGTCCTCGGTCGTGTCGCGGCCGGCTCCCCGGGGGGCGTGCGGGTGCGCGGCCGGCGACGCGGCCATACGATCGCGCGCCGGTGACGGTGCACGCGCGGGCTCCGGCTCGGGCGCAGGCGGGCTCGGTGACGGGGCGCGGGGCGCCTGCGCCGGCGCGTCCTCAGCGCGGCTGATGCGCACCTGGATGAGCGGACCGGCGCGCGACACGCGGAACGTGTACGCGTCGTCACCGACGACGATCCGCTCGGCCGCGTCGCGCACGTCGGCGCTCGGCAGGATGCGTCCGACGCCGCCGCCGGAGAGCAAGCGGACGAGGCTCGCGTAGCTGACCGGCGCCTTCGTCAGCGGGCGCAGGCCGTCCGCGGTGCGCACCGCGATCACCTTGTCGGTCTGCAGGATCATCTCGGTGACGTCGGGGCGAGCGAGGTACGCGAGGAATTGCGAGAGCTCGGGCACGTGCCGAGCATACACGTTCGGGTCGGCCGGGGGTGCGGCCTCGTTCGAAGTCCGCGCCCCAGCCGACCTCCGAGCGGAGAGGCCGCCCGGTGTGCGGCGCGAAGCGCGCTCGATTTCCCGTGCACAAGTCTTTCGCTCCGTCGCGCGCGCCTGTAGCATCGCGCTGGGGTCGAGAGCTCTTGCGTGGTCGTGGTTGCATCTCGCCCGCTATTCATCAGGAGGACTTCATGAAAATGGCGCGATATTGGGCGCTGCTGGGTCTGCTCGGGGTCGCGATGGTGGCCTTCGCGGGGTGCGGCAGCTCGAGCAATCCGAAATGCGGCGACGGGATCGTCGACAACGGCGAAAACGGCACGGTCGACCTCGGCGAGAAGTGCGACGACGGCAACGTCATCGACGGCGACGGGTGCTCGTCGACCTGTCAGCCCGAGGGTTGTACCGCGAACTCCGACTGTAGCGACGACGACATGTGTACGACGGACTCTTGCGGCCAGGACGGCAAGTGCGTCCACGAGGCGGTCACGTGCGCCAACGACAACGAGTGCACGACGGCGGCCTGTGATTCGTCCGCTGGCTGCGTCACCTCGAACGTCAGCGACGGCACCGCCTGCATGGGCGGCAACGGCACCTGTCAGAGCGGCGGCTGCGTGCCGACGAGCGGCAAGTGCACGAGCGACGCCGACTGCAACGACAGCGACGCCTGCACGATGGACACCTGCGACACGGACACCGGCGCGTGTACGAACTCGGCGATCACGTGCGACGACGGCGTCGCGTGCACGACCGATAGCTGCGACTCTGCGAGCGGCTGCATCGCGGCGGCGAACGACGCCGCGTGCGACGACAGCAACGAGTGCACCACCGACACCTGCGACGTGAGCACCGGCTGCCAGAACGCGGTAGTCGCCGACGGCACGGCGTGCATGAGCGGCGCCGGCACCTGCCAGAGCGGCACCTGCGTGCCGACCAGCGGCCCGTGCACGACCAACGCGGACTGTGACGACAGCGACGCCTGCACGACCGACACGTGCGACACGGGCACGGGCGCGTGCACGCACGCGGCGGTGACCTGCGACGACGGCGTCGCGTGCACGACCGATAGCTGCAACCCGGCGACGGGCTGCGTGGCGACTCCGAACGACGGCGCCTGCGACGACAGCAACGAGTGCACGACCAACGCGTGCGACCCCGTGACCGGCTGCAGCACCACGAACGTCCCGGCGGCGACGCCGTGCATGGGCGGCAACGGCACCTGCGAGGCCGGCACGTGCGTGCCGAACAACGGCGGTTGCACGACCAACGTTGACTGCAACGACAGCAACGCCTGCACGACCGACACGTGCGACACGGGCACGGGCGCGTGCTCGAACACGCCCATCACGTGCGACGACGGCGTCGCGTGCACGACCGATAGCTGCAACCCGGCGACGGGCTGCGTGGCGACGCCGAACAACGGCGCTTGCGACGACAGCAACGAGTGCACGACCAACACCTGCGACCCGGTGACGGGCTGCAGCAGCGCGAACGTCAGCGACGGCACGGAGTGCCAGGGTGGCGAGGGCACGTGCCAGGGCGGCGTCTGCATGCCGACCTTGGTCGAGTGCACGGACCGGACGCAGTGCTCCGACAACATCGCTTGCACGGCCGACAACTGCGTCGACAACAAGTGCGTGCACGTCGTGACCGACAGCGCGTGCGATCGGCCCGGCCTCGTCTGCGTGGTCCCGACCTGCGACGTCGATGCCGGCAAGTGCGCCTACCCGCCCGCGGCCAACGGTACGCCGTGCCAAGGCGGTAGCTGCGAGAGCGGCGTGTGCGTGCCCGGTGGCCAGTGCACGATGGACGCCGACTGCAACGACGACAACGCGTGCACCACCGACACCTGCTCGGCCGGTGCCTGCATGCACCTGCCCGTCGTCTGCAACGACAGCAACGAGTGCACGACCGACACCTGCGACACGTCCACCGGGTGCGGGAGCACGCCGGTCGCGGACGGCACGGCGTGCATGAGCGGCGCCGGCACCTGCCAGGGCGGTGCGTGCCAGACGGGGTGCCAGTCGAACGCCGAGTGCGACGACTCGAACGGCTGCACGACCGACGTCTGCGACAGCGGAACGTGCCGGCACTCGACCAAGTCGTGCGATGACAGCGTCGCCTGCACCACCGATAGCTGCACGCCGGCGACCGGCGCGTGCGTCAACACGCCGAACAACGGCGCGTGTCCCCCGGACAGCAACGAGTGCACCGCGGCTGCTTGCAACCCGACGACCGGCTGCGGCCAGCAGAACGTGGCGAACGGGACGGCCTGCACGGGCGGCACCTGCCAGAACGGCACGTGCACGCCGAGCAACATGTGCCCGCCAGGGCACTGCGATGACTCGATCGCCTGCACGAACGACATGTGCAACCCCAGCGACGGGAGCTGCACCCACATGCCCGACAACACCAAGTGTGCGGTGGACGGCAACGACTGCCACGTCCCGAGCTGCAGCCCGACGACCGGCTGCGGCCAGCAGAACAAGGCGAACGGGACGGCGTGCGACGACAACACCGGGACCTGCCAAGCGGGCACCTGCGTGCCGAACCCCGAGTGCACCACGAACGCGGACTGTAACGACACGATCGCGTGCACGACGGACGCCTGCGTGTCTGGCGAGTGCGCGAACACGCCGAATAACAGCCTCTGCACGGACAACAACGAGTGCACCGCGGACACCTGCAGCGCGACCACTGGGTGCAGCCACTCGAACGTAGCGAACGGTACGTCGTGCAACAGCGGTAACGGCGCCTGCCAGGCGGGCGTATGCAAGCCGAACGCCGTGACGCCGCCGCCGCAGACGCTGACGGCCTGCCTGTACTGCCCGATGGTGCCCATCATCGGCAACGTCGCCGTCCCGGCGACGGTGGTCGTGACCCCGCAGGGGCCCGTCGTCGGCGGTCAGAACGTCTCCATCAAGGCGGCTGCGTCGACATCGCTGACCATCCCGCTCAACGCGGAGGCTGACGTCAACACCGGCACGGCGTCGTACACCGCGACCGGGGGCACCCCCGCGAGCTTCGACATCCCCGTGCCGGCGCAGCACCTCGTCATCACGGCCAACGTGCCCGTCATCATCGACGGTGGCTCGGGGACGAAGACGTTTGCGGTGACCTCCGGCGCGAGCAACCTCGTCCTTGGCTCGAGCACGATCTTCCTCGACCTGAACATCACGAGTCCGTTCCCGGTCGCGGTCCCGCTCACCTGCATGCCGATCGACTCGAGCGACCCCAGGGTCGCGGCCGCCGCAGTCAACGGCTGCACTGGCGAGGTGCCCGCGGGCCCGCCGCCGAAGGCGTCGTTCGCTGTGAACTGAGCCCGCTAGGCGTACGCCCTCCGGGCTGAACGCCACCACACACGCCGCCCCCCGCGCCATCCGGCCCGGGGGGCGGCGCTTTTTTCGGGCCAGCGCTGCCCAAGCGCTGGATTGCGAGCGGGGCATCCACCGTGCCGTGGCAGTCCGTCGAATCACCGCGTCGATCCCTCCCGGCGTGCGACCTCGTACGAGATGTCGCACGTATGTGTGCTGTACAAAGGGGGGCGTGGTGCGGCGGAGGCACATGCGTGACGGAATTGGAGGCGCCGCGGCGCGGCGCGCGGCGCGGGTCGGCTGCGTGGTCGCCCTCGCGCTCGCCGGCTGCGGGCACGCACGGGTCGCTCCACCCGCGTGCGGCGCAGGCGCGTGCGACGACGGGGTGGCGTGCACGGTCGACCGCTGCGAAGTCGAGGGGGGCGCCGCGGCTTGCATTCACACGCCGGACGCGAACGCTTGCCCGGACGACGGGCTCCCTTGCACGGTCGCCGTCTGCGTGCCGGAGGCCGGCTGCGTCTCGAGGCCCGTGCCGGACGGACCCCTGTGCGACGGCGGACGCGGCGTCTGCGACGCCGGCCGCTGCGTGCCCCTGAGCTGGGAGTGCACCGAGGACGTTGTGTGCGACGACGGGGTCGACTGCACCGCGGACGCGTGCGGTCCGGCGGGGTGCACGCACACGCCGGTGGCGGGGGCGTGCGACGACGGGGTGGCGTGCACGGCGGACGCGTGCGGTCCGGCGGGCTGCACGCACACGCCGGTGGCGGGGGCGTGCGACGACGGGGTCGACTGCACCGCGGACGCGTGCGGTGCGACGGGCTGCACGCACACGCCGGTGGCAGGGGCGTGCGACGACGGGGTGGCGTGCACGGCGGACGCGTGCGGTGCGACGGGCTGCACGCACACGCCGCGTGCGGACGGGACGCCGTGTGTGAGCGGTATGTGCAAGGCGGGGCGGTGCGAGCCGAACCCGCCCGGGCCGGGCGACGGATGCGGCGACGTACACACCCTGTGCACCGCGTTCGGGATGACGCTGCCCGTGACGGGGCGCGTGTGCGGAGTGATCGACGGCGCGGCACTCACGCTGACG
The DNA here is from genome assembly GCA_020430775.1 of Myxococcales bacterium. Taxonomy (GTDB): domain Bacteria; phylum Myxococcota_A; class Polyangia; order Polyangiales; family Houyiibacteriaceae; genus JAGQJE01. The sequence goes on from JAGQJE010000157.1 coordinate 22,162, forward strand.
ATCGAGACGGTCACGGTCGAGGGGCTCGTGCCCGGCGTGCCGGCTGTGGTGACGGAGGCGCTGGGCCGCTTCGGGGGCCGGTCCGGCGACCGCGTCACGCTCGACACGAGCCTCGCCACCTCCGGCGTCGTAGCGCCGGTGTCGCTCGTCACCGCGGACCCGCTCGTGTTTCCCAGCGCCTCGGCCACCGACGCGCAGGGCGCCGCCGTCCCGGACGCTGGGCGCGGGACTGCCTCGTTCATCGACGACGGCGACGGCACCATCCACGTGGGCCTCGACCGCTTCGTCCTGACGCTCGTCGCGTACGGCCTCGCGACGCGGGCCGTGTGCCAGCCTTCGAGCGACACGCTCTCGCTCCCTCGGTAGCGCGTGTCTGCGGCCCGACGGCGCTCAGGTCGCGCTCACGAGCATGAACGTGACCCAGCGCGTGAAGGTCACGGCCAGCGCGATCGCGATGTTGCGGACCACCACGTGGGTGCGGGGGCGCAGCTTCGGCGTCAGCCGGAGGGCGTGCTGATAGGGCTCGCTGAAGATGAGCGACCCACGTTTGCCCCACAGGATCGCGCACGCGCCGGTTGGGTCCAAGGCGCGCATTTCACCTGGCAGCGACCCCCGATCGCCCGCGTGAAGGGCTCCGCGTCCTGGGACGCGGCGGTGCTATCGTCGGGCGCTGTGCGCCCTGCCGCCCGTGCCCTCCTCGTCGTAGCGCTCGCGCTCGCCGTGTCCCCGCGGCCGGCGCTCGCGCAGCGCGGCGCCTCGCGGGCGCCGGCGGAGCAGTCAGGCGCGCTCGTCCTGCCGCCGCGCCTCGTGCGCTTCGTCGAGGCGCCGTATCCGCCCGCCGCGAAGGCGGCCGGGCTCGAGGGTACGGTGGGCCTCGTGCTGACGATCGGAGTCGACGGCCGCGTCGACCATGTGCGGGTGTTCGAGTCCGCGGGCCACGGCTTCGACCGGGCGGCCGTCGCGGCGGCTCGGCGCTTCGTCTTCGACCCTGCGCGCCGGGACTTCTCCCCGATCCCGTCGCGTATCCGCTACCGCTACGTGTTCGAGCTCGAGCGCGGCGCGGGCCCGACCGAGGTGGCACGCACGGGCGCGTTGAGCGGCGTCATCCGTACCCGGCAAGACCAGCCCGTCCCCGGCGCGGAGGTGGAGCTGCGCGTGAAAGGCAGGGAGGCGCCGCTTCGCACGGCCATGACGGACGCGAAGGGGCGCTTCGCCTTCGAGAAGCTCCCAGCGGGGACCTACGAGGTCGCCGTCTTCGGGGACACCTACGGGCGCACCCGGGCGGAGGAGCGCGTCGAGGCGGGGCAGGCCACGGAGGTCGTGTACCGCCTGCGCTCGAGCGCGCGCGAGAAGGAGCCGGCCTTCGGTGCGACCGCGGTCATCGAGCCGCCGCCGCGCGAGGTCACGCGGCGGACGCTGAAGGCCGACGTCCTGACGCGCATCCCCGGCACCCGCGGAGACGCCCTTCGCGCCGTCGAGATCCTCCCCGGCGTCGCGAGGCCGCCCTTCGGCACCGGGACGCTCATCGTCCGAGGCGCAGCGCCGAACGACAGCCAGACGCTGCTCGACGGCGTCCCCGTCCCGCTCCTGTACCACTTCGGCGGGCTGACGAGCTTCTTCCAGTCGCAGCTCCTGCAGCAGATCGACTTCTACCCAGGGAACTTCTCCGCGCGCTACGGGCGGCGGACCGGCGGCATCCTCGACGTCACAGTGCGCGACCCCCGCACCGACAGGCTGCACGGCATGGTCGAGCTCGGCGTGATCGACGCGTCCGCGCTGCTCGAAGGCCCGATCACCGGCAAGTTCGCCGTCGCGGGCGCGTTTCGGCGGAGCCTCATCGACCTCATCTTCCCGAAGGTCGTCCCGGACGACGTCGGGGTCACCGCCGCGCCCGTGTACTACGACTACCAGCTCGTCGCGACGTGGCGTCCGACGCCGCGCGACAAGGTGCGCCTGGTCTCGTACGGGTCCACCGACCACTTCGCGCTCGTCTTCAAGACGTCCGTCGGAGACGACCCCGCCATCCGCGGCGACGCGGGGCTCACGACGCGCTTCTTCTTCAACCACCTCGAGTGGCATCGGGACATCAGCCCCACCGTGCAGCGGGACATCCAGCTCTCGATCGGGCCGACCCACCTCGACTTCGGGCTCGGCGAGCAGATCTCGTTCAAGGGCGACTTTCTGCAGACCTACCTGCGGACCGAGTGGCGCGCGCGGCTCAGCGACACCGTCCGGCTCATCGCGGGGCTCGACCTGAACGCCGTGCCCTTTCACCTGCGCTACGTCGGGCCGCCGCCTGGGCAGGGCGAGGGCGAGTCCAACCGGCAGCGGCCGCTCTCCGGGCAGCGTCAGGTCGCCCTCGACGAGCGCTCGGTGATCGTCCAGCCGGGCCTCTACGTCGAGAGCGATCTGCAGCCGCTGACGTGGCTCCAGGCCCTCATCGGGCTGCGGCTCGACTACTACAGCGACATCGAGCGGTGGACCTTCGATCCGCGCCTCGCCTTGCGTTTCGCCGTCACCGACGCGCTCACGCTCAAGGCTGGGGTGGGGCTCTTCAGCCAGCCACCGCAGCCGCAGGAGTCGAGCAAAGACATCGGCAACCCGCACCTCGATCCGATCCGCTCGGTGCACGTGAGCGCGGGGGCGGACTACGACGTGGCGCGCGGCGTGCGGGTCGGCCTCGAGGGCTTCTACAAGCGGCTGTGGGACCGCGTCCTGAGCACGACGCCGGAGGTCGGGGACGTCTTCGTCGGTGACGCCGCGGCGCTCGCGCAGACGCCCTACGTGACAGGCGGGGTCGGCCGCATCTACGGCGCGGAGCTGAGCGCACGAATCGATCCGGAGGGTCGGCCCTACTTCGGCTACCTGTCGTACACGCTCTCGCGCAGCGAGCGTAGGGACGGCCCGCCGGGGACGCCGTGGCGCCTGTTCGACTTCGACCAGACGCACATCTTCACGCTGGCGTTCACCTACGAGCTGCCGCGCAACTGGCAGCTCGGGGGCACGCTGCGCCTCGTGAGCGGGAACCCGGAGACTCCGATCGTCGGCTCGATCTACGACGCGCTGAACGACATCTACCAGCCCGTCTTCGGGCGCCCGAACAGCGAGCGCGCCCCCTTCTTCAACCGCCTCGACGTCCGCGTCCAGAAGCGCTGGGACTTCGCGCACTGGAAGCTCACGCTCTTCCTCGACGTGCAGAACATCTACAACCGGCAAAACCCCGAGGGGCGCATCTACAACTTCGACTACACCGAGAGCACGCCGATTCGGGGCCTCCCGATCATCCCGGCGCTCGGCCTGCGGGGGGAGCTGTGAGCCGCCCGACGCGCGGCCGCGGCGGTCGCTCGCGCGTCCCCGTCGTGGCGCGCGCCGGCGCCCTCGGGCTCTCCGGCGCGCTCGCGCTCGCGGCGCTGGCGGCGCTCGGCTGCGCGGCGTCGCTGACCGAGCCGACGCAGCTCATCCGCCCGCGGCTGCTCGGGACCCGCGTATCGGTGCAGGGCGACCCGACTCGCGCGACGCCGGCGCCGGGCGAGAAGGCCGACGTGACGTGGCACGTGGGGTTCCCGGGCGCGCGCCAGCCGATGGGGTGGTTCTTCCTCGCCTGCCGCACCGTGAACCTCGGCGTCCCCGTGTGCGCCGACGCGCCCTTCGCGGTCGTCGAGCACCGAGATCCGTCGATCGAGGACCCGACCTACACCCTCGCGCTGCCGCCGGCTTCCGACTTCGGAGCGAACGACACGCACGTGCTCCTGCTCGGCGCGGTCTGCTTCGGGGGCGCGCCGCCGGCCGTCGACGAGGTGCTCGCCGGGCTCGAGGCGGGCACGCCGTTGAGCGCGCTCGGCTGCGAAGACCCGCGAAACGAAGGGCAGTTCGCGTCGTATCGGCTCCTGCTCGCGAACGCGGACGAGGCCGGCGAGCCCGGCGGCGGCGTCAACCACAACCCGTCGATCGCGCGGGTCGCGGTCGATGGAGAGCTCTGGGAGAGCGACGCGGACCCCACCGCGCCCGTGTCTGGCTGCGTGGGCAGCGGCGTGCGCGAGCTGTCCGCATCGGCCGCGCCGCAGCGGTTGCAGGTCTTCGTGTCGTCGAGCGACTTCGAGCCCTTCATCGGGGAGGACATCGAGGGCGTGCGAGGGCGCCGCCTCGAGCAGCTCCAGGTCTCGTGGACCGTGACGGCCGGGGCCTTGCAGCGGCCCTTCTCGTTCCTCGAGGGGGCGACGTTCGCGAGCCAGGACTGGACCTTGCCTCCGGCGGCCGCGGTGCCGCCCGGCGGGCTGCTGGTGCGCTTCGAGATGGTCGTCCGGGACTCCGATGAGCGCGCGCCACGCGGCGGCACCGACTGGGTGAGCCGCGCGCTCTGCCTCGTCCGTTGAAGCGCCCCCCCGGCGCCCCCGCGCACACGCGGCGACCGAGCGGGTTCGTGAGGAGGTGCTAACTTCGGGCCGATGGTGGCTGATGCGAGTGAGAGCGAGCGCGCCCAACGCATCGCCGCGTTGTCGGACCGGCTCGTCTCGGCGCAGCGCCCGCTGCGGGTGCTCGACGCCGTGTACTGGAACGACCAGGTCGAGGCGGCGTTCTTCGCCGCGGGGGCGCGCGAGCAGCCGCCCGTCGACGCCGCGTACTACGCGGGGCGACCGCTGCGCTTCGAGCCGTCCGAGCGACGGGCCACGCTCGACGCGCTCATCGCAGACATCGAGGCGCAGCTCGGGCGCTACGATCCGGCCGCGGTCGTGCTCACGCGGCAGGCGCTCGAGTACGCGAGCGTGATCGAGATGCTCGAGGCGCGCGGGACCCCGGCGTTCGGCGCGCGCTCGGCGGCGCTCTACGGCGCGGCGACCGAGCACATCGCGCCCGGCGTGCCGAGCCTCGCGGAGGTAGCGCGCTCGCTGACCGAGACGCTCGGCCGGCTCGACGCGCGCGCGAAGCTCCCGGAGGCGGCGCCGCCGATGAGCGCGACCGACGCCGCCGCCGTCCTCCAGGCCCGCTTCGACGAGGCGTTCGGGCCGGTCGTCGAGACCGGGGGCAGCCGAGTGCACGTCACCGCGGACGGCGAGCTGGTGGCGGACGCCGCGGCCGGTGGCGACCACGTCCGCGTGCGCGCCGGCGCGACCTTCGACGAGCGGACGGTCCGGCTGCTCGAGGTGCACGAGGGCTGGGTGCACGTCGGCACGACCCAGAACGGCGCCCGCCAGCGCCCGTGCGCCTTCCTCGGCAAGGGGCCCCCTTCGGCGACGCTCACGCAGGAAGGTCTCGCGGTCTTTACCGAGGTGTTGACGATGGCGTCGTTCCCGGCCCGGGTGCGCCGCGTCGACGACCGAGTTCGGGCGATCGCCGCCGCGGAGCAGGGGGCGACCTTCCTCGACGTGTTCCGGATGCTGCGCGACGCCGACGGCGACGAGCGCGGCGCCTACGCGACGGCCGCCCGCACCTTCCGAGGGAGCGTCCCGACGGGGAAGCCGTTCACGAAGGATCTCGCCTACGTCAAGGGCTTCGTCGAGACCTACGCGTACGTGCAGTCCGCGATCCGGCGCGGGGTGCCGCAGCGAGTGCACCTCCTGTTCGCGGGGAAGGTCGCGCTGCGCGACGCGAACGAGCTGGCCGAGCTCTTCGACGACGGCCTCATCGAGCCGCCCGCGTTCGTGCCGCCCCCCTTTCGAGACCTGAGCGCGCTGAGCGCGTGGATGTGCTTCTCGGGGATGCTGAGCTCGGACTGGCTGCACACGCTCGGCCACCGCTACAGTCAGCCGCCGCCGCCGTAGCGGACGGGGGTCGGGTCGGATGCGCGGCGTCTTGTGTCATGCTCGGCGGATGGCTGTCCGACGACGGGAGCTCGGGGTGCGCTGCCTGTGGGCTCGTGGGCCCGCTGCGATGACGCGCTGCGCGGCCGTGCTGTGCGTGGTCCTCGCGTCGGCGGGCTGCGCGCGCGGCGCCGCGGTCGGCTCACCGGATGCGGGCGCGATGGTGGACTCGGGGACGCCGGACGCGGGCGCCCCGGACGCGGGTGCCCCCGACGCGGGTGCCCCCGACGCGGGTGCCCCCGACGCGGGCGCCCCGGACGCCGGGCCCATCTCGAAGTGCGGCAACGGGACGCTCGACCCGGACGAGCGCTGCGACGACGGCAACCTCCTCGACGGCGACGGCTGCTCGGCCATGTGCTTGCCCGAGGGAACGCCCTGCCCGGGCTCTCCGGACATGGTGCTCGTGCCGGCGGCGACCTTCGAGATGGGCGCGGACTCGCCCGACTACGCCAACGAGGCCCCCGTACACCAGGTCCGGCTCGACGCGTTCTGTATCGGGCGGGACGAGGTCACCGTCGACGCCTACCGCGCGTGCGTCACCGCCGAGGCGTGTACGGCGCCGCACGGCAGAGGCCAGCTCGGCTACAACTACGACGCCGCGGGCAAGGGCGACCACCCGGTCAACGGGGTGACCTGGACGCAGGCGGTCGCCTACTGCGCCTGGCTGAACGAGCGCCTGCCGACCGAGGCCGAGTGGGAGCTCGCCGCGCGCGGTACGGACGGGCGCCTCTACCCGTGGGGCGACGCAAAGCCGTCGGCGTCGCTCGCGCGCTACTGGGCGATGAACCCCAACCCGAGGACGACCTCGCCCGTCGGCTCCTACCCTGCCGGCGTGAGCCCCTACGGCGCCCTCGACATGGCCGGCAACGTCTGGGAGTGGGTGGCCGACTGGTACGCCGACATGTACCCGGACGGCCCGGTGACCGACCCCACCGGCCCCGAGACCGGCACCGACCGCGTGGTGCGCGGCGGGAGCTGGAACGCCACCGTCTCGCAGATCCGCGTGACGCGCCGCAAGGGCGCGGCCGTGGACGCGTTCTCGAACGACTACGGGTTCCGCTGCGCCGGCGAGCCTGCGCCCGCTGGTCCCTGATCCCTACGCGGCCCCGCGCGCGGGTGCTCAGCGATCGGTGAGCGCGGCGGCGGGCCGCGCGTGCAGCGGGACACCGCGCAGGCGCGCGAGCCACCGCCGGCTGTCGACACCGAGCGCGCCGGGGGCGTCGGTGTGCGCGGCGAAGACCCGCTCGGCGGCCTCGAGGGTGTCCGGCGTGCCTTGCCCGGCGAGGCTCAGCCCGAGCAGGCGGGTCGCCTCGCGACGCAGGCGCGCGGTCGGCAGCCCGCGGCTCAGCGCCTGGTCGAGCGCCCGCTCGGCCATCTGCAGGCGCTGGCGCGCGAAGAGCTGGCGGGCGGCGAGGTAGGGCCCGAGGCCGTCGCTCCGCATCCGCCCGAGGCGGTCGGCGTCGGCGACGAGGACCGCGCCGTCGACGACGCCGCCGGGGTCGTGGACCAGCATGTCGCGGACGAGCGCGGCCTCCTCCCCGCCCCCGCGGAGGGCCTCGAGCTTCACCTCGAGCGCGCGCGCGCCGTCTTCGGTCTGCGGTGCCTGCAAGAGCGCCTCATAGAGCTGCCGCGCCTCGTCGGGCCGCCCGGCGCGCCACGCGCCGTCCGCGAAGACCTCCCGCGCCCGGGCGACCGCCGCCGGCGGCACGGACGGGTCCTGTCCGAGCGACGCGAGCACGCGCCGTGCGTCGTCGAGGCGTCCGGCGCTCGCGAGCGCGCCGACCCGATGTACGAGCGCGCGGAGGTTGTGCCCGTCGATGCCCAGGATCGCGTCGCAGGTCGCGAGCGCGCGGTCGGTGTCGCCAGCCGCGAGGTCGGCGCCAAGCCGGTCCTCGAGCACGGCGACGCGGTGCGGGCAGACCGCGCGCAGGACGCTCGTCCTGGCGTAGCGGATCTCCGCGAGGGCCTTCGCGTCTGCTGGCATCGCCACGTTCGCGAGGTAGGCGCGCCACATCCGGTCGAGCTCGTCGGTGGGCGCGCCGAGGGCGTCGATCGTGCCCGCGCGGTACAGCGTGCGGACCGCGCGCGCGCCGGCGGTGTCGAGCAGAAAGCGCACGAACGAGCCGGCGGAGGTGTAGGCGATGCCGGGCGGCATGGCCGTGAAGTCGAGCGACATCAGCCGCGACAGCGGCGGCAGCCGGCCGAGCTCGAGCAGCGCGCGCGCCCACTGGTGCGGGGTCAGCCCGCCGCGGCTCTCCCACGTGATCGCCACCGCCACGCCCTCGACGATGCCCGGGTTCGGCAGCAGTCCGCCGTAGCGCCCCGCGAGGCGCAGCGGTCCGGGCGCCGCCGCCCCGGCGACGATGTGCGCGATCTCATGCTCGAAGACCGCGTCCGGCCAAGGCCCGAGCTGCAGGTGGACCTCGTCGAGCCACGGCTTGGCGATGTCGGTGCCGCCGGCTCCCATCAGCGCGCGCTTCTCGTCGAGCGAGCGGTACAGGTACGCGCGGATCGGCGCGGGGTGGGCCACGCCGAGCGCGCGCTCGGCGCCCTCGACGTAGGCGTCGCAGTCGCGACCGAGGCGCGCCACCTCGACGGCCGGGAGCTCCCGGGGCGCGATGAGCACGCAGCGGCGGCTCGGGGTCGCCGCGCCGAGGACCTCGGCCAGGTGGGCGCGGCTCGACCGGTGGCCAAGCTCCGGCCCGTAGGCAAAGGCGACGGCGCTCCCGGCGACGCAGGCGAGCGCGGCGATGGCGAGCGACGGTCGCCCGAGGGCTCGCCTCGCCGAGAGCCGTGCGCGCGGCGCCTCCCAGCCGGCGGCGATGATGCCGCCGAGCGCTCCGAGCCAGAGCAAGCCGACGCCGCGATATGTCACGAAGCGGAGCGGCAGGGTGAGATCGGTGTCGTAGATGCTCCCCGGGAAGAAGCCGGCGAAGGGCGACAGCGCGAACACCGCCGGGGAGCGCCACAGCTCCGCGAGGCCCCAGACGATGGCGACGACCGGCACGAGCGCGGCGACGGCGCGAGCGAGCCAGGCGCGGCGGAGCGTCGCCCCGGAGAGCACCCCGATCCACGCCGCGAGCGCCACGCCGAAGCCCGGGCCGAGCGCCATGAACGCGAGCCCCTCGTAGGGCGCGCACTGCCGCACGCGGAGCGCGTCGAGGGCCAACACGACCGCGCCGACCGCCGCGACGGCGAGCCCGGCGAGGAGCGTCCGCCACAGGACGGCGCTCGCCGGCTCGCTCAGCCCGGAGCGCCGGAACGCGGCGACGTAGGACGCGGCGTTCGCGGCGACGAAGCTCGGGAGCACGAGCGCGAGGCCGAGCGCGCTCTCGGCGCCTTGCACCCCGGTGAGCGGGATGAAGCAGAGCGCGACACCAATGAGGAGCGAGGCCGCGAGCGCGACGCGGCCGCTCGGGAGCCGGAGCGGGGACGGCGTCACTACGGTGCCCCGAGGCACTCCGCGCGCCGTTGTGCTCGATCGCCGGTGCTCCAACGGGCCGCTAGACCGCCGGCTGCTCGGCGCGGACCGGGTCCGGTTCGAAGACCAGCGGCAGCACCTCGTCGACGTGGGACACGAGGCGGATCGTGAGCTGGGCGCGCACCGCCTCGGGCACCTCGTCGAGGTCGGGCGCGTTGCGCGCGGGGAGCACGACCGTGCGCACGCCCGCCTGCAGCGCGCCGAGGCACTTTTCCTTGATGCCCTCGACGCGCAGGACGTGGCCGCGCAGGGTCATCTCGCCGCTGGTGGCGACGTCCGTTCGCACGCGCCGCCGCGTGAGCATCGAGACCAGCGCCGAGTAGAGCGTGATGCCGGCGGCGGGACCGTCCTTCGGGACCGAGCCGCGCGGCAGGTGCAGGTGCACGTCGAGCTTCTCGAGGAAGTCGTCCGGCAGGCCGAAGCGGGAGGCGTGCGCGCGGGTGTACGTAAACGCCGCCGCGGCGGACTCCTGCATGATGTCCCCGACGTTGCCGGTCAGGTGGATCTTGCCGGAGCCGCGCATGCGCGTGGCCTCGACGAAGAAGAGCTCGCCGCCGGCCGGGGTCCAGGCGACGCCCATCGCGACGCCCGGGCGCCCGATGCGCTCGCGCCTCGGGCGGCTGCGCTCGGGCGCGCCGAGGACCTCCGCGATGAAGCGCTCGTCGGCGTGGACCTGGACGTCCTCGCCCTTCGCGAGGCGCACCGCCACCGCTCGACAGAGCGCGGCGAGCTGCTGGTCGAGGCGGCGCACGCCCGGCTCGTGCGTGTACTCGTCGATGATGAGGGCGATCGCCTCGTCGGGCAGGTCGAGGCGGTCGACCGTGAGCCCGTGCTCGCTGAGCTGACGCGGCGCGAGGAACGAGCGCGCGATCGATCGCTTCTCGTGCGCCGTGTAGCCGGGCACCTCGATCACCTCCATCCGGTCGAGCAGCGCCGGTGGGATGGTGTCGGTGCGGTTGCCCGTCGCGATGAACATCGCCTGCGACAGGTCGAAGGGCAGGTCGATGTAGTGATCGACGAAGGCGTGGTTCTGCTCGGGATCGAGCGCCTCGAGCAGCGCGCTCGCCGGGTCGCCGCGCTCGTCGGCGCCGAGCTTGTCGATCTCGTCGAGGACGATGACCGGGTTGCGGCTGCCGGCCTTCTTGAGGCCGGTGATGAGCCGCCCCGGCAGCGCGCCGACGTAGGTGCGCCGGTGACCGCGGATCTCCGCTTCGTCCGCCACCCCGCCCAGCGAGACGCGCACGAGCTTGCGCCCCGCGGCGCGCGCGATGGACTTGGCGAGCGAGGTCTTGCCCACCCCGGGCGGGCCGATGAAGCAGAGGATCGGCGCTCGGTTGTGGGGCGCGAGGCGCCGGACGGCGACGTGCTCGACGATGCGCCGCTTGGGCTTGTCGAGGCCGTAGTGGTCCTCGTCGAGGACCCGTCGCGCCTGCGCGACGTCGAGCCGGTCGGGGGTGGTCTTCGACCACGGCAGGTCGGCGAGCCACTCGACGTAGGTCCGCGTCACCTGGTACTCAGCGCCCGCGGGGTTCATCGAGCGCATCCGGCCGAGCTGCCGCCGCGCGGCCCGCTCGACCTCCTCCGGCAGCTCCGCGAGCATCACTCGCTCGCGCAGCGCTTCGAGGTCGTCTTCGTCCTCGTCCTGCTCGCCGAGCTCGCGGCGGATCTGGCGGAGCTGCTGCCGGAGCATGTGCTCCCGCTCGCTGCGCGACATCTCGCCCTGCACCATCGAGGAGATCTCTTGTTTGACGCGGTGGACCTCCTGCTGCCGCCGCACGAGGTCGATGACCGCCCGGATGCGCGTCCGTGCGTCGAGCGTCTCGAGCATGCGCTGCTTGACCTCGTTCGTGACTGGGAGGTTCGACGCGACGACGTCGGCGAGCGCCGCCGGCTGGCGGACGGAGCCGAGCGTCCGCACCGCCTCGCGCGGCAGGTCCGGCAGCACCGCCGCGAGCTGCCCGGCGAGCCGCCGCAGGTGCGCACCGAGGGCGTCGAGCTCCTCGTCGCTCGTCGCGGGCTCGCGGTACCGCTCCACCTGCGCGCGGAGCGCCGGTTGCCGGCCGAGGGGTCCGGTGATTCGCATCCGGCACACGCCCTGGAGAACGACGCTGTAGCCGCCCGAGCCGAGGCGGATGACCTTGAGCACCCGCGCCACCGTGCCGACCTCGTGCAGGTCGGTGAAGGTGGGGTCCTCGATGTCCGCGTCCCGCTGCGCCACCACCCCGATCTCGGGCTGCCCGGCGCCGCCGCAGGCCTGCTCGATGAGCCGCACGGAGCGAGGCCGGCCGACGTTGACGGGGACCACCGACGACGGAAAGAGCACGGAATTGCGGAGCGGTAGGATCGGCAGGACGTGCGCGTCCTCGCTCCCGCTTTCGTCCGGACGCTCCATCGACGCGAGCATACCCCACCGGCGGCGCGTCCGCAGTGTGCATCCGCCGGCGTTTGGGCGCGCAGCGCTGGTCGCGGCGCAAAGTTGACCCCAACTACGCGCGGAGCCCTCATCACGAAGTGGCGCCCAAGGGAAACCTTGGTAGAACAGCGCCACCCAACGCTCGTGTAGGTGTGCTTCGCACACGGGGCTCGACGAAGGTAAGTCAGTGAAACGCTCTCCGCTTTTCCTAGTGATCCTGGCGCCTTTTGCGCTCTCCGGCTGTCAGGGCGCCATCGTCGGCAACGCCGCCGTCGTGGCCGTGTCGTTCGGCCTCTTCTGGGCGACGCTCTCGCTCGGGCGCACGCACGGCACGAACGACTGACCTCGAGCGCGCCCTAGGTCCGCCTCGTCGCATCGTTCGAGGTACGCTCCCGCATGACCCGCCCGCGCCGCGATCGGATCCGCAGCCTGGACGAGCTGACGCTCCTCGACCTCGAGGGCATCGACATCGCGCTCCGCGGGGGGTCCGTCGTCGACTGGCATCGCCTGAGCTTCACCGGCCGGGACGAGGCCGCCGCCTTCCTGCGGGCGCAGGAGATGGACGTCGAGGACGCCGCCGACCGCGCACGGCTCGAGGCGCTCAAGAACGCCGCGATCGACTACCTGCGGCGCCACTTCGACTTCCCGGTGCCGCGGCCTGTCGCGAACGACGACGTGGTCTCGCTCCTGGTCCGCGCGTCGGGCAAGGGCCACAGGCAGCTCTGCGCCTGCACGATCTTGAAGGTGATGCACATCATGCACCACCTCGAGGCGCGCGAGCTGCTCTTCATGCTCCCGACCTCCCACGAGCAGATGTTCCGGCTCGTCGAGAAGAAGGTCTACGCGGTGATCGGCGACGCCCTCGCGCAGGGGATGCCCATCGTCGAGTTCATCGGCGGTCGCAAGACGAAGGACTCGCTCTACGCGAAGCTCCTGTCGAAGCCGGAGGCCGACGCGACGCACGTCTACGACCGGCTCCGCTTCCGCATCGTCACCGTCGAGCGCGACGACATCTTCCCGGTCCTGAGCTATCTCCTGCGCAACCTCGCGCCCTGCAACGCGGTCGTCCCGGGACAGTCGACGAACACCATCTTTGGGCTCCGCACCTACTGCGAGCGCCACGAGGCGCTGCGCGAGCTGCTGCCCCTGATGCAGCGCCAGCCCGATCCGCAGCTCGAGGCGGAGCCGACCGAGCTGGACAACCGCTTCTCGGCGTCGAGCTACCGCGTGCTGCACTTCGTGATCGACGTGCCCGTGCGCATCCCCGACGCCCTCCTCGAGGCAGCGCCGCCGGCCGCCTGGCCGCTCGGGCGCGTGCTGCTGGTGCAGGCGGAGATCCAGATCATCGACCAGACGACCGACCGCCTCAACGAGGAGGGCGACGCGAGCCATGAGGCCTACAAGCGCCGGCAGAAGCTCGCGATCATGCGCCGGCTGAAGGTCGGCAACGCCGACTAGCGCGCCGCCATGGCCGGCCGCGCGGTAGCAGGCAGTGGCCGGTGGCGAGCGCCGGCGGCCAGCCACCCCTAGCGGCGGCTCGTCTCGAGGGTGACGTCGCCCGCACCCACGTGGCCGGCGGCGTCCGTGGCGCGGATGCTCACGATGTGGGGCCCGGGCGCGTCGACGCCTCGCGGCTCGAGGTCGAAGCGCTCGCTCGCGCTGTCGAGCAGCCCGTCCACCGGGAAGAAGTCGTGCCAGTCACCCCCGTCGACCGCGTACTGGAGCCGCGCGACCGGGCCGAGCCGGTCGACCGCGCGCCCGAGGACGTGGCCGCGCCGCACGGACAGATCGACCACCGACGGCGGGGTGTTGTCGACGCGGATCGGCTCCGACTGCGCGAAGGTGTGCAGCTCGAGGCCGTGCGGGTTGCTCAGCTCGTCGCTCGCGTCGACCTGCACGATGTACCACCCGTCTGGCAGCCCGCTCGTGTCCCACGCGTACTTCGGCTCGGTGAGGATCTCGCTGTCGCGGAGGATCGGCCGGAACCGGTCCTCGCGCTCGCCGCGGAAGCGCAGGCGGTAGCGGACGGTGTCGCCGTCCGGGTTGTCGACGTTCCACACGAGGTCGAGCGTCGCGCCCTGGGCGGGCGGGGCGTCCGCGGTGGCGTCGTCCGACTTGCTCGCCGAGGGCTTCTTCGGGGGCTTGACGTGGATGTCCGTCACGACCGCGCGCTGGTTCTGCGGGAGGTAGAAGAGCTCGACGCCGAGGAGCTTGGCCGAGGGATCGCGCGAGAAGTCCGCCTGCACCTGGACGTAGCGCCCGCGCGGGCTCTGGACGAGGCCGGGCGCGTCCATCGGCTTCGACCACGGGCTCCAGAACTCGTCCGGCGACTTGGTGTTGCCCGAGCGCGTGCGGAACGCGACCTTGCCCTCTGCCCGCCACGCGAGGCGCCCCCAGCGGGCGTCGAACTTCGCGTCGAGCGCCTCGCTCGTCCAGCGCGCGCTCGTCGGTTTTTCGATGCGCACGCGGTAGAGCGCCGCGCCGTCGCCGGTCCCGAAGATGGCCGGGTCGCCGAGCAGCCCGAGCGAGAGGATCTGCCGCTCGTCGACGTCTACCCAGGTCGCGCTCAGGTGCGCGCCCGGGTCCACGCGCTCGATGCGTCCCTTCGCCCCCGTCGCCGCGTACACAACGCCGTCCTGCGCGATCTGCACGGCGGTGAAGTGGTCGTCGTCGATCGAGAGGATCGCCTCGGCGCGCCCGTCGGGCAGGATCCGGTAGAGCGTGCCCTCACCGGGCCCAGGCCGCTGCGCCTGCTCGACCTTGCCGCCGTCGCTCGACGAGTCGGAGGTCGGCGGCGGCTCCGGGAAGTGGTTGGCCGCGACGATGAGGACGCCGTCGCGCGCCGCGAGCGCCGTGACCTCGTCGTCGGGGTAGTCGGCGACGACGCGCGGGCGGGTCGCGCTCTCGCCGCGCCCGCCGAGCGCGTAGACGCGACCCGGCGCGCTCGTGCCGGCGTAGAGCGTGCCGTCCGAGCCGAGCGCGAGGCTCATGACGTGGGTCGAGTCCGAGTCGAGCGCGACCTTCGCCTCGCCGGTCCGCGGGTCGATTCGGAACACCTTGCCCTCCGGGCCCGTGGCCGCGAAGAGCGCGCGCGCACGCGCGTCGTAGACGAGCGACCACACGTCCTCAGCGCCGGGCAGCTTCGTGAGGACGCGCTCGGCGGCCTTGTCGGCGCGCGGCGTGAGCTCGCGGACGGTGCCGTCCGGGAGGGTGCCGGCGTAGACGACGCCCTTCGGCCCCATCGCGAGCGCGGCGACGAGGAGCTGCCCCGTCTCCGCGAAGAGGGAGACCTTCCCCTGGTGCAGCGCATACACGCGCCCGTCGTTGCCGGTCCCGACGTAGAACCGGCCGCCCGGTCCGCGCACCAGGCTGTACGCGAGGGCGACGTCGTCGGGCAGCGCGATCTTCGTCGTCGAGGCGCTCCCCGTCACGAACCCCCGCGAGTCGGCCATGGTGCCGTCGAGCTCGCCCTTCGCGAAGCTCTCGGCGTCGTCGAGGACGAAGCTCCGGGTCGAGACGGCCGAGGCGCGCGGCCCCGGCGCGGCCCACCACGCGAGGGCACACGCCGCCACCAGCACCGCCGCGAGCGCGCCGCCCCGCGCCGAGCCGAGCGCGCCGGCCGCCGGCTGAGCGGCCGCGTCCGACCCGCGCTGTTCGTAGCTCCGTCGATGCTGTCTCATCGCTTTCCTCCCGCGGCCAGGCGGGCCTCGTCGCGCACCTCGATCTTGAGCGAGGCGGATCCCATCACGACCGCGCCGAGCGGGACTTCCCGCCGCTCGCGCGTGACGAAGGGCCGCCCCGGCTCGGCGGCGTTGGCGCTCTGCAACGCCTCGAGCGCGGAGGGCGGGAGCGCCCGGGCGACGTGGCTCCCGAAGCGCAGACCGCGCGACGGGAGCTTCAGCGAGACGACCATCGAGGTGGCGGGGTATCGCTCCGCGAGGCTCTCGAGGATGTCGTCGAGGGTGCGCGGGCGCGGGTGCGGCAGGAAGGACTGCGGACCCGGCTCGGCCTGGAGCTGGAGCTTCTGGCCTGCGGCGCTGAGGGGGACCTTCACGGGGACGACCTCGACGCGCTCCCGGCCGTCCGGCGACTGCAGCGTGACGCGGACGGGGAGCGTCGCGCCGGGGTCGATCTCGCTCACCGGCGAGGCGAGGTCGACGATGCGCAGGACGTCGCGCGCGTACCGGATGTGCAGGTCGATGTCGAACGAGGTCACGTACGAGCGCTCGAAGGGGTTCGAGTACGCCGCCTCCATCGCGCTGAACGCGCGGATGCGGGTCAGCGGGGTGGTCGAGAGCGGGCCGCTGTCCATGTAGCCTTTGTCGTCGAAGGTCACGGGTTCGTGTCCCGCGATGCCGACGCGGGTGCGTGCCTCGTACATGACGTCCGTGCTGTCCGCGACGGACGCGCTGAGCGCGTTCACGAGCGTCGCGAACGCGAGGGACGGCGTGAGCGCGCGGTGGTTCACGACCTCGGCGTTCCAGTCGGTGCGCGGCACGCCCGTCAGACCCGAGAGGTGGACGTGGACCGGGACCGTCGGCGCGTCGATCTTCGGGTTCGCGATGATCGCCGCCTGGCGGTCCTGCGTGAGCGCCCCGAGCGGCGTCTCGGCCTCGGCGATCTTGAACGAGCGCTGCTGGCTGATGAGCACGTGCACGACGCGCGCGGTCGCGGTGGGGAACCCCTCCTGCCCGGCGTTGAAGAGCGGGTGCCCGAAGGCGAGGACGCGGCCGTCCGGGGCGATGGCGGTGACGGTGCCGACGGCGGTGGCGGTGACGTCACCGCGGATGAGCTGCACCGCGAGGGAGCCGCCGGGCACGAAGCGCGTGTGCGCGTCCGGGGGAGGGCGGCGGGTGCCCCCGCCGGTCTGCAGCACGTCGAGGCCGAGCTGCGCGAAGGGCCCGCGCAGGAGCTGCGCGGCCTCGTCGCTGAAGCCGCCGAGCATCAGCGGCGTTCGCGCGCGGTGCACGCCAACCGGCGCGCTCGAGCGAGCGGCGAAGCGGTCGAGCGCGTCGAAGGCCGAGACGAGGTGCGAGCCGTCGTAGGGCGCCTCCGGCGACCACCGCGCGTGCGTCCCGGCCGCGCTCGCGAGCTGGGGGCCGGCGAAGGGCGCCGCGCCCGGGAACGCATCCGGTCGCAGGGGGCGGCGCAGCTCGCGCATCATGTTGGCGATGGGCGTCACGCCGACGACCGGGTCCGAGCCGAAGGTCCACCCGTACGCGTAGGCGCCCGCGAGGCGCCCGTCGAGGTAGATCGGGCTACCGCTCATGCCGGCGACCGCCTTCGCGCGGTCGAGCAGCGGGTTCGGCGTGCGGATGAGGATGAGGTCTTGATCGGGGCGGAAGTTGTGCAGGACCCCGATCACCTCGACGTCGAAGCGCTGAGGGTCGCGTCCCTTGAAGACCGTCAGACCGTAGCCGCGCATGCCCGCGTGGATCTCGGAGACGGAGATCGTCGCCGGGGTGTCGCGCGCCCAGCCCGTCGTCGCGTCGGCCGCCACGCCGAGGGCGAGCGCGAAGAGCGCGAGAGCTACGAGTGAGGGGCGCCGCGGTGGGCGCGTCCGAGCGCGAAGACGGGCGGTCATAAGGGCGGCACGAGCCGCACCGGAGGCTAGTACATTCGCGCCGAAGTGCGACGACGAATCGCAGCGCGCGGGGCGGCGCGGAGCGAGCGCGGTCAGGTCGCCGGTTGCGCGAGCGGCAGCGACCCGAGGATCTCGCGGAGGGCTTCGAGCTGAAACGGCTTGACGAGGCACGCGACTGCGCCGGCGAGGCGGGCCACGAGCTGGGCGTCGTGCACGTGCTCCGCCATCAGGACCATCGGCGTCGTCGGCGCCACCGCGCGGAGGTCGCGCACCAGCTCGAGCCCATCGACGCCAGGCAGATCCTCGGCGACCAGGACGAGATCGACCGCCCACGCCGACAAGAGCGCGAGCGCCCCGTCGCACGACGCGGCCGCGACGACGCGTCGCCCCTCGCGGGCGAGCATCCGGGCGAGCTGCGTCTGGAGGTCCGGGTCGTGCTCTACGATGAGCACCGCCCCGTTTGGACCCGCCGCGCCGCGCACGGCTTCGCTCGCGCGGCTTCGCGGGACACGGTCTCGGTTCGAAGGTTGGTTCATCGGTGGCTCGCCCATCGCGGTCGTCGTCGCGGCCCCCCCGGATGGACCCGGCTCACGGAACGTCTCTCGGCCTCGGGTCCGCACAGTGTAGAGACCGCACCCACTTCCGGCAACCGCTGCCGGGGGCGAACTGTTCCCGGCTTGGGCGAAGGTGGGCGCGGCGTAGGGCCGGCGAGGGCGCTCGACGCGACCGCTCGCGCGCGCCCGCACCGCCGCGGAGGCCCTCGCCGCGGGCCGATCGTGTCTCGCCGGGGCCGTTGATTGGGTAACCGGCGGCGTTTTGGGCTAGATTCTGCGGGTGTCGCCGCCCCCTCTGCCGCACCAGATGGTCCTGCTCGATGCCGTCCTCGATCGCGTCAACGTGAGCGCGACCGACGGCGGCTTTCCGCCCTTGGTGGTGTTCGGGCTCGACGGGACCTTGTTTGACACGCGCCCGCGCACGCTCGAGATCCTCCGTCGCTTCGCCGACGCCATCGAAGACTCGCAGCCGGACGTCTCGGAGACACTCCGCGCGCTCGGGCTGCATCAGATGCACCACCTCGTGCGAGACACGCTCGACGCGTGCGACATCACGGACGTCGCCACGCGGCGGCAGATCAGCGCCCACTGGCAAGCGCTCGAACACGCCGAGGCGCTGCTCTCGTACGACGAGCCGCAGGCAGGCGCCGCCGACTTCGTGCGTGAGGTCCACCGTGCCGGCGCAGGCGTCGTGTACCTCACGTCGCGCAGCCGCGACTCGGCGCTGCTCGCGACCGTCGAGCAGCTCTACGACCACGGCTTCCCCGTCGGCGAGGCGGGCGTGCACCTCGCGCTCAAGCCGGACCCGGCCCAGCGCGACGAGAACTTCAAACGCACCTGCCTCGCGAACCTCGCTCGCTTCGGGGACCTGGTAGCGCTCTTCGACGCGGACCTCTTCGTCTGCGAGATGGGGCGCACCTATTATCCTGAGGCGACGGTCGCCCTCCTCGACGCCTGGGAGACGGAGCTGCCGACCCCGCAGGAGGGCGTCAGCACGATCCACGACTTCCGCCGGGGCTGAGCCGAGCGCCGCGCCGCGCGCGGGGTCGGGGTCGGGAGCGGGCGCGGGTTAGGGCGCGGGAGCGGGAGCGGGTGCGGGCGGGGGTGCGGGCGCGGGCGCGGGTTAGGGCGCGGGAGCGGGTGCGGGATCGGGCGCGGGAGCGGGTGCGGGCACGGGGGCGGGCGCGGGTTCGGGCGCGGGCACGGGATCGGGCGCGGGGTCGGGTGCGGGATCGGGAGCGGGTGCGGGTGCGGGTGCGGGTGCGGGCGGGGGTGCGGGGTCGGTGGGGCCGGACGACGGCGGGGCGGCGTGGTGCTACGGTCAGGCGGTGAAGGTCTCTCTCCCGGTGGTCGAGAGCCGGAGCGCCGTGTACGAGCCGCTCGCGCCGCGCCCGGCGGGGTTCGCGGTCGACGGCGTGCCGCCGCTCGTCGACCGGCAGGGACGTCGCTACACCTACCTTCGGCTGAGCGTGACCGACCGCTGCGACCTGGCGTGCGTCTACTGCATGCCGCCCGGGGGCGAGGACGACCACGCCGTGCGGCGCGAGCTGCTCAGCTTCGAAGAGGCCGCGCGGCTCATCCGCGTGTTTGGGGCGTGCGGTGTGCGCAGGGTGCGCTTCACCGGCGGGGAGCCGCTCGTGCGCAAGGACGTGGTCGAGCTCGTGCGCCTCGTGCGGGACACGACCGACGTCGCCGAGCGCGTCATGACCACGAACGCGACGCGCCTGCGCCACCTCGCCGGGCCGCTGCGCGCGGCGGGGCTCGACGGGGTGAACATCAGCCTCGACTCGCTCGAGCCGGCGCGCTTCCGGCGGCTCACCCGCGGCGGCGAGCTCGCGGACGTCCTCGCCGGTCTGCGCGCCGCGCTCGACGTTGGGCTCGACGTGAAGCTCAACACGGTGCTGCTCCGCGGCGACACGGACGACGAGGTCGAGCGCCTGGTCGACTTCGCGTGGGACGCGGGCGTGACTCCGCGCTTCATCGAGCTGATGCCGCTCGGAGAGGGCGCGAAGCTTCCGCGGTCCGCGCGCGTCACCGCGGCGGAGGTGCTCGCTCGCCTCCGGCACAAGCTCGCGCCGGCCGCCACGCACCAGGGCGCGGGAGCCTCGTCCGCGCCGCGCGGCCCCGCGCGCTACCACGCGGCCGCGGACGGATCGGGCCGTCGCGTCGGGTTCATCACGCCGATGAGCGACGAGTTCTGTGGGAGCTGCAACCGCGTGCGCGTCACGGCGCGCGGGGACATCCGCGCCTGCCTCGCGTCGCGGCGCGCGCTGAGCCTGCGCGACCTCATGCGCGGCGGCGCGAGCGACCTCGATCTCGCGTGGGCGCTGCACTGGTCGCTGACCGGCAAGGCCGACGGGCACTTCTTCGTCGACGGGCAGGTGCACGAGCACGAGCACGTCGGGATGAGCCTCATCGGCGGCTGACTCGTCGCGGCGCCGGCGCAGGGCCCGCTAGGGCGTGGGCGGCGCGGCGGTCGGCGGCGGCGAGCCCGCGGCGGCGGTGCCCGGCGCGGCGTGGCCGGCGCCGCTGCTGCTGCCAAACGAGCGGACGAGCCGGACGAGCGCCTCGATGCCCGGCCGCGGGATCTGGTCGCCGAAGGGCGGCATCAGGTTGCGTCCCATGGTGATGGACCTCGTGAGCTGCGCGTCGTCCGCCGAGCGCTGGAACGCGGCCGAGGTGAAGTCCGGCGGGTGCATCATCGGCGTGAGCGCCGGGCCGTCTCCCGCGCCGCCGTCGCCGTGGCATGCGGCGCACGACACGCGCCACAGCGACCTCGCCGCGTGCAGGGTGGGGTCGCCTTCGGGCGCGAGCGGCCGCGCCTGCGTCGTCGGCGAGAGCGGCTCGAACTCCGTGCCGTCCTGGCGGCTGTGATCGGCGGGGGTCCACACCGGCATCGAGTCGACGTCGCGGTGGTTGCAGCCGGCGAGCGCGGCGGCGGAGAGGAGCGTGAGCGACAAGCTCCACGCGAGCGAGACACGGCGCGGCACGGGGCCTGCTCTTACGCGCTGCGCTCGCAGCGGGCAAGCGGGGTCGGTGTCCCGGCGCGCCGCTCGGCGTCCCGATGCCGGCCGAGGCGGCTTCGCCCCACCGCCGCGCGACCGAGCCGGTTCATGCCCGGGTCGTCAGGACGAGGCACCCCGCCGGCGCCGTCTGCGCGCCGCGAGGCCGACGGCGACGCAGCAGGCGAGGGCCCAGGCCCACGGGGGTTCAGACGTGTGCTCAGATCGGA
>JAGQJE010000158.1 GCA_020430775.1 Myxococcales bacterium
TCGTGGGAAGCAACTCGATGTCGACGGGAGGCACCACAACATATCGTGGCCACCGACCGTCGTCGACCACATCATGTAGTGGGCCGTAGCCGGCCTGAGGAGTTGCTTCCCACGAATCGGGATCGGGCACGAGATCGGGGACGGGATCGGGGACGGGATCGGGGACGGGATCGGGATCGGGGTCGGGGTCCGGATCGCGGTCGGGGTCGCAGCGCGGTTGGCGGAGTGGTCGCTGGTTGGTTGACGTGCTGCTAGGATGGCGCGCCGATGGTGCCCTCGGAGCAGCCCCCGACGATGGGTGACGGCCGGCCGAGCAGCAGCGGACCCCGGGCCGAACGCACCCGCGGCCGCCGCATCCGCCGCGCGCTCGTCTGGACGCTCGCCACGCTGCTGCTTCTCGCGGTGGTCGTGGTCGCCGGCGTGTTCTGGACGCTCGGCCACCTCGAGCAGCCCACCGTGAAGCGCTGGGTCCGGGACGCCCTCGCCAAGCAGACCGGGCTCGACGTGGACTACGCCGCCCTCTCGGTGCGGCTGCCGTCCGGCGAGGTGCACGCGCGCGGCCTCGCGGTCCGCCAGCCGAAGCGCTTCGCGCCCTACGCGACGGACGCCGTCACTCTCGAGCGCCTCGACGCGCAGGTCGACCTCCGCGAGCTCGCGGCGGGGACGGTCCGCATCGGCCACGCCCGCTTGGAGGGCCTGACGCTGACCGTCGTCGCGGACGCGTCGTCGGACACGCTCTCGACGCTCTTTCCGACGGACTCCACCGCGCCGGCGACCCCGCTGTCGCACTCGCTCGACGCGCTCGACGAGCTCGGCGTCGACGCCGGCGGTCTCGAGATCGATCCGCTGCGCGTCCGCTGGCTGCAGGTCGAATCGGGCGCCGTCGTTCGGCGCGCGGAGGCGGGCCCCTTCGCGCTGCGCGGCGAGCTCCACGCCGCGACGGGCAAGCCCACCGCGCGCCTCGACCTCTCACCCGGCAGCGGCCACGACACCGTCGACGCTGCGCTCGAGGTCTGCGACGGCCCGCCGAGCCCTGCCGGCGCGCACGCCGCGTGGTCGACCTACCGCGCCCACCTGACGCTCGACGCGAAGCTCTCGCTCGATGGCCCGGCCCGGCTCGTCCTCGACGCAGAAGCCACCACCGACGCGACGCTCCCGCTCCCGCGGGACCTCCCGCTCCGGATCGGGCTGGACGCGCAGGCGCGCTTCGACCCCGCGGCGTCCCGCACCGAGCTCTCGATCGCGCGCCTGTCTCTCCTCGGCGGCGTCGCGAAGCTCGACGGCGCCGCGACCATCGCGGACGCCACGCCCGCGCGCCTCGACGCCGTCCGCGCGAACCTCGCCCTCGCCTGGGACCGGCAGCCGTGGCCGCTCGCCGGTGTGGACACCCGCGGGGTGGACGTGTCGCTCGCGCTCGACGACGGGACGCTCTCGGCCGCGGCGGCGCGCGGGCACGTCGCGCTCGACGCGAAGGTCCGCAAGCTCGACGCCGCCGAGGGCGCGAGCTGGGCCGCGGCCGAAGGGCTCGACCTGCGCTTCGAGAGCACGCTCGCGGCGGAGCGGCTCGAGGGGGCCGCCGCGCCCGCGGACCTCGAGGGCGCCGCGAAGGTCTCGCTCGGCGCCACGTCCCGCGACCTCGAGGTCGCGACGCTCCGCGCGGAGTCGGTGGGGACGGGCTCGGTCGAGGCGACCGGCCTGCACCTCGGGGCGCGCAGCCCCGGCGCCGCGCTCATCGTCGGTTCGAAGCGCGGCGATCCGGAGCGCGCGCTCGTGGTGCGCTCCGAGCAAGACGCGCCGCTCCCCGTCACGATGCCCCTCGCCGCCCGCGCGCTCGCGGTCACCGCCGGGTCGGACGCGGTGCGCGCCGAGGGGTTGTCGCTCGACCTCGACGTCGGCGACGCGCTCGCGGTCCTCGACGCGACGCGCCCGCTCCACGCCAAGGTCGGCGGCGCCCTCGACTCCGCGCGCGGCCGCGTCGCGGGCAAGCGCTTCGTCGCCGCGGTGCCCGCGCTCGACGCGACCCTCTCGCGCGACGGCGACGTGTATGCGCTCGCCGCCGACACGACGGTGCGGGACGTCGCGGTCGACACCCACCGCTTCCGGGGCGTGCGCCGGCTGGAGGTCCGCGGGCAGGGCGACGCGAGCGCGCGCCATGCGACGCTCGACCTGAACCTGTCGGGCGCGCGCGGTCCGACGCTCGACGCCCACCTGAAGGCCCACGCGCCGCCCGGCCCCTCGGAGCGCCCGGCGCTCGTCCATTCGCTCCACGTCCGGGCGAGCCGCCTCGGCCTGCTCATCGACGCGCTCGCGCCCTCGCTACCGGACGGCGCGCGCGTGTCGCTCGACCGAATCGAGCTCGACGCGAGCGGCACCACCCACGGCGTGCTCGGCCCGCCCGCCACCGAAGGCGGCCTGCCGGCGCTCGACCTCGACCACCTGGACCGCGTGGCCGCGAAGGAGACGCTGCGGGTGCGCTTGCGCGGGCTCGGCGCGCGCCTCGGCGGGCGCCGGGTCGAGGTGTCGAAGCTCGAGCTGACCGGCGACGCGACCAAGACGCGCGGCGAGGGGCTCGTGGCGGACCTCGTCGCGAAGGTGCCGGCGGCCGAGCTGGCGCAGGGCGCGCAGGTCGTGACCCTCTCGGGCCTCGACGCGAAGGTGCGCGTCTCGACGCCGCCCGGCGCGCACGGGCGCCCACCCGACCGCGCGACGCTCGTCGCGAACGCGAGCGTCCAGGCAGTGGGCGGCGCGACCGATACGCTGCTCGGCGGCTACCCGCTCCGGGACACGGAGGTGTCGGCGGCCGCCGAGCTGATGGAGGGCAGCGTCGTGCTCGACCGGCTCCGGGTGGTGAACCCGCCGGGTGGGACGAAGCTGCTGCTGACCGGCGCCTACGAGGACCGCTCGATCGGCGATCTGCGCGCGGTGGCGGCGCGCTCGATGGGCCGCGCAGCGATCGGGGAGACGGACGCCATCCCGGGCCGCAAGGCGCTGAAGCTCTCGGGCGTGCTCGAGCAGGACCTCGCGCCGCTCACGGGGACCGCGTTCGCGCGCCGCGCCGACGGGCACGTCCGCGCCGCGCTGCTGGTCGAGTCGGGCAACCTCGAGTCTTACCAGGCGGACGCGCGGCTGGTGGCGACCGACGTCGACTTCGAGGATCCCGAGGGGAACATCGCCGTCAAGGGCCTCAGCGGCCTCATCCCCATCCACGAGGTGCTGACGATGTCCCCCGAGGGGCTGCGCGTCGACGCCGGCGAGCCCTACAGCCCGGTCGCGCGGACTCGCTTCGCCGACGTGCAGCCCTTCCTGAGCGGCGACCACTACCTGAGGGCGGACTCGATCCGCCTGCTCGGCGAGCCCTTCGGCCCCCTCGCCGGCAACCTCCGCGTCGCGGGGCTCCAGGTGGCGCTCGACCGCATGGAGGTGGGCTATCGCGGCGGCGTCATCGCCGGGCAGCTCCACGGCAACCTCGACCCCTCCGCGTCGCGCTTGTCGCTCCGAGGCACGGCGACCGGCATCCGCACGCCGCACAGCACCGACATCCTCGACGCGAACCTGGCGCTCGACTTCGTGCCGAAGACGCTCGCGCTCGACGGCACGGTCCACGTGGTGCGCATCGGCCGCTCGCACCTGCGGGCGCTCCTCGACCTCTTCGACCCGTACCACGCGGACCCCGACATGAACACGGTCCGCAAGCTGCTGCGCTTCGGCTACCCGCGCTTCGCCGAGCTTCGGGCGCACGGCGGGCTGGTCGACCTGAGGGTCGCGCTCGGCGGCCTCGCGGGCGTCGTCAAGATCAAGCCGATCCTCGCCATCCCCGTCGCGCCGCTGCTCGAGGACTACGTCGCGCCGCTGCTCGAGCCCCTGCTGCCGAGTGACCGCGTCGTCCCGACCGGCGCCGGCGACGACGCGAGCTCCGACGAAACCATCGAACAAACGCCCGCGACGAACGTCTCTTCCGGAGCGAGCCCGCCGACGGCCGACTCCAGCCCCGATGACGTTCCGGCCGCACCGCCCCGCGGCGACGCGCGCAGAGAGCACGAGCGATGATCCCGACCCCCGTTCGACCTGAACCCACCCACGTCCGCGCGCGCCGGCCCCGCGGAGGCCGCGCCTTGCACCGCGGCGCCCTCGCCCTCGTCGCGCTCCTCGCGGCGGCCACCGGCGGCGGCTGCGTCAGCGTCTCCGGCTTGTCGGTGATGAGCCGCAGCACCGCGCTCGAGCGCCAGGCGAACGCCGAGCTCCCGCAGCAGACCGGCGAGCTCGGTCAGGCGGCGCTCTCGCCCGGGCCGGAGGCGATCCCGCGCGAGCAGCTCGCTACGAGCGGCGAGGCCCCCGGGCTCGGCGTCGCGTCGAAGCTCGTCGCCGAGGCCGAGACCGACGCCGATCGCGTCGACGCGCTGCTCGTCGGCGGGTGCGTGGGCGAGAGCAGCGACGGCACGCTACAGACGACGCCGTCCCGCTGCGCGCTGGACGTCGACCCGGACGCGGTGGCCCAGCTCGTCGGCCGCGAGAACGTCCACCGGCGGCAGGTCTGGCGCTACCTCGAGGCGCGCGCGCCGAAGACCGACCCGGGGCGCGTGCGGGAGCAGTGGCGGTCGGCGCACTTGCAGCAGGTGGTCTGCGGCGGTCTCGTCGAGGGGCCCGAGGGCAAGTGGGCCCCGAAGTCCTGCGCGTCGCCCGATGAAGCCGCGCAGGCGGAGGCCGTCGAGTGAGCGGGCGGCGCGGACTGCACCCGCGGTGGCTGCGACCGCGGTGGCTGCGCGCGTCACTCGCGCTCGCCGCGCTCGCCCTGGTCGGGCTGGTGGCGTCCGGGTCTCCGCGGGCCGCCGCGCAGCAGGCGTCGAGCGAGGACGAGCTCGCGACGCGCGTGCCGGTGCGGCTGACGGCGGGGGCGTCCGACGAGCTGATGGGCGCGCTCGCCACCGGCCCGGACGGCCCCCGCGCGCTCTATTTCGTCAGCGACGCGCGCGGGACCAAGGACCTCTACGTCCAAAAGCCCGTGCAGAGCGCCGCGAAGCAGCTCTTCGACGCGCTCGGTGACGTGGCGGCGCCGCGCCTCAGCCCGGACGGGCGCTCCATCGCCTACATCGGCTACACCCGCGACGCGACCGGGGACGCCTGCGTGCGCGCGCTCGCCGACCTTGAGACCGAGCGCTGCCTGACCGGCCCCGACACGGCCGAGCTCGAGGTCGTCTGGCTCGACGGCGGCGCCCGCCTCGGCGTCCTGAGCCGCACGGGCATGCAGGCCGGTTTCGTGCTGCGGTCCTTCCCCGCCGCGGGCGGTACGCCGACCGTGCTCGCCAAGCGCGACGCGATCGGGCTCGCGCGCTCCCCGGACGGGCGCTGGCTCGCGTTCGTGACCGTCACGCCGCGGCAGGACCAGGTCGGCGTCGCCTTCGCGAGCCGGGTGGGCAAAGGGGTGCACGTCGCCCGCCTCTCGGAGGTGTCGAACGCCGCGGCCGACCTCGTCTACACGCCGCCGCTGCCCGGCGTCAGCGGCTTCCCGGCCTTCTCCCCCGACGGGCGGTACCTCTACTTCTCGCAGTACCTGAACGACACGAATGGCGACGGCGTCATCGACGGGAGCGATCACAGCGTCATCGAGCGCGTGCGCTTCGACCCCTCGCGCCGCGATCCCTTCGGGCCGGAGCCCCCCGAGCAGCTCACGAGCGCCCGGTGGGACTGTCACTACCCATCGGCGAGCGGCGAGACCCTGCTCATGACCTGCTCGCGCCGCGGCTCGCTCGACCTCTACACGCTCCCGCTCGACGGCGCCGTGCCCGACGCTTGGGACGCGCCGCGGCTGCGGGGCGAGCTCGAGGTCGCGCGCGACCTCTCGACGCGCCTGCTCCTCGCGAACCGCTTGCTCGCGAAGCTCGACGCGCCCGCCGCCCGCCTGCCCGTGCTGCGGCAGATCGTGTGGATGCACCTGTCGCTCGGCGAGTTCGAGGCGGCCATCTATTACGCGCACAGCATCGAGCGCGAGACCGCCGGCCCGAGCTCGACGCAGGCCGCCTCCGCGCAGGCGGCGCCCGGTGCGGACGCGCGGTGGGCGGGGCTGATGGTCGAGCTGGCGGAGCACCGCCGGGCGGACCGCGGGCTCGCTCGGGGCGAGCTGAGCAGCGCGTACATCCGGCAAGAGCGCGCGCGCCTCGACCGCATCCGCGCCGCCGAGGGCGAGCTCCCGACCGCGACGCGCTCGGTCCGGCCGACGACCCGCGACGCGTCGCCGCTCGGCGAGTGCCGCCCGACGGACATCCCCGGGCTCGCGAAGCTCGTGCAGAGCGAGATCCTCGACGACCTCGGGGACAAGGCGGGCGCGCTCGCCGCGCTGAGGGCCGTCTCGCTCGAGCAGCTCAGCGACCGCTACACGCTGCGCCTCGCCGGTGAGCGGGCGGCGCACCTGTACGGCCTGCTCGCCGACCGGCCGGCCTGGCTCGCCGCCCTGCGCACGCTCGCGCTGCACCCGGCGCTCGGCGAGGCGGAGCACATCGCGCAGGCGCACGCGTTTACCGTGACGCTGCTCGCGGGGCTGGCCCGTGGGCGTGCGCGCGGCGCGGCCATCGAGCGCGCCCGGGCGACCGCGCCCGACGGGTCCGCGCTCGCGCTGCTCCTCGACGTCGAGGCCGCGCTCAACGACCTGCGCCCCGACGGCAGCAACGAGGACGCCGTCCGCGCCCGCATCTTCGACCTCTACAAGGCCGACCACGACCCTGAGCATCGCCGCGCCCTCGCGCTCACGACCATCAACGACGCGGCCCGCCGCGGCAACGAGTACCTCGAGTATCAGTTCACGACGACCTGGGCGAGCGGCGTCCGGCACGCAGACCCCGAGCGCAAGTACGCCGAGTCGCTCTACCGCACCGTCGTCCTCGAGCGCGCCTACGGCGAGCTGAGCGACGGCCACCTGAAGGAGGCGGCGGCCTATTTCTTCCAGGCGACGCGCAACACCGACGCGCTCGATCCGCACATCGGTTTCATCGAGACGCGCCTCGCCGAGGGCCAGTCGATCGCCGCGCTGCGCGCGTTCTACGCCGAGCGCTTCAAGGACGCGCCGGCCGCGCCCGAGCACCGCTTCGTCGAGGCGTACCTCACGGCGCGCGGGCTCGCCGGAGTCGCCGGTGACGACGCGCACGCCAGCGCCGTCGCGGAGGTCGAGCGGCTGCTCCGCGAGGTGTCGAAGGCGATGCCGCGCCGCCTCGAGGTGCGGCACCTCTGGGGCTACACGCTGCAACAAGCCGCGCTCCGGACGGGATCGCGCGCGCAGGCGGCGTCCGCGCTCCGACACTACGAGCTGGCCCTCGACCTCGCGCGCGATCGGCCGCGGGCCCGCGCCGCCATCCTCGAAGCGCTCGGTGAGCTACAGGCGAGCCTCGGCGAGCACCGCGCGGCCGTCGCGTCGTTCGTGCGCCGCGCGCGGCTGCCCTTCCCGCGACCGGCGTCCGAGCTCGCGCTCCGGCTCAGCCTCGCGCGGAGCCTCTTCCACACGCGCGCCCCCTGCCGCGGGCGCGAGGAGGCTGCCGGCGCGCTCGCGTTCCTCGACGCGCGCCCGGCGCTCGGGGGCTATCGGGCGAGCGCGCTCGATCGGCTCGCGTTCGCCCACCTCACCTGCGGCGAGCCCGCGGAGGCTGCCCGCCGCTACGCCGAGCTCGAGCGCGCGCTGACCGGCGCGGCCGGGACGCCGATCAACCGCTTCAAAGCCGCGCTCGCGCTTGGGTCGGCGTCGCTCGCCGCCGGCGAGCCCGCGAAGGCCGCGGAGGCGCTCCGGCGGGCTCGCGCCCTGCTCGACGCGCATCCGGACCTCGAGGCGCGCGCGCCCGAGCACGCGCTGGTGGGTCGCTTCCCGTACCCGCACGCGCGCTACGCGGTGCTCGTCGACGGGCTGCTCGCGAGCGCGCTCGTGGGCACGGGGGACCGTGACGGCGCGGGCCGCGCCCTCGCCCGGCGGCTCGATGGGCTCGAGACGATCTTCAAGCGCTCGGACGCCGACGAGGACCTGCTCGACATCGCCCGCACGCACCTGCGCCTCGCCGCCCTCGCGCGCGCCGCCGGCCGCCCGACCGAGGCGGTGGCGCAGCTCGAGGCGGGGCTCGCCCGCGCGGACGCGTACGACGAGAGGACCGGCAGCACCGTGACCCCGACCCGGCTCGAGCTGATCCGCGCGTACGCCGAGGCCCGGCTCTTCGGCGACCTCCCCGCGAAGACCTACCACCGCGATCTCGCCGCCGACCTCAGCTCGGCGCTCGACTTCGTCGCGCGCTTTCGCAACCCCGACTGGCGCGAGGATCGGCTACGGTTCGCGCTCTACCTGACCCTCGCCCGCCTTCACGCGGGGACGGGCGTCGCGGGAGCGGCGTCTGCCCCGCAAGCTCAGAGGTGACCGATGCGACCCCTTGCTTCGAACCGCGCCTCCACCAGCCCGCACGCCCGCCGCGCTCGTCGCCCGAGCGCGCGCCGCCACGTCGTCGCGGTCTGCGCCGCCCTCGCCCTGCTCGCCGGCGGCTGCACCGAGCAGGTCGGCGGAGCGGGCGGCGGCACCCCGCCGCAGGCGTTCGTCTCGCTGTACCAGAGCTCGACCTTCCAGATGTGCCGCGACTGCCACGCCCCGAACGCGCCCGGCGCCACGGCCGGCACGGAGGCGACGCAAGACTGGAGCACGGCGACGAGTGCGTTCGAGTCGCTGAAGGGCGCTGCGTCGGGGCTCATCGGGAACTTCGAGGGCTGTAACGGCGTCCCGCTCGTCGGCGCGACCGCGGACACCAGCCTCTTGGTCGCGGTGCTCGACGAGAACGTCCGCGCGCAGTTCAGCGTGCCCGGGCACCCCGCGTGCACCGCGGACGCCATCACCGACGAGACCCTGCGCGTGGGCACGATCGACCCCGACACGCTCCAGTCGCTGAAGGACTTCATCAACGGCGGCGGCTTCAACATGCCGCTCCAGTAGCGCGCCGTCGCTCGCGCGATGATCAAGTACCTCGGCTCGAAGCGCACGCTGCTCGGCGCGCTGGTCGGCGTGGCCGCCGCCGTGCCGGAGCTGCGCTCGGTCTTCGACGTGTTCTCCGGAACGAGCCGCGTCGGGCACGCGTTCAAGCGAGCCGGCTACCGCGTCGTCAGCAACGACCACAACGCCTACGCGCACACGCTCGCCCAATGCTACGTCGCCGCGGACCGCGAGGGCGTCGAGGCCGAGGCGCGGGCGCTGCTCCGCGAGCTGTCTGCGGTGCCCGCCGAGCGCGGGTACTTCACCGAGACCTTCTGCGAGCGCTCGCGCTTCTTCCAGCCGCACAACGGCGCCCGCGTCGACGCCATCCGCGAGGCGATCGAGGCGCGCGCGCTCCCCGAGCCGCTCCGGAGCGTCGCGCTCACGTCGCTCATGGAGGCGGCCGACCGCGTCGACTCCACCTGCGGCGTACAGATGGCCTACGTCAAGCGGTGGGCGGCGCGCTCCTTCAACGACCTCGCGCTGCGCATGCCCGACCTGCTCGACGCGGTGCCTGGCGGGCCGTGCGAGGCGCTCTGCCTCGACGCCAACGCGGCTGTCCGCGAGGTCGAGACCGACATCGCGTACATCGACCCGCCCTACAACCAGCACAGCTACCTCGGCAACTACCACGTCTGGGAGAGCCTCGTGCGCTGGGACAAACCGGACGTCTACGGCGTCGCTTGCAAGCGCGCCGACGTCCGCGAGCGCAAGAGCCACTACAACTCGAGGCGTCGCCACCGCGCGGCGTTCGAGGACCTCGTCGCGCACACGCGCGCGAAGCTGCTCATCGTGTCGTTCAACGACGAGGGCTTCCTCACGCGCGCAGACCTCGAGGCCATGCTCTCCGAGCGGGGCCCCGTCACCGTCCTGACGCACGACTTCAAGCGCTACGTGGGCGCACAGATCGGGGTGTTCAACCCGAGCGGTGAGCGCGTCGGTGAGGTCTCGCATCTGCGCAACCGGGAGCACATCTACGTCGTGCCGACGGCCGCGGGGCGCCGCGCCGTCGCCGGGATCGAGACGCGGCTCGCGGGGCTTGGCTAGTCCCCGCCGCGCCGCCGGTCGTGGCGCCGCCCAGATCGACGCCGGGCCGCGGGTAGGCGGGCGGTGCAGCGACCGGCGGGGGCGTCCGCGGGTCCGAGCCTGCGACCTGGGGGTGGGCGTTTGGCGTCCGGTGCGCATACTTCGCCGTATGACGGCATCCGACCAGGGCTCGGCTCAGGAGGCGGCGCTCCGCGCGTACGCCGAACGCATCACCGCGCACGACGCCGACGGCGTGCTCGCGCTCTTCGCCGAGGGAGACGACGTGTTCGTCGAGGACCCCGTCGGGGCGCCGCGCGTGCAGGGCAGGGCGGCGGTCGAGCGCTTCTACCGCCGCGCGGCGGGCGAGGCGGCCCCGGAGATCACGGTGACGGGACCGATCCGTACGACGATGGGTCGCGGCGCGGCGCTCCCCATGCGCGTCCGCTACACGTACAAGGGGCGGCGCTTCGAGGCCGACGTCGTCGACATCATGCGCTTCGACGACGCGGGCAAGATCGTCTCGATGGAGGCCTACTGGCATCCGGCGCGCGCCCGCCCGGTCGACTGAACCCTCCGCGCCGTGCGACCCTCCCCTAGAACGGGGGACCGATGGTATCGAAAGCGCAACGATTCGCGAGGCCCGAGGCGCACGGGCCGATCGAAGAGGTCGTAGACGGCGTGTACTGGGTGCGCAGCCGCTTCCGCATGGCGCCCGGCGTCCGCATCAGCCGCAACATGACCATCGTCGCCGACGGCGGCGCGCTGACGCTCGTGAACCCGGTCCGGTTGAGCGCGATCGGCGAGCGCGCCCTCGCGAAGCTCGGCACCGTCGCGCACGTGGTCAAGCTCGGGTACTTCCACGACGTCGACGACGCGTACACGCTCGACCGCTTCGGCGCGCCCTACTGGGCGCTGCCGGAGGGCACGCGGCGCGACTTCCCGCCGGCGACCGAGACGCTGCGTCCGGACCACCTCCCGCTGCGCGACGCGACCCTGTTCGCCTTCGAGGACACCCGCAAGCCCGAGGCGGCGCTCCGCATCGACCGCGGGGGCGGCGTGCTCATCACCTGCGACTCGCTCCAGCACTGGCCCGACACGGCGGGGTGCAGCCTGCCTGCGAAGGTGGCGACGCGGCGGATGGGGTTCTTGAAGCGCCGCGCGACGATCGGGCCGCCCTGGCACACGGCGATGCGGCCGAAGGAGGGCACGCTCGAGCGCGACTTCCGCCGACTGCTCGACCTGCCCTTCGAGCACCTCATCGGCGCGCACGGCGCGCCCCTGCGCGGAGGCGCCCGCGACGCCGTGGCCGAGACCGTCGCCGCCACGTTCGGGTAGCCCCGCACGGGCCCGAATGCGCACGCGAGCGCGGGCGCCTCAAAACGCCTCGCCGATGCTGAGGTTGAACACAAACTTCCCGCCGCGCCCGCGGGGGTTGCCCTGGGCGTCGAGGTCGACGAAGCGGCGGTCCTGCGCCGCCAGCACCTGGAGCCGGTCGATCTTCCAGGCGAAGTCGAGGCGAATGGCGCCGACGATCGTGAAGTAGCGCAGGCCGAAGCCCGCCGCCGCCTGCGGGTAGTCGAAGCGGAAGTGCGGCTCGCGGCTCACGTCGCCCATGTCTTGAAAGAGCACCACGCCGACGTCCTTCGTGACCGGCACGCGCAGCTCGAGCGAGGCCTCCCAGCGGCGTGTCCCGCCGTCGGTCCCGTCGCCGAGCCGTCCAGGGGGGAAGCCGCGGTCGCTGCTCGCGCCGCCGCCGCGCAGGCGGTAGTCGCGGGGCCCGAGGAGCTGGCTCGTCGGGTCGAGCTTCGCGTCGGCGTGATGCACGAAGAGCATCCCGAGCGCGAACCGACCGGCGAGGGTGATCCCGAGCGGCAGCGGCGCGTAGAGGCGCGCGTCGGTCGTGAGCCGGACGTAGTCCCAGCTCGACGGCAGGAAGTAGCCGGCCTCTTGCGCGTTCACCTCGAAGTACGCGCCGCCGTGCGGGCGCTGGGGGTCGTCGCGCAGGTCGAGGCGCACGATCTGCTCCGGGAAGGTGATGACGGAGTTGCTCGGCGGCGGCCCACCGTCGAAGGTGTGCTCGCCGCTCGGCACGCGATAGAGGCTGTTGTGCAGGCCGACGCGCGTAAAGAGCTTGCCCCCGAAGAACGCGCGCTCGAGCGCCACCTCGGTGTCGACGCGGTGCCGGAAGAAGGTGTCGTAGGGATCCGGGCCGAAGGTGTGCTGTGCCGAGACGATGAGCGTCGTGCGCGGCTCGACGAAGCCGGGCTGACGTAGCTCGGCGCGGACGGTGTTGCCGAAGCGCGGCCGGTCCGGCCGTGGGAACGCCTGCTGGAAGATCATCCGCGGCCGCTCCTCGAGCGTGAGCTGGCGCATGCCGCCGAAGAGGTTGCGGTGCTTGTACCGCCCGAGCAGGTGCACGTCCCACTGGGGCACGCTGATGCTCTCGGTCAGCGTCTGAAGCTCGCCGCCCTGCACGCCGATGCCGAGCTGGAAGGTCTGCTTGCGCGCGGGCGTGACCCGTATGCGCACGTCGACGACCTTGCCCGTCTTCGGGATGATCGGCTCGACCGTCACCGCGGCGAACGCGCCGAGCGCCTGGATGGCGCGCTGCGCGTCCACGATCTCGTCGAAGCTGTAGCGCGCGCCCTTCTTGATCAGCGTCGCCCCGAGGATCGGCGCGGTGGGGAGGTAGCGCGCGCCCTCGACGCGCACCTCCCCGAACACGCAGACCGGCCCGGGGTCGACGTCGTAGCCGACCCACGCTTTGCGCGCCGCGCGGTCGATCTGCACGATCCCCTCGACCTTCGCGGCGGCGTAGCCCGCGCGGCCGAGCAGGTCGCGCATCTTGGCCTTGCCCTCGTCGTAGAGCGCCTCGTCGAAGCGGTCGCCCGGGTGCAGCGGGAGCGCGTCGAGGAGCTTCCCTCGCAGCTTGGGCGGCAGCGCGAGGATGCCGAACACCCGCATGCGCGCGATCCGCGTCGGCGGCCCCTCGTCGACCACGAACGTGACCTCCGCCTCGCACCCCTCGGCCTCGCCCCGCCGCTCGCAGCCGGGGCTCGGCGCCGTCGCGGGGATCGTGTCCTTCTGCTTCGCCTGCGGCGGGTCCACCCGCACGTCCGCGACCTTCGCGTGGTCGAACCCCCGCGCCGCGTACCACCGCACGATGCGCGCGCGATCCCGCTCGAGGGCGACGACGTCGAGCGTCGGCCAGATCGCCCACGGCCAGGCCCACAGCCGGAGCCGCGGGGGGTCCGCGTCGAAGGGCGGATCGCCGCACGCGCCGGGCGTCACGATCCCGAGGGTGAACCCCGCGTGCGCGCGGCCGGTCGTCGCGAGGCAGTTCTTCAGCGACGTCGGGCTCATCTGCTCGGCGCCCTCGATCCGCACGCGCGTGACGCCGTAGCGGTCAGCGGGGATGGTCGCGCACCCGCCCGCCGCGGTCGCGAGCGCGAGCGCGAGGCACGCCAGCGCGAGCGCTCCACCGCGACCGCCGGCGCGGCGTCCCGAGCGCGCGCGCGGCCGCGCTGGGTGCGGAGGTCGTCGCGTCATGGTGACCACAAGAGATCGAGTGACCAGTTGTCGGGTTGTTCGTAGGTCGCGCTCGTCGACAGGTCGTGCGGGTAGAAGAGCTCGATCAAAAAGCCCGCCGCCGCGCCGCCGCCCTCTTGGCCGCCGACCGACCCCTCGACGTAAGCCCCCTGCACGACCCGCCGCCACGACTTCGGGATGAGCGCGTCCGCCTGAAAGCCCGCGCGAACGCGCGTCGTCTCGGCGGTACCTCCGGACTCGACCGCGAGGATCGGCACGTACTGGCCGAGCTCGCGCCGCGCGAGCGAGCCGACGAGGCCCGCCATCATCCCGGCGAGCATCGATCGGGTCTGGTCCTGCGCCTGGTCCTCGCCCTGGCCCTCGCTGCCGCGCACGCCCATCAGCAGCGCGATCGCGTCCTGCTCGGTGGACGCGCTCGGGTCCGTGCTCGAGAACGTGAGCTTCGGCGCGCCGAGGTTGCCCCCGACGTGCAGCAGCACCTTGTACTTCGACGGCAGCGCGTACGTCGCGTTGAGATCGAGCGCGGGATCGACGGGAATGGCCCCGGCGAAGCGCACCGTCCCGGGCGTGAACTGAAAGGTCTTGCCGAGCATCTCGATGAACCCCCGCTGGATGGTCACCGGCCCCGAGATGACCGTCGCCTCGTCCGACCTCACCTCGACGTCGACGCCGACCTGCACCGCGAAGTCGGAGCGCCGGATCCAGAAGGGCACGGGCGTCTTGACCGTCACGACGAGCGGCGGCGTCGGCTCGGAGGGCTCGGACGCGGCCTCTTCGGCGGCGCGCGCCCGTTCCCTCGCGGCGATCGCCGCCGGCACGCGCCTCGACGGGTCGAAGGCGGGCTGGTCCGCGTAGACCACGTCCGGGTGCGGCGCGAGGTCCTGCACCCCGTGGCCGAGCTCGTCCGGGAGCAGGATCGACATCGCGGTCGGCTTGACGCGGAGCGTCCGGGGGTCCGCGTCGAGCTGCCCGTCGACGAAGACATCGGCGTCGATCGTCGCGAAGAGCACGCCCTCGTTGCGCAGCGGGAAGCGCTTCGCCTGCACCTCGGCCTTCAGCGCCCCGGGCTTCCAGTCGGCGAGCGCGACCGTCGCGTCCACGCGGAGCGAGCCGCCCCGATCGCGCGTGCGCAGGCGCTCGATGACGACCTGGCGCGGCGTGAAGCGCACGGTCCCGTCCGTGTGCGAGACGCGGATGAAGGGATCGCGGAGCGTGAAAGAGACGTCCTGCAGCGCGAGGCTGCCGCGCGCGTCGAGGTCCGCGAGGCTCGTGCCGCGCGCATGCACCGCGCCGGTGAGGTGCCCCGACGGCCGCGCGATGTCGGGCACCGCCCCGAGCAACAACGCGAGGGGCGCGCGCTCGAGCTTCACGTCCGCGCGGAGTGGGCCGGCGCCCAGCAGAAACGACCGCCCGCCGCGGCCGACGACGACGGGGACGGCCGCCGTGAACGTCAGCGGGCGCGTGTCGCCGTCGACGACGCTGCCCTCGGCCGTGGCTTGCTTGGCGTTCGCGTGCGCGGTGACGTTGAGCGCGACTGGGCGCTGCCCCGCCACGCGGAGCTGTCGCCCACGCACCTTCGCCTCGAGGGTCGGCTCCATCGTGAACAGCTTCGCGACCGCGATCTCGGCGTCGAGCTGGCCGCTCGCCCGCGCGCAGACCTCGGGGACCGCGCCGAGCTCGAGGTTGGTCACCGTCGCGGTGCCGCTCACGACCGGCAGCCGCTTCGGGAAGCCGCGGCGCAGCCAGCGGTCGACCGGCGTCGCGATCGCGCTCTGCGCCGTGAGCACCTGCGCGCCGCCGACCATGCCCTTCACGTCGACGCGCGTCTCGTCGTCGCGGAGCCGCACCGTCGCCACGAGCTGCGGCGGCGGCCCGCCGCGGGCGCGGACGCACGCGTCCCCCTGCTCTCCCTGCTCCGCGTGCTCCGCCTGCTCCGCTTCGCCGCCGTCCGCGAGCCACTCGACCTCGGCGTCGACGTCGGCGCGCAGCGGGGCGCGGCCCTCGCGCGCCACCTTCAGCTCGAGCGCCGCGGCGATCGGCGCAGGCTGGGCGAGGCCGGGCGGGAGCGCGTCGAGCCGCGTGCGTGGCACGTGCACCGTCACGGAGAAGGGGCCATCGAGGATGCGCGCCGGGTCCCCTCCGGCGGCGAGCTTCGCGAGCGAGACCCGCGCGTCGAGGTGCGCGTCGAGCAGCGCCTGCGCCTCGGCCGAGCCCGACGCGGGCGCATCGCCGGCCGCGCCGGTGGGTGGTCCGGTCACGTGGGCCTCCGCGCTCGCGCGGCGCCCGCGAAGGGACGCGTCGATCGCGACGCCGAGCGGACGCGTCGCCGAGCCGACGCCACCGAGGGCGAGGTGCGTTCCCTTCAGGCTCGCCTCCAGCCGAGGGCGCGCGAGGGTCCCGTCGAAGCGCAGCTCCCCGCGCACGACGCCGCTCGCCGAGCCGTCTGTCGACGCGTCTGGGACGCCGCCCTCCGACCCGAGCCGGGCGAGCGCGCGCGCGAGCGAGGCGACGTCGAGTCGACCGAGGGTCACGACGGCGTGCGACCTTCCCTCCGGCCGGTAGCGCCCGCGCGCGTCGAGCGCGATGCCCCCGCCGCGGATGGACGCCCGCTCGAGGGTCGCCGCGCCGTCGTGCGACAGCGACACACCGCGGAGGCGTACGCGCAGCGGGCTCGGCCACACGCCGGCGAGGCGCAGGGCCCCGCCGAGGCCGTATCGGTCGGGCGCGACCGTGACGTCGAGCCCCGCCGCGAGCGTCGCGGTCGTCCCGCGAGGCAGGGGCGCTGCGTGCGCCGCGGCGTCGACGTCGAGCCGGTAGCGCGCCGTACCGGCCGCGCCGTCCGTCGGGCCGCCGTCGAGCGACACCGCGACTTTGCGCACGGTCGCGCCGGCGGCGGAGACACCGCGCGCCCGGAGCGCGAGGTGCGCCGTGGGGGTCGGGAGCTCCCCGGACGCGCGCCCGTCGAGCGTCAGCGCGCGGACCGACA
>JAGQJE010000159.1 GCA_020430775.1 Myxococcales bacterium
AGCTTGTATGTGGTCTGGCTGGGCTCGACGAGGGGTCACGCGACCCCTCCCGGCGACTACGTCGCCGGCTCCCTCCCCGCGGGTCGGCGCCTCGGCGGCGCCTCCGCTTCGGATGCCGAGGTGGCCGGGCCAGCGCGCCTCGGCGGCGCCTCCGCTTCGGACCGGGGCTCGTGGCCCGTCGCCGTGGGGTTGCGGCGTGAGCGGCCGCGTGGGGAGGTGACGTGCTCGATGTCGTGACGTCCGCGCTGTTGCGCGCCGCGGGGTTCGCGCATGGCTTCTCGCTGCGGGGCGGAGGCCTGAGCGAAGGGGCGTTCGCGAGCCTGAACCTCGACGTGCACGTCGGCGACGACCCCGCCCGCGTGCAGGAGAACCACCGCCGCTTCGCCGCCGCCGTCGGCTACGAGCCTGAGCGGCGCTTCGAGGTGACGCAGGTCCACGGCGCGCGCTGCGTCGAGGTGCGGGAGGGCGACGAACCGGCCGCGCTCCGTGCGCTCGAGGCGGACGCGCTCGTCAGCGGCGTCGCGGGCGTCGCGCTCGGTGTGCGCACCGCGGACTGCGTCCCCGTCCTGCTCGCGGACCCGCGCTCGGGCGCGGTCGCCGCGGCGCACGCCGGCTGGCGAGGCGCTGTCGCGGGCGTCGTCCCGCGCGCCGTGGATCTCCTCCGGGATCGCTTCGGCGTCGACCCGGTGACGCTCTACTGCGCCATCGGCCCGCACATCCGGCCTGATGCCTTCGAGATCGGCGAGGAGGTGGCCGCCGAGATCGACGCCGCGGCGGCACGCTGCGGCGCCGCGTCCGCCGTGCGTCGGTCGAGCGTCGCGGGCGCCAAGCCGCACGCCGACCTCGCCGCCCTCCTCACCGCCCAGCTCGTCGCCCTCGGCGTCCCGCCCGCCCACATCGACGACACCGGCGGCTGCACCTTCGCCGAGCCGGACCGCTTCTACTCCCACCGCCGCGACCAAGGCCACACCGGCCGCCATTTCGCCGTCATCGTGGCGCGGGGGTAGGGCGGGGCGGCGGCTGTTGCGGGTCGGGGGTTCGTGGTAATCGGCGCGGGTGGCGTTCCTGCAGAAGAAGCACGCGCGCGGCGGGGAGAAGCGCTCGATCGGGTGGGGGGTGTTCCGCCGCTGCGAGGGGTGCCGCGAGACGCTCCGCGCCGATGACCTGAGCGCGAACCTCGAGGTGTGCCCGAGCTGCGGCTACCACCACCACCTGAGCGCGGAGGCGTGGAGACAGCACCTGCTCGATCCCGGCGCGTGGGAGGAGCACGACGCGGACCTGCGCGCGAAGGACGCGCTCGGCTTCGTCGACTCGAAGAGCTACGACGAGCGCATCTTGCACGCGGCACAGAAGGCGGGTGTGCCTGAGGCGTTCCTCGCGGGGAGCGGCGCGCTCGGCGGTCGGCCGGTGCAGTTCGGCGCGTTCGTCTTTCGGTTCATGGGCGGGTCGATGGGCTCGGTCGTCGGCGAGAAGATCACGCGCATGTTCGAGCGAGGCCTCGAGCGGCGCGAGCCGGTGATCCTCCTGTCGTGCTCCGGCGGCGCGCGCATGCAGGAGGGCACGCTGTCGCTGATGCAGATGGCGAAGACGGTCTCCGCGCTCGAGCGGCTGCGCGAGGCGAACGTCCCCTTCTTGAGCGTGCTGCTCAACCCGACCACGGGCGGCGTCGCCGCGAGCTTCGCGCTCCTCGGAGACCTCAACATCGCCGAGCCCGGCGCGCTCATCGGCTTCGCCGGCCCGCGGGTCATCGAGACGACCATCCGCCAGACGCTCCCCGAGGGCTTCCAGCGCGCGGAGTTCCTGCTCGAGCACGGCATGATCGACCTCATCGCGGACCGACCGCACATGCGCGCGACGCTCGGCCGCGCCCTCGATCACTTCGTCGGGTGAGCGACTACGAACGAGCGCTCGCCTGGGTCTACGGGCTGCAGAACCGGGGCGTGAAGCTCGGCCTCGAGCGCATGCAGGCGGCGCTCGCGAGCCGCGGAGACCCGCAGCGCGCCTGCCCCTTCGTGCACATCGCCGGCAGCAACGGCAAGGGCAGCGTCGCCGCGATGGTCGAGCGCATCGCGCGGGCGGCCGGCTACCACACGGGCCAGTTCGCCTCGCCGCACCTGTCCCGCTACGTCGAGCGCGTGCTCATCGACGGCGCCCCGCTCGACGAGGACGAGGCGACGCGGCGCCTGTGCGGTCAGCGCGCGGACGCCTCGCTCGATGACCTCACGTTCTTCGAGCACACCACGCTGCTCGCCTTCGAGGCGTTTCGCGATCACGGCTGCGACCTGGTCGCGCTCGAGGCGGGCCTCGGCGGCCGGCTCGACGCGACCAACGTCGTCACGCCCGAGGTGAGCGTCGTGACGAGCATCTCGCTCGAGCACCAGCACATCCTCGGCGACACGACCGCGGCGATCGCCGGGGAGAAGGCGGGCATCCTGAAGCCCGGTGTGCCCGCGGTCATCGCCGCGCGCGACGCGCCCGCCCGTGAGGTCCTGAAGGCGCGCGCGCAGGCCCTGGGCGCGCCGGTGTGGCTCATCGGCGAGGACTTCGACGCGTCGCGACGCGCGGACGGGCTGGTCGACATCGCCGTCCCCGAGGAGTCCTTCGACGGCCTTCGGCTCGGGCTCGCCGGTGCGTATCAAGCCGACAACGCAGCCGCCGCCGTCGCGGCCGTGCAGAGGCTGCGCTCGCGTGGCTATCGCCTCGACGACGACGCGGTGCGGACCGGCCTCGCCGAGGTGCGCTGGCCCGGCCGCCTCGAGTGGGTCGACGGCGCGCCGGCCTTCCTCTTCGACGCGGCGCACAACGCAGACGGCTGCGCCACGCTCGCCGCGCACCTGCGATCGCTCGCGTTCTCGGGCCCGGTCGTGCTGCTCTTCGGCGCCATGTCCGACAAGGACCACGCGCGGATGCTCGCGAGCTTCGACGGGCTCGTCGACGCGCGCGTGTACGCCATCCCGCCGATACCGCGCGCCGCCGCGCTCGCCGCGCTCGCCGCGATCCGCCCCGGCGTCGTCGCGCCTTCGGTCGCGGCCGGGGTCGAGCTCGCGAGGCGCGCCGCCACCGACCGCGGCCTGGTCGTCGTCGCCGGGTCGATCTTCCTGCTCGCCGAGGCGCGGCCGCTCGTGGTCGGCGGCCGCGCGGACCCGCCCATCGCGATGTAGTCGCCCGCCGTCGGCCGGCCCAGCCTGTCATCGCGGTCGAGCGGCTCGTCGGCTACAACACGGTCCATGAGCACCTTCTTGGCAGCGTGCCGCCGCGAGCCGGTCGACCACACGCCGATCTGGCTCATGCGCCAGGCGGGTCGTTACCAGCCGGAGTACCGGGCGATCCGCGAGCGGGTGAGCTTCATCGAGCTCTGTCAGACGCCGGAGCTGGCGTGCGAGGTGACGGTGCGCGCGGTCGACCAGCTCGGCGTGGACGCGGCGATCATCTTCGCCGACATCCTGCTCGTCCTCGACCCGCTGCGCATCGGCTTCGAGTTCACGTCGAGCGACGGTCCGCGCATCCTCGAGCCGGTCCGGACCGCCGAGCAGGTCGACGCCGTCGCGGAGACCATCGAGCCGGCCGCGTCCCTCGGCTACGTGATGGACGCCATCCGCCTCGCGCGCGCGGCGCTCGACGTCCCGCTGATCGGCTTCGCGGGCGCGCCGTTCACCCTCGCGTCGTACGCCATCGAGGGCGGCGGCTCGCGCACGTACTACGAGACGAAGAAGATCATGTACGGCGACGAGGGCTTGTGGAACACGCTGATGGCGAAGCTGTCGACGGCGGTCGCCGACTACCTGAACGCGCAGATCGCCGCGGGCGCGCAAGCGGTGCAGCTCTTCGATAGCTGGGTCGGGTGCCTGTCGCCGAGCGACTACGGGCGGTACGTCGAGCCGCACGTGCGCTCGATCTTCGACCGACTCGACCGGAGCGTGCCTTCCATCCACTTCGGCACGGGCAACCCGGCCCTCTACCAGCGCATGCGCGCGGCGGGCGGAGACGTCATCGGCGTCGATTGGCGCGTCTCGCTCGACGCGGCGTGGCGCTCCGTGGGCCAGGACGCCGGCGTGATGGGCAACCTCGATCCGG
This sequence comes from Myxococcales bacterium, assembly GCA_020430775.1. Lineage (GTDB taxonomy): Bacteria > Myxococcota_A > Polyangia > Polyangiales > Houyiibacteriaceae > JAGQJE01. The sequence goes on from JAGQJE010000159.1 coordinate 4,075, forward strand.
CGTCGCTCCTCGCGCCGCGGCACGTCATGTTCGAGCGGGCGCGCGCCGTGCTCGACCAGGCGGCCGGGCGCCCGGGCCACGTCTTCAACCTCGGGCACGGCGTGATGCCCGAGGCGTCCGTCGACCAGGCCCGCGCCCTCGTCGACTTCGTGCACGAGGCGAGCGCGCGGTGACCGGCGCGCCCCACCTCGACGTCGCCGTCATCGGCGGGGGCGTCGCGGGGCTCGCCGCCGCCCACCGCGTCCTCGAGCTGGCGCCGTCGGCGGAGGTCCGCGTGTTCGAGGCGGGCCCGCGCCCGGGCGGCTGGCTGCAGACCGAGCGCACGGACGAGGGCTACGTCATCGATCGCGGCCCCGACTCCATCTTGACGGAGAAGCCGGCCGCGATGCGCCTCGCCGAGCGCCTCGGGCTCGCCGCGGAGGTGGTCGCGACGGAGCCGGGCGCGCACGGCGCGTACATCGTGCACGACGGGCGGCTCGAGCGTGTCCCAGAGGGCTTCTCGGTCCTCGCGCCCTCCGATCCCATCGCGCTCGCGCGCAGCCCGCTGCTCACGGTCCGAGGTCGGCTCCGCGCGGCGGCCGATCTGGTCCTGCCGCGCGGGCGCGGCGTCTCGAAGGGCCACCTGCCGCCCGACCAGAGCCTCGCCGCGTTCGTGCGGCGTCGCTTCGGCGGCGAAGTGCTCGACCGGCTCGCGCAGCCGCTCGCGGGCGGCATCTACGGCGCGGACCCGGAGCGGCTCAGCCTCGCGGCGACCATGCCGCGGTTCTTGGCGCTCGAGGCGACGCACCGCAGCGTCACGATCGGCCTGATGCGCCGCGTCCGGGCTGCGCGCGCGCGGGCGGCGTCGGGCGCTCGCTACCACCTCTTCGCGAGCTTCCGGCGTGGCATCGGCGCCCTACCGGAGGCGGTCGCCGCAGCGCTCGGCGAGCGCGTTCGGCTCGGCGCGTCCGTCGCCACCCTCGCCGAGGGCCGCAGCGGCTACCGGCTCGGGCTCGCGAGCGGCGAGACGATCGCCGCGCGCCGCGTCATCGTCGCGGTCCCGGCCCCGCGCGCTGCGGCGCTCGTCGAGCGGCTCGACGCGACCCTCGCCGGCCACCTGCGCGCGATCCGCTACGGCTCGGCCGCGGTCGTCACGCTCGCGTACGCGCGAGAGGCCGTGCCACATCCGCTCGACGCTTACGGGTTCGTCGTCCCCGCGATCGAGGGCCGTCTCGTGCTCGCGTCGACCTGGTCGAGCGTGAAGTGGCCGGGACGCGCGCCGGCGGGCAAGGTCTTGCTGCGCGTGTTTCTCGGGGGCGCCACGCGGCCGGAGGTCCCCCGGCTCGGGGACGCGCAGCTGCTGGCCGCGGCCCGTCGCGAGCTGCGCGCGTTGATGGGCGTCGAGGCGCCGCCCGGGCTCGTCCGCGTCGACCGCTTCCTCGACGCGATGCCGCACTACCACGTCGGCCACCTCGACCGCGTCGAGGCGATCGAGGACCGCGCGAGCGCCATGGCCGGGCTGTCGCTCGCGGGCAACGCCTACCGCGGGGTCGGCATCCCGGACGCCGTCGCTTCGGGCGAGCGGGCCGCCGACGAGGTCCTGCGCGACGGGTGACCGGCGGGGACGCGGCGCCTCGCGGTACGCCGTCCCAGCGCTGCGAGGCGCCAAGTCGCCGGCGTCGTCCCACGAGCGCGGGCGGCCTCGCCGCGGCGCGCCGAGAGCGTGTCAGAGGTGGACGGTGAGGTGTACGTGCGCGTGGAGCTGAAGCCCGACGGGGTTGCCCCACCCGGTCGTGTCGACCTGTCCCAGGTCGCGCGCGCGCTTGCTGTGGTTGAGGTTCAAGAACTGCACGTCGATGCCGGCGCCTACCGAGACGACCTTGAACCCGACGTCGAGCCCGACGCCGAGGTCGCCCAGCAGGCCTCGCGCCTTGGCCCTCGGGCCTCCGGTGCCCGGGAGCAGATCGATCTTCAGGAACGAGTACCCGAGGCCGGCGCGGAAGTAGGGCTTGATGACCTTGCCGAGGTGCAGGCCGAGGTCGAGCGCGGCGGTGTTGATGTCGAAGCTGCTGTACTGCGACGTGCCGGCGCGCAGCCCGAGCGTGACTATCGACAGCTTCACGCCGGCCGCCCCCCCGAGCGTGTAGCCGCTGTCTTTGACGCTCGCCTGGGAGATGGCGACCCCACCGCTCTTGATGAGCGTGAGGTTCGCGTAGCTGTAGCCGGTGAAGCCCTCGACCCAGAAGAAGTCGGCCCGCGCCGGTGCAGGCGCGGCGGTCCATGCGGCGCACGCCGCCAGCGTCGCGGCCGCGGCGAGCGCCATCGTCTTGGTTCCCGCCTTGCGGCGCGAGCTCGTCGCGTGTCCCGTCACTTCGCTCATGGCTCCGCTCCTTCGTCGTCGAGTGGCGCAGACCGCAGCGCGCCGTCCGCCAGCGAGTACCCGCCATCGAGCCACCGCCCGAGATCGACGCTGCGGCAGCGCCCTGAGCAGAACGGCCACGTGTCCGCGTCCGCGACTCGGTCGGTGGGCGCGTGGCAGATCGGGCAGCGGGTCGAGACCATCCAGCTCAACGTAACACCACCGGCGCGTCCACCAAAAGCGCGCCCGCAGCCGCACGGCGCGGGCGCGACGGCCGGCCCCCGCTCCCGCTCCCGCTCCCGCTCCCGCTCCCGTCCCCGTCCCCCCGCGACGAGGCGCTAGGACTTGACCGCTCGGCGCGCGCGTGCGCTGATCTCCCCACCGGAGGTCTCATGTTCAAGGAAGCGCTGCAGGAAGTCGTCGACGGGACCGAGGGCGCGTTCGCCGCCCTGCTGATGGGCTACGACGGCATCCCGCTCGAGCAATACGTCCGTGAAGATCGACCGATGAACGTCGAGAATCTCGGGATCGAGTACACGATGGTCCTCAAGAGCGTCATGAACGCCGCGCGCAACCTCGGATCGGGGTCGACGAACGAGGTGGCGATCCGCGCCGAGCGCCTGACGACCGTCATCCGCCTGCTCAACGACGAGTTCTTCCTCGCGGTCGCGCTCAGCCCGAACGGCAACTCCGGCAAGGCGCGCTACCTGATGCGGGTGCGCGCCGGGAGCCTCCGGGAAGCCCTCGAGTAGCCCGTGCTGCGCGTCTTCGTGCTGCACGGGCCGAACCTCAACCTGCTCGGCCAGCGGGAACCCGAGGTCTACGGCAGCGACACGCTCGACTCGATCGGCGCTGCCCTCGACGCGCTCGCCGCGTCGCTCGGAGCGACGCTCTCGCATCGCCAGTCGAACCACGAAGGCCAGCTCATCGACTGGCTGCACGAAGCGCGCGCGGGCGCCGACGGGGTCGTGCTGAACCCGGGCGGCCTCACGCACACCTCGGTCGCGCTCCGCGACGCGATCACGGCGTGCGAGCGGCCGGTCGTCGAGGTGCACATTTCGAACGTCTACGCTCGCGAAACCTTTCGCAAAACGAGCCTCGTCGCGCCCGTCTGTATCGGCTCGGTGAGCGGCTTCGGAAAGGTGAGCTACGCGCTTGGCTTGCGGGGCCTCATCGACTATCTGAACCGGAGCTGAGCGCCCGCAGGGGGCGGGCGCTCCGGAGAGCGAGCCCATGGACATCGACCTCGAGCAGCTCCGCGCGCTCATCGAGACAATCAACGAGCTCGGCATCGACGAGCTCGAGCTCGAAGCGGGCGACGAACGTATCTGCCTGCGTCGCGGCGGTCTCGCCGCGCCTCAGAGCGCCGGCGCCCTCGGCTTCGTGGACGGCGCGGCGTTCGACACGCCCGGCGTCGGCGCCGCACGCGGCCCCTCGTCGCACCCTCCGCCGCCGGAGCCGCCGACCGCCGCGGCCGAGGACCCGAGCCTCGTGGACATCACGTGCCCCTTCGTCGGCACCTTCTATCGCTCGCCCTCCCCCGACGAGCCGCCGTTCGTATCGGTCGGGGACACGATCAAGCCGGGCGACGTGTTGTGCATCGTCGAGGCGATGAAGCTGATGAACGAGATCGAGGCGGAGATCGCCGGCACGGTCGTCGAGCTGCTGGTCGACAACGGCGCGCCCGTCGAGTTCGGCCAGAAGCTCTTCCGCGTCCGGAAGGCCTGAGATGTTCCGCAAGGTCCTCGTCGCAAACCGCGGAGAGATCGCACTGCGCGTCATCCGCGCCTGCCGCGAAATGGGCATCCTCAGCGTCGCGGTCCACAGCGACGTCGACGCTGAAGCACCGCACGCACGCTTCGCCGACGAGGCGGTGTGCATCGGCCCGGCTCCGGCGAGCGCGAGCTACCTGAACGTCCCCGCCCTCATCGCGGCCGCGGAGGTCACCGGCGCAGACGCCGTCCATCCGGGCTACGGCTTCCTGTCGGAGAACGCGGAGTTCGCCGACACGTGCGCCCGCTGCGGTCTCACCTTCATCGGACCGCGGCCGGAAGACATGGAGCGCTGGGGCGACAAGGTCCGCGCGCGCGCATTTGCGAAAGAGCTCGGCATCCCGCTGATGGAGGGCAGCGCGGCCCTGCGCGATACGGACGCCGCGGTGCGCGCGGCGGAGGCCGTCGGCTACCCGGTGATGCTCAAAGCGGCGGGCGGCGGCGGAGGGCGAGGCATGAAGGTGCTCCGCTCGTCTGGTGAGGTCCGGCGGGTCTTCGCGCAGGCGCGCAACGAGGCGATCGCCGCGTTCGCGAACGGCGACCTCTACGTCGAGCGCTTCATCGAGGAGCCGCGACACATCGAGCTGCAGGTCCTGTCCGACGGCCGCGGACGCGTCGTCGTGCTCGGCGAGCGCGAGTGCTCGATTCAGCGCCGTCACCAGAAGATCCTCGAGGAGGCCCCGAGCCCCGCCGTGTCGGAGGAGCTGCGCGCCGACCTCTCGCAGACCGTCCAGCGGGCCATCCGCGACAGCGGCTACGTCTCGGCGGGCACCGTCGAGATGCTGATGGACGAGCGCGGGCAGATGACCTTCATGGAGATGAACACGCGCATCCAGGTCGAGCACCCCGTGACCGAGCTGGTCACCGGCATCGATCTCGTGGTCGAACAGATCCGCGTCGCGGCCGGCGAGCCGATCGAGTTCCCGACGGAGCACGCGAAACCGCGCGGCCACGCGATCGAGTGCCGCATCAACGCCGAAGACCCAGTCACGTTCGCGCCACGTCCCGGCCGCATCACCGAGTACCACGCGCCGAGCGGTCCCTGGGTGCGCACGGACAGCGGCGTGATGGCCGGGTTTCGGGTGCCGAGCGCCTATGACTCGCTGCTCGCCAAGGTCATCACCCACGGCGCCACCCGCGACCAGGCGATCGCGCGGATGGAGCGCGCCCTCGCCGAGACCGTCGTCGGCGGCATCCCGACGAACCTGCCCCTGCACCGGCGCATCCTCGCCGACCCCGACTTCCGCGCCGGCAAGCTGTCGACGCGCTTCCTCGAGCGGCTCGGACGCGGTTGACCGCGCGGCGGCCAAACTTCTACACTTTCGACCACCCCGAGCGTACCGTCCCGCCGCAACAATCCGCTCGACGCGACTCCGCTCGCATCGATTCGGCAGCCCCACTCGCACGCAAGAACGCCCTTGGCCATCGACCAAAACAAGATCAAGAAAGCCGCGCAGAAGGCCGTCGACCGGGGTCAATACGACAAGGCGATCCACCTGCTGCAGAAGCTGATCGGCCGGAACACGCGAGACACGCGCACGCTCCTGAAGATCGGGGACCTGCAGCGCCGCAAAGGGGACGACCGCGACGCCGCGAAGACGCTCCGCGAGGTCGGCGAGATCTACACCGAGCAGGGCTTCTTCTTGAAGGCCGTGGCCGTCTACAAGCAGGTCTTGAAGCTCACGCCGAACGACATCGACGTGAAGCTGCGCCTCGCGGAGATGTACGAACGGCTCGAGCTCGTAACCGAGGCGCTCGCCACGTACGAGGAGACCGTCACCCTGTACGCACGCGACGGGAACGTCGTGAAGGTGCTCGAGACGCTAGAGCGCATGGTCAAGCTCGACCCGGACAACGTGGTCGTGCGCATCAAGTACGCCGAGGCCCTGTCCCGTGACGGACGGAGCTCCGCGGCGGCGACGCAGTTCGAAAAGAGCGGCGAGCTGCTGCAGGCCCAAGGCCGGCACGAAGACTTCATGAAGGTCGGTGAGCGCCTCCTGTATCACCGCCCGGACGACATCGTCCTCGCGCGCAAGCTCGCGACCATGTACCTCGAACGCTCGGACCCGAAGCGTGCGCTGGCAAAGCTCCAGACCTGCTTTCGCGCGAACGCCTCCGACGTCGAGACGCTCGCGCTGCTCGCGGACGCCTTCGAGCAGCTCCACCAGGTGCCGAAGGCCATCAGCGTGTATCGCGAGATCGCCCGCATCCAGGGCGAACGCGGCGAGGAGATCGATCGCGACCGGGCACTTCGCCGGATCATGAGCCTCGCACCGACCGACGCGCTGGCCCGAGAGACCCTCGCGGAGATCGAGGCGCGCGCAGCCGCGAGAACGTCTGACCACCTGACCATCCCGGCGCCCGGCGTCTACGAGCCGCCCGACGAGGCATCAGAGCCCGTCATCGAGGTGCGGGCGGCCGCGGTGTCGGACCTGCCGCCCGAACCGGAGGAGGTCCTGTCTGACCCCGCGGCGGCCGCATGGACGCGCGCGCCAGCCGCCCTCAGCGACTACGCGGACTATGACGGCGGCGAGGACGACGAGGACGACCTCGACGTCCCATCCGACCCGGCAGCCGCCGCCTGGACACGCGCCCCGGCCGCCCTCAGCGACTACGAAGGCGACGACGACGAGCTCGAGCTCTCGTCGCACCCCGCGGGCGACGCGCTCGACGACTTGGAGCCGGACGCCGACGAGGGGGTCCTCTTCTTGGCGGAGGACGAGGACGACTCGGTGCTCTTCGTCGCGGACGACGGTCAGCTCGCCGCAGAGGCCGACGACGACGGCGACGAGTCCGCACGAGAAGGCGGAGCACCCGCGCAGAGGCCGCCCCCGGTGCACGACGCCGCGCGAGCGGCCGCGCTCGAAGCGGCAAGCGCGAGCGACGAGGACGACGACGAGGGGCCCGGTGAGATGCTCCGCATCACGCTGCCGCCGATCGCGGAGCTCGAAGCGCTCGCCGCGGACGAAGCCGATGGCGGCGAGACGCTCGAAGGCTTGCCGGTGACGACCGTCCCGCAGCCCGCGAACGGCCACGCGGCGCACCTCGACCCGCACGTGCGCGCGGCGTTGCGGTCCGTCAGCCCCTCCGACTTCGAGCAGGCCGAGGTCCGCGAGCTGAGCGACGAGGAGCGCCGCGCCGAGGAGAACCGCCTGCAGGAGCGCCCCGCGACCGAGGTCGAAGAGGCCCTCGACGAGGCCGACTTCTTCGCAGCACGTGGCCTCTACGGCGAGGCACGGGAGACGCTGCGGGAGCTGCTCGAGAGCCGACCGGCCCATGCGCTGCTGCTCGACAAGCTCGACGAGATCGACGAGCTCGCCAAGACCGACGCGGAGGCGGGCTACGAAGACGTCGAGTTGGTCGCGGACGCGCTCGGGCAGGACTTCGAGCAAGATGTCAGCGGCGCAAACCCGCAGCCCGAGGGGGCCGACGAGCTGGACGTCGAGCAGGTATTCGCCGAGTTCAAGACCGAGATCCGCGCGCAAGTCAGCCCGGACGACACCAGCACGCACTTCGACCTCGGCATCGCCTACCGCGAGATGGGCCTGTACGACGACGCGATCGAGCAGTTCGAGATGGCGGCGGCGAGCCGCGAGCACGAGCCGATGTGCCGGCTGATGGTCGGCCTATGCGAGCTCGACCGCGGCGACGCGGCCGCGGCCATTCGCTCGCTCGAGGCGGGGCTCGACGCGGAGGCGATCACGCCGACCGAGTCGCTCGGCCTGCGCTACGAGATCGGCGTCATCTACGAGAACCAGGGCGATGCGGCCAACGCGGCGCGGTACTTCCGCGCCGTCGCGAAGGTAGACCCGGCCTTCCGCGACGTCCGCGCGAAGCTGGAGCGTCTCGAGGCCGGCGCCCCGGCGATGTAGCGACCGTGAGTCGGCGGCGGCCGCGCGCCCCGCCGTCGGGACGAGCTCACCGAGAGGGGTTCGTCGGCCCGGCCCGCAGGTCGTCGACGAGGCTCGACAGGCCCGGGTCGTCCGCGAGGGCGCTCCGGAGGTGGGACTCGAGGGCGGCCCGGCCGGCAGGCTCGAGGAGCGCGCCGAGCGGCCCGTCGACGAGCGCCGCGATGACCTCGTCGATGGCCTGGTCGCCGTCGATGGCGCCGCTCTCGAGCGCGCGCGCGACGGCCGAGAGCGCGTCCGCCCCCGAGGTGGCCTCCGGCGCGACGGCAGACCCCTCGCCGGCGCGACCCGCCTCGACCTCCGCCGCGTCCTGCGCGCCGGAGAGCGCGTCGCCGAAGCGCTCGGCGCGCTCGGGCGAGCGCGGCGTGGCGCCCGGCTCGGGAAGGCTCCCGGGGACAGGCGGTCGATGAGGCGGCTTGATGGGAACGGACATCTGGATGGCTCTGTTGCGAAGGGTCTTGGGCCGAGACGGTTGCCGCAGGTCGCAGGCGGGGGATGCGCCGCTACAGCGCTCAAGGTACGCGGTTCCGCCGCCGCGCGCACATGAAGTGGCGCCGCGCGCGACGGATGCGGCCGACCGGGGGCGGCGGGCGTGCCTTGGCGCGACGCAGAGGGAGCGTGCCCCGACCGAGGCTCGCCGGCCGCACCCGACGAGCGGCCACGTCTACCTCAGCGCACGTTGCCGATGACCGCCTTGGCGGTGTCGTGCCTGGCCTTCAGCACGTTCGACAGCGTCGTGTACTGGCGCTCCTCGCGGCTGATCTGCGCTTGGAGCGCGAGCAGCCGCATCGCCTCGTCTTGTCCACCCGCGAACGCGTCCGGGAGCTGGACACCTCCGCCCGGCGCGACCGCCTCGCCGCCAGCCTTCCACAGGCCTCCGCCCGCGCCTGCGAGCATCGCACCCTTGGCGCCCGCCAGGCCCGGCACGGACCGAACCGCCGCGCTCACGACGGCGGGCAGGGGGACGAAGGGCGCGGCCCCCTCGACCGTCGCGAGGAGCCCACGGCCGAGCGCCTCGCGGAAGCGGCGACCGGGGGGAACAGCGGTGACTCGAGGCTGGGTGGCACGCACCGCCACGCGCGGCATGGACTGAACTGGGACGCTCATCGAAGACCTCCATTGGTACAGACGATGAACTCATCGACCGCGCGCGACGTGGGTTGCGTCGACTAGGCGATTTTTTTTGCCCCGTTCGGCGAGTCGCCCAACCGTCCCCTGAAGCGTTCCTCGGGCTTGACACCCGCTCGCTCGCCTCCATATATCCGCAATCGGCCTGAATCGTTCTGCTTTCTGGCTGAGGACGGAGTGCACATGGTGCCCGAGACCAGCGGTGAGCCACGGAGTGACTCGCCGGGCCGTGTCCACGACCAGGCGCTGACCACCGGCGACATGGCCCGTGAGACGGGCAGTACGCTCCGCACCGTGCGCTTCTACGAGGAGGCCGGGCTCATCCACGCGGAGGGCCGCGCGAACAACGGCTGCCGGCGCTTCTCCGCCGACCAGCTCGGGCTGCTTCAGCTCGCGCTCGGGTTGCGCGAAGCCGGGCTCTCGCTCGACGACATTCGCCACCTCTTCGAGCTCAAGCGGCGCCACGCGTGCGCCGAGGCCGCGAGCCGCGAGATGATCGGCATCATCGAGGACCACGTCGGCGCGATGGATCGCAAGATCGCCCGGCTCCAGCAGCTCCGCGACGACCTCACCGACGTCGCCGACGCCATCCAGACCTGCCTGACTTGCGACGAGGCCCGCTTCCCCGCCCCGTGTCGCCGGTGCGAGGTCATGAACGAGTCGCGCCTGCGGCGCACCCTCCGCGCCCTGTGGAGCGACTGAGGCGGCGCGGGCACCCCGATGCGTGACTCCATCCCACCGCAGGTTGCGCGGCTATCACCCGAGGAGTTCGCAGCGATCCCCGTCTTTCCGCTCCCCGGTGTCGTCTTCCTGCCCGGGACCGCCCTCCCGCTGCACCTCTTCGAGCCGCGCTACCGCGAGCTCATCGAAGACTGCCTCGCCCGCGGCCCCATGGCGCTCGCGGTGGCGACCTTGCAGCCGGGCTGGGAGGCCGACTACGAGGGCCGCCCGCGGATCCACCCCATCGCAGGCGCCGGGCGCATCACCGACCACCGGCGCAACCACGACGGCACGCACGACATCGTCGTCGCGGGCCTGCACCGCGTGCGCCTCGAGGAGCTACCGGCGGGCGCCAGCCGCTACCGCCGCGCCCGCGCCCACCCGCTCGACGACGCCGGCCTGTGCGACCCGCGCTCGAGCGACTTCATGGCGCTGCTCTCGGCGGCCTCGATGATCGCGGGGATCGTGCAGCGACAGCACCCGGACTTCTCGCTCGAGCTGCGCGCGGAGACCCCGCCGGGGCAGACCATCGATCGCATCGCCGACCGGCTCATCGCGGACCCGGACGCCCGGAGGGCCGTCCTCGAGGCCATCGACGTCGGCGTGCGCCTCGCGCTCGTGACGCGCGTGGTGACCGAGCTGCTGGTCCAGGTCGGGGAGCCGACCGCCACCTGCTGATGCCGCGGCGACGCGCCCGCCGCGCGCGCCTACTCGACGTGGCCCATGCGCAGGCGTTTGGCCTCGAGGTATGCGCGGTTGTGCTCGTTCGCCGCGATGGTCAGGGGCACCCGCTGCGAGACCCGGATGCCGCCCTCGCGGAGCGCGTCGAGCTTTGCCGGGTTGTTGGTCAGGAGCGCGACGGAGCCGACCCCGAGGTCCCGGAGCACCTCGGTCGCCACGTGGTAGCGGCGCAGGTCGTCCTCGAACCCGAGCAGGCGGTTCGCGTCCACGGTGTCGTAGCCCTCTTGCTGCAGGGCGTACGCGCGGATCTTGTTGCCGAGCCCGATCCCCCGGCCCTCTTGGCGCAGGTAGATCACCACGCCCCGGCCCGCGTCGCGGATTCGCTCGAAGCCGAGGTCTAGCTGCTGGCGGCAGTCGCACTTGAGCGAGTGCAACACCTCGCTCGTCAGGCACTCGCTATGGACACGGACCAGGACATCGGTCGCGCCGCGCACGGCGCCGCGGACGGCTGCCACGTGCTCTTGGCCGGTCTCGTCCTCGCGATAGACCACGAAGCGAAAGGTGCCGTACGGCGTCGGGACGTCAGCCTCGGCGTAGCGAGTGACCTTCGGCGAGGGGAGATCGGGCACGGGTTTCGACAGGAGAGGCCTCGGCCGGATGGCACCCGGACGCGGCGTCCATCCTTGTCTCACGAACCAGCCGCCAGGCCTGTCCACTCGGCCGTTCGGCATCCCCGCGCGCGCGAGGAGCGCGCCTAGAGAGCGCAGGGTGAAGCGCCCCTGAAGCCTGGCGACGGCGACCTGAAGCGCCTCGATGGAATGCACGGGCCGTGCATGTAGGCCCCGAACCGCGGAGCGTCAAGGTTCGCGACCAGGCCCCGAGACCCGGCCGGGCGGCCGCGAAGCTCGCCCCGAAACGACGAAGCGCGGGGCCTACCTCGAGCGGCGCTTGTAGACCACCGCATGCGGCGATGGTACGAACGGGCCACCGTGTTGCCCTCTCCCGCCGGCACCGACGCGCTCGCGCGCGACCTCGCCCGCCTCGTCGACGGCGGACGAGCGTCGCTCGACGACGCCGATCGGGTCGCCTACGCCCGCGACCTCTGGCCGCGCCACCAGATCACCACGCGCGCCGGCAACGCCGCCATCGCGCCCCCCGCGGTGATCGTCTGGCCTGCGAGCACCGACGAGGTCGCCGCCGTGCTCCGGTTCGCCTCGACGAACGGCCTGCCGGTGGTGCCCTACGGCGCGGGGAGCGGCGTCTGCGCCGGCGTGCTGCCCCGGCCGGACACGATCGTCCTCGACATGAAGCGCATGCGCGGCCTGCTCGACGTCGACCGCGATCGCCTCCGGTGCACGGCGCAGGCCGGGATCGTCGGCCAACACATCGAGGACCGCCTCGACGCGCAGGGGTTCACGCTCGGACACTTCCCCTCGTCGATCTACTGCTCGACGCTCGGCGGGTGGCTCGCGGCCCGCTCGGCGGGCCAGTGCTCCGGTCGCTACGGCAAGATCGAGGACATGGTCACGCGCCTCACGTGCGTGGACGGGCGCGGCGAGGTGCTGCACGCCGACCGCGACGGAGAAGAGGCCGCGCTGCTGCCCCTCTTCGTCGGCAGCGAAGGGATCCTCGGCGTCGTGACCGAGGCCACGCTCCGCATCGCGCCCGCACCGCGCGAGCGCGCCTTCTCGACCTGGCTGTTCCCGCACACCGAGGACGGCCTCGACGCGATTCGCGACATCTACCAAGCCGGCCTGCGCCCGGCCGTCGCGCGACTGTACGACCCCTTCGACTCCGCGATCGCCCGCCGCGGCGGCGTGCGTGCGTCGGACGCGCTCCGAGAGGCCGCGGACGAGGCAGAAGCCTCCCGCGCGGACATCGACCACGCGCACGGCCCCGGCCGCGGCGTCCGAGTGCTGACGAAGCTGCTGAGGCGACCGCAGGCTCTGAATCAGCTCATCGAGCACATCCCAGACCGCGTGCTGGGCGGCGCGCGGCTCATCCTCGCCTGGGAGTCGGACCTCGCGCTCGCGGCCGCCGAGAGAGCCGCGGCCGAGTCGATCTGCTTGCGGCACGACGGCAAGGACACCGGCGAGGAGCCGGGGCGACACTGGCTCCGGCATCGACACAGCGTCAGCTACCGCCAGTCTCCGCTCTTCGCCGCCGGCGCCTTCCTCGACACCATGGAGGTCGCCGCGAGCTGGTCGCGGATGGTGCCGATGTACCGGGCGGTGCGCGCGGCGCTTGGGCCTCACGTGTTCGTGATGGCGCACTTCAGCCACGCCTACCCGGACGGCGCTTCGATCTACTTCACGTTCGCCGGCGCCACCAAAGACGACGCGACCGCGGCGCGGACGTACGACCTCGCCTGGGAACGCGCGCTCGCCGCGGTCATCGACCATGGAGCCACCCTCAGCCACCACCACGGCGTCGGGCGATCGAAGGCGCCGATGATGCGTCGCGAGCAGGGGCCCGCCGTCGACGTGGTCCACGAGCTCAAGGGCGTGATGGACCCGCGCGGCGTGCTCAACGAGGGCTCGCTCATTGGCCACCACCAGGCGCGTCCCGACGCACGCGCGGCCTCGGACGGCGCGCCCCATCCCTCCGGCGCCGGGACGTTCGTCGAAGCCCTGCGGTCCGCGTTCGACGACGCCTCGCTCAGCGCGGACGACGCGGCGACGGGTGACGCTTCGCTGCTGTTGCGCCCGGCCGACCGGCGCCGGCTCGGGCGCGCGATCGAGCTGGCTCGTGCGCTCGGCGGCCGCCTACAGCCCCCCGGAGCGGACCCGCGGCCGGGCGCCGTGCGCGTCGCCCTCGACCGCATGACGACCATCGGGCCGGTCGACGAGTCTTCGCGCATCGTCCGGGCCGAGGCGGGCGCGGCCGTGGCCGCGGTGGAGGCGGAGTGCCGCCGCCACGGCTGGACCCTCGGGCTGCGACCTGCGCCCGACGCTACGCTCGACGTCGGGACCTGGCTCGCCCGCGGCGCGCCGGGGCTGCCCTCGAAGGACGACGATCCGGTCGCCCAGGTGGTCGCCGGCGCCGAGCTGGTGCTCCCGGACGGCCGCGCCCTCGATATCCGGCCGGCGCCTCGCCGCGCGGTCGGCCCCGACCTGCTCGGCGCGCTCGTCGGGGCACGTAGCCGCCTCGGGGTAGTCACGGCGCTGCACCTGGTCGCGCGCTCGGACCGACCGAGCGAGCAGCTCGCCTTTCGCTACGCGGACCCCGCCGGCGCGGAGCGCACACTCGCCGCGATCCGTGGCGCCGGCGTGCGCCCGCTGGCAGGCCGCGTCGTGACGGACCCCGCTCCGACCGACACGGCGCAAGGACCCAACCGCCCCGAGGCGACCGCGCTCGTGCTCACCCTCGAGGAGGGCGGACCCGTGGCGAGCGCCGCCCGCGCCCTCAGCGTTCGTCTCGCGCGCGAGCACGGCGGCGTGCCGGCGCGGATGCCCGTGGACGCCCAGCGCGACGTACCGGCCGAGCGGCCAGCTCTCGACCCGCCGCCGCTGTCGTCCGTCGTCGCCGCGCTCGCCGACGCCATCGACCCGACGCGCGTCCTCGGCGGCTGAGCGGCCGGGGCAGCGCTCCCTCTCGTGTTGACGGCGTAGCAACTCCGCCTGGTGCGGCCGGGTCAGCGCTCCCGTTGGCGGCGCAGCAGCTCCGCCTGGTGGTAGCTCCGCAGCGCGGTGAACAGCTCATCGCAGTCGCCGCCGAGGATGCGCTCGACGCCGTGGAGCGTGAGCTGGATGCGGTGATCGGTCACGCGGCTCTGGGGGAAGTTGTACGTGCGGATCTTCTCGGCCCGGTCCCCCGTGCCGACCATGTTCCGCCGCTCGGCGGCCTCGGCGCTCGCCGCCGCCTCCTGCTCCGCCTCGAGCAGCTTCGCGCGGAGGATCTGCATCGCGCGCGCCTTGTTCTGGTGCTGCGAACGCTGCTCTTCGGACCGCACGATGATCCCGGTCGGCAGGTGCTTGATGCGTACGGCGCTCATCGTGGTGTTGACCCCCTGTCCACCCGGCCCGCCGGCGGCCGTCTTCGTGATCTCGAGGTCTTTGTCGTCGATGCGCACGTCGTCGATGTCGTCCACTTCGGCCATGACGGCCACCGTGGCCGTCGACGTGTGGATACGGCCCTGCGACTCGGTAGCCGGCACGCGCTGCACGCGGTGCACGCCGCCCTCGAAGCGGAGGACGGAGTACACGTGGTCCCCGCTGATAGCCGCGATGACCTCCTTGAAGCCCCCCGCCGCCGCCTCGCTCACCGAGAGCAGCTCGACCTTCCACCCGCGAGTCTCGGCGTAGCGGCCGTACATGCGAAAGAGATCCGCAGCGAAGAGCGCCGCCTCCTCCCCGCCCGCGCCGCTCCGGATCTCGAGCAGGACGTCGCGCTCGTCCTTCGGATCCTTCGGCAGCAGAAGCAGGTTGAGGCGCTCGGTCAGGTGTTCGCGCTCCGTCTCGAGCGCCGGTAGCTCCTCCTCGGCGAGCTCGCGAAGCTCGGGATCGACGAGCGCCGCTCGATGTCCTTCGATCTCGTCGCCGACTACACGGTATCGGCGGTAGGCCGCCACGAGCTCGTCCAGCTCGGCACGCTCGCGCATCAGGCGCGTGTATCGGCTCGCGTCACCCGCCACGTCGGGGCGACAGAGCTGCTCATCGATCTCCGAAAGGCGCGCCGATAGCGCGTCGAGCTTGTCGGTCGGGAGCATCTCGTTCAGGCAGCGGCAGGCGCGGGCCGCAGCTCCGGGAGCGCCTCGTTCAGACCCTCGAGGCTCGGAAAGACGAGCGGCTCGTCGCCGCCCGGGACCTCATCGCCGACGCGCTCGCGCCACGCCGCCGCCTCCATCGCCGCGATGGCGATCTCCATCTGGGAGTCGTCGGGCTCGATGGTCGTGATCATCTGGAAGAGAAACCCGGGCCACAGCACGACGCGAGCGAGGCCATGCGTGCAGTACCGCGCGGTGAAGCGCTGGAACTCGAACGCGATCGCGGCGATCAACGGCAGCAGCGCGAGCCGCAGCACGAAGATGGCGAGCTGACCGGTCCACCCGCTCGCGTTCGGCAGCAGCAGCGGCGCGGCGACCGCGCCCGCGACGATCGACACGGCGATCACCACGATGAGAAAGGTCGTCCCGCAGCGCGGGTGGAGCGTGGACTGCACGCGCACATTGTCCACGGTGAGCGGGAGGTCGCGCTCATAGGCGTGGATCGTCTTGTGCTCGGCGCCGTGATACTCGAACACGCGCCGCGTGTCCTTGAGCCGGCGGATGAGCAAGAGGTACGCGACGAACACGAGCAGCTTGAAGCCGCCGATGATGAGGTGAAACGTCGGGTCCGACAGCCCGATGTGCCAGCCGAACGCGCTGGTCAGCCACGTCGCGAGCGCCTGCGGCAGCGCGATGAAGAGCCCGATCGCGACCGCGGTCGCGATGAGGATGGGAAGGGTCGACGAGGCCGACGCAGCCTCTGCACGCTCCTCCTCGGTCATCTGCTGCTCCGCCGAGAACGAGAGCGCGCGATACCCGAGCGCGACCGACTCGACGAGCGTCGCGATGCCGCGGAAGCCCAAGAGCTTCCAGAGCTTCGAGCGCGCGAGTCGAGAGGTGAACGGCCCCTCTTTGATCGCGATGGAGCCGTCGGGCCGACGCACCGCGACGGACATCCCGCTCGGCGCGCGCATCATCACGCCCTCGATGACGGCCTGACCACCGATGTACGGCTGCTTGATCTGGTTCAACACCAGCGCGAGCAGGGGGGGCCTCCGCCGTGAACGCCTCCCGGCGCCGCCGCGCGCGGCCACGTTGACGGGGCGCGTCCGCTGAGTCGGTTTGCTGGGACCGGACATCGACCCGACTATAGCGCTGCGTCCGAGATCCGCGAGGGGTAGCGCTCGCGTCGCACGGCTACCGCCAGGACGCCCGGCCTACTTGCGGCCGTACTTGCGGTTGAAGCGCTCGATCCGCCCGGCGGTATCGAGCAGCTTCTCCTTGCCGGTGAAGAAGGGATGACACTCGGAGCAGATGTCGATGTGGAACTCGTCGCGCGTCGAGCGAGTCTCGAACGAGGCGCCACAGGCGCACGTGACGGTCACGGGCTTGTACTCAGGGTGGATGTCGGGCTTCATGGTCTCACAGGGCTCCGTGGATAAGAGCGGTCGGCATCTTTAGCGCCATGTTCGGGCCGCCGCAAGGGCGGGGTCACCGCTCGAACCCGCCGCGCTGCTACGAAAGGCGCCGACGCCCGTTCGAAGGCGGGTGCAGCCAGGGCGTCGACTGCTACGGTCCTGACGATGGGACAAAAGCGCATTCACCTTGTCGTCCGAGGGCGTGTGCAGGGCGTGTACTTCCGAGCCACCGCGCAGCGCGAAGCGCGCAACCATGGGCTGGCCGGCTGGGTGAAGAATCGCCGGGACGGCGCTGTCGAGATCGTCGCCGAAGGCGAGGAGGACTCCGTCAAAGACTTCCTCTCCTGGGCGCAGGTCGGCCCGGCGACGGCCCGTGTAGACCGCGTGGAGACCAAGTGGCGGAGCTACACCGGCGAGTTCTCGGACTTCCGCATCGTCGGGCGGTAGACCTCCGCGTCAGCTCCGGCGCCGTCCTCGGTCATGACGAGGCGCCGCGGTGAGTCGCGCCCATGCTGGGCGCACAACGAACGAGGCCCGGCGAAGGAACGCCGGGCCTCGGGAACGCCTGTAAACAGCGGGGGAGCGCTATTCGCCGTCGTCCGCGTCGGGCACCGCCACGGTCGGGGCCTTCCGGCCCTTCAGCGGCGCCTCGCTCCCGAGCAGCTCGATGACCGACACGGGCGCGTTGTCACCCCGGCGGTTGTAGAGCTTCATGATGCGGGTGTAGCCGCCCCCCTTGCCCGCCTTGGCTCGCTCGACGTACCGCGGCGCGATCTCGTGGAAGAGCTTGTGGATGAGGTCGACCTCTTCGACCTCTCCATCCGGGCTGGTCCGGACGAGCTCGCGCGGGAGGAACTTCGCGACCTCCCGCTGCGCGTGCACGCGGCGCGCGACCACGCGCTGACGCTCGGCGTCGTCGCTGATCGTCCCGACGTCCACGGTCAAGTCGTCGCCGAGGCGCACCGCGCGCGTGATGAGACGCTCCGCGACGCGGCGCAGCTCCTTCGCCTTCGCGTCGGTCGTCTTGATGCGTTCGTTCAGCACGAGGTTTCCGGCCAGGTTACGCAGCATCGCGCGCCGGTGGCTCGTGTTGCGACCGAACTTGCGGCCTGCCTTTTGATGTCGCATTGCTTCGCCTTCGCCTAGTGCACGGCCTGTTGCGCCTGCCAGCGCTCGACCATGTGGTCCCACTCCGGGATCTCCATGCCGAGCGACAGGCCCATCCCGGCAAGGATCTCTTTGATCTCCTTGAGGGACTTACGACCGAAGTTCTTCGTCTTGAGCATCTCGGCTTCGGTGCGCTGCACGAGCTCCCCGATGAGATGAATGCTGGCGTTCTGCAGGCAGTTGGCCGAGCGCACGGACAGCTCGAGCTCCTCGACGGGACGGAAGAGCGCCTCGTTGAACGACTCGTCGAGACCCTCGTCCTCGTAGGCCTCTTCCTCTTCCTCGAAGTTCACGAAGATAGTGAGCTGGTCCTTCAGGATCTTCGCGGCGAACGCGACGGCGTCGGCCGGGCCGACGGCGCCGTCGGTCCACACCTCGAGCGTCAGCTTGTCGTAGTCGGTGACCTGCCCGACGCGCGCGTTCGTGACGGTGTAGTTCACCTTCCGGATGGGCGAGAAGAGCGCGTCGATGGCGATGGTGCCGATGCTCATGCCCGGCACCTTGTTGCGCTCGGCCGGGACGTAGCCGGAGCCGACGTTGATGGTCAGCTCAGCGGAGAAGCGGCCGCCCTTCGCGACGGTGCAGATGACGTGCTCGGGGTTGAGGATCTCCACCTGGTCGTTCACGGCGATGTCCCCCGCGGTCACCTCGCAAGGGCCCTCTTTGTCGAGGCGCACGACCTGCGTCTTCGACGAGCGCGACTTGACGACGACCTCTTTCAGGTTGAGGACGATGTCCGTCACGTCTTCTACGACGTCCGGCACTGACGTGAACTCGTGCAGGGCGCCATCGATCTTGACGGCCGTGATGGCCGCACCCTGCAACGAGGAGAGCAGCACGCGCCGCAAGGAGTTACCCAGCGTGATGCCGAAGCCGCGCTCGAGCGGCTGCACCACGAACTTGCCGTAGCGATCGGTCAGCGTGTCCTGATCCACCGGGATGGACTTCGGACGGATCAGCTCACGCCAGTTGCGTGCGATGAGTGTGGGCGTGGTCATGGTTTTCTCCGCGTGACGCGAAAGCCTCCCCGACAAAGAGGCGTAAGGGGTGGCCGGCTCTGTTCGCGGCGAGCCGGAGGGGTGACCGGTGGCGACGGTCGGCGAGGGTTGGTTAGACGCGCCGGCGCTTCGGGGGGCGGCAGCCGTTGTGCGGGATCGGCGTCACGTCGCGGATGAGCGTCACGCGCATCCCGACGTTCTGGAACGCGCGGAGCGCGGACTCACGGCCGGCGCCCGGGCCCTTCACGAAGATCGCCACGGTCCGCATGCCCATGTCCTGGGCCTTGCGCGCCGCGTCCTCGGCGGCGAGCTGAGCCGCGAAGGGCGTGCTCTTGCGCGAGCCCTTGAAGCCACGGGAACCGGCCGTCGACCACGACACGACGTTGCCGTCGAGGTCGGTGATGCTGACGATCGTGTTGTTGAACGTCGACTGGATGTGCGCGAGCCCGGTGGACGGCGCCTTCCTCGACTTCTTCTTACCCTTGATCTGCTTGGCCTTGGCCATCACTGAGCTCCTGCCGCGCGAGCGCTAGCGCTTGTGGGACATGGGACCGCGGCGCGGGCCCTTGCGTGTCCGTGCGTTGGTGTGGGTGCGCTGGCCACGAACCGGCAGGCCGCGCCGGTGGCGCAGGCCTCGGTAAGAGCCGAGGTCCATCAGCCGCTTGATGTGGGTGGTCGTCTCGCGACGCAGATCACCTTCGACCTTGAAGTTCAGGTCGATGGCCTCGCGAATGCGCCGCACCTCGTTCTCGTCGAGGTCCTCGGCGGGCTTGTCCCGAGGGATACCCGCCATCTCGCAGATCTGCAGAGCGCGGCTCTTGCCGATCCCGTAGATGTACTGGAGCGCGATGAACGTGTGCTTGCGACCGGGGAGGTCGACGCCTGCGATACGTGCCATGTCGTGGTTCCCTGGTTAGCCCTGGCGCTGCTTGTGGCGAGGGTTGTCGCACAGGACGCGCACCACTCCCTTGCGGCGCACGATCTTGCACTTGTCGCAAATCTTCCTGACGCTGGGCCGAACTTTCATGGTGAGCCTCTATCTCTGCCGTGACGTGATCCGCGCCCTCGTCGGGTCCAGCGGAAAAACCTCTACACTCACACGATCTCCGGGGAGCACTTTGGTGGTGACGCGCCGCGCCTTCAGGCTGAGCGAGGCGACGACGGTCTCGCCGCCGTCCAGGAGGACCCGGTAGAGCCCAGAGGGCAACACGGCCTGGACGACCCCCTGACGCGCGTCGTTGGCGCTCACGCGCCCTTGGCCGCTCCCTCGATGGCCGCCATGATGCGTGCCGAAACCTCTTCCAGTGACCCCGTCCCGTCGACGGCTACTACCACCCCTCTCGGCTGGTAATATGCGAGGACGGGCTCGGTCTTCGCCTTGTACTCTTCGTAGCGGTTACGGACGACGTCCTCGACGTCGTCCTTGCGTTGCACGATCCGCGAGCCACCACAGGCGGCGCAGACCCCGGACTCGGGCGGCGGACTATAGCGCACGTGGTAGGTCTGTCCACAGTCGAGGCAGACTCGGCGGCCGGTCACGCGATCGAGGATGACGTCGAGCGAAACCTCGATCGACACGACGCGATCGATCCGTCGCCCGAGCTTGCCGAGCAGGCCGTGCAGCGCCTCCGCTTGTTCGACCGTGCGCGGATAGCCGTCGAAGATGGCGCCTTCGCTCGCGTCGTCCTGCCGGAGACGCTTCTCCATCAGCTCGAGCACCATCGCGTCCGGGACGAGCGCGCCCTTCGACATGTACGCGTCGAAGCGCTGGCCGAGCTCCGAGCCGGAGCTGCGCTCGGCACGCATCATGTCTCCCGTCGAGATCTGCGGGACACCGAGCGCCTCGACGAGCAGCTTCGCCTGCGTCCCCTTGCCGGCGCCTGGCGGACCGAAAAGCAGCAAGTCCATGGGCTCAGCTCCTCCGCCCGCGCACGCTGGGCCCGCGGGACACGCTCAGCCCCTCATAGTGACGTGTGATGAGGTGCGACTCGATCTGCTGAGCGAGGTCGAGCGCCACGCCAACGACGATCATCAGCGAGGTGCCGCCAAGGTAGAACTGCACCGACCAGCCGCTCTGGAGCAGGGTTGGTACCGTGCACACGGCGGACACGTAGATGGCGCCGCCGAGCGTGAGCCTCGTTAGGACACGGTCGATGTACTCGGCGGTCGACTTCCCCGGACGGACGCCGGGAACGAAGGCGTTCTGCTTCTTGAGGTTCTCTGCGACCTCGACCGGCTGGAACGTGACCGCCGTGTAGAAGAAACAGAAGAAGATCGTCATGACCGCGAAGGTCGTGAGGTACACCCACTGGTTCGGTCCGACCGGGCTCAGCAGGTCCTGAAGCGTTGCCATCCCCGGGATCTTCATGTTCGCGAGCGTCACGGGGAAGACCATGAGCGACGAGGTGAAGATCGGCGGGATGACGCCCGCCATGTTCACCTTGAGCGGCAGGTGCGACTGCTGGCCGCCGTACATGCGTCTGCCGACCTGTCGCTTCGCGTAGGTGATGGGGATCTTGCGCTGGGCCGTCTCGAAGAACACGATGATGGCCGTCACGAGCAACGCGATGAGGAGCAGCACGAGCAGGTCGATCGGCTGGAGCTGCTGGATGCGGACCTGCTCGAACGTGTTGGCGAGCGCACGCGGCAGGTTCGCGACGATGCCGGCGAAGATGATGAGCGAGATGCCGTTGCCGATGCCGCGCTCGGTGATCTGCTCGCCGAGCCACATCAAAAACGCGGTCCCGGTCGTCAGCGCGAGGACGGTCATCAGGCGGAAGCCCCAGCCCGGCTCGGTCACTACATCGCCGTGGGGGGAGGACTTGTTGAAGCTCTCGAGCCACAGCGCGATGCCGTAGCTCTGGACGATGCTGAGGATGATCGTCCCGTAACGTGTGTACTGGTCGATCTTGCGCTGGCCCGACTCGCCCTCTTTGCGCAGCTCCTCGAGCGGCTTCACCACGACCGCCATCAGCGAGAGGATGATGCTCGCCGAGACGTAGGGCATGATGTTGAGCGCGAAGATGGACAGGTGCTCGAGCGCGCCACCCGAGAAGAGGTTGAATATCCCCAGCAGACCCTGGTTCGGATCGGCCATGATCTTCCGCATCACGGTCCGATCGACACCGGGCGACGTGATGAAGATCCCGAGCCGGTACACACCGATCATGCCGAGCGTGAACAGCAGTCGGCGCCGAAGCTCCGGGATCTTGAAAATGCTGGAGATAGTGTTCATTCAGAAGAGCCTTCGGCTCCCGCCTCGGAGCGGAACCTAGAGGATCTCGGTCGACCCGCCGGCCTGGTCGATCTTCGACTTCGCCGACGCGCTGAACCCGTTGGCCCGGACGGTGAGCGCCTTGTCGAGCTCGCCCTGGCCGAGCACCTTCACGACGTCGACCCGCCGGCGAACCAGCCCCGCGGCTCGAAGCGCGGCGAGATCGACCACCGCTCCCGCGTCGAAGCAGCGGTTCAGGTCCGACACGTTGACCGTGGCGGCCTTCGGGGTCGCGATGTTGACGAACCCGCGCTTCGGGATGCGGCGATACAGAGGCATCTGCCCGCCCTCGAAGCCGAGTTTGCTGAAGTCACCCGGGTGACGCGCCTTCTGGCCCTTCTGGCCCTTGCCGGCCGTCTTCCCCAGCCCGGACCCCGGGCCGCGGCCCCTGCGGCGCTTCGAGCGCACGGCGCCAGCCGGCGGTCGCAGGCGCGAGAGAATCGGCACCTGTTCCTGGTCTGCGTCAGCCATCGACTTCCTCCACGTGGACGAGGTGCAGCACCTTCTTGACCATGCCGCGGAACGCCGGCGTGTTGTCGACGACCACGGTACGGTGCGGCCCACGCAGCCCCAGCCCGCGCAGCACCCGCCGCTGAGGCTCAGGCCGCCCGATCTGGCTGCGGACCTGCGTGACTTTGAGCTTGCTCGTCATGCCGGCGCTACCTCCGCGAGCGTCTTGCCGCGGCGCTTCGCGACCTGATCGGCCGACTCGAGCTCCTTGAGCGCGGCGACGGTGGCGTGCACGACGTTGTGCGGGTTGGTGGTGTTCATGATCTTCGCGAGCACGTCCTTGACGCCGGCCGCCTCGAGCACCGGGCGCATGGCGCCGCCGGCGATGACGCCGCTGCCCTCGGATGCCGGGCGGAGCAGCACGCGGCCAGCGCCGAAGTGACCGTCGACTCGGTGCGGGATCGTGTGGCCGTCCTTGAGCGGGACCCGGAAGAGCGCCTTCTTGGCCTTCTCGGTGCCCTTCCGGATGGCCTCCGGGACCTCGTTCGCCTTCCCGAGCGCGACGCCGACGTGGCCCTTGCCGTCGCCGACGACCATGAGCGCGCTGAAGCTGAAGCGACGTCCGCCCTTCACGACCTTCGCGACGCGGTTGATGTAGATGACCCGCTCGGTGAGGTCCTCGAGCGAGGCGGGGTCGATGATCTCTTCGGAGTACGACATGGTCCCTCAGAACCTCAGACCGGCCTCGCGGGCCGCGTCAGCGAGAGCGCGGACGCGCCCGTGATACCTAAAACCGTTTCGGTCGAAGACGACCTGCTCGATGCCCTTGTCGAGGCACGCCTTCGCGAGCCGCTCGCCGACGGCCTTTGCGTGGGCGCGCTTGTCGCCCTGCGCGTCGTGTCCAACGAGCGTCGACGCGGACGCGAGCGTGCACCCTGCGGCGTCGTCGACGACCTGGGCGTAGATGTGCCGCGCGCTCCGAAAGACCGAGAGCCTCGGGTGCGTCGCCGTGCCGGAGACCTTCTTGCGGATCCGGCGCTTGCGCCGCGCGCGGCCCGCCTGAGTGTGCTGTGCCGACATCATGATACCTACTTCGCCTTGCCCGCCTTGCCGGCCTTCTCGCGAACCCGCTCGCCCGTGTAGCGAACGCCCTTGCCCGTGTAGGGCTCGGGCGGACGCTTCGACCGAATGCGCGCCGCGACCTGACCGATGAGCTCTTTGTTCGCCGACGCGAGGTGCACCCGCGGGAACTTCGTCCCGCCCTGGTCCAGCGTCTCGATCTTGACCGTGACGGTCTCCGGGATAGCGACCCGCGGCTGGTGCGACAAGCCGACGGTCATCTTGAGCTCGCTCCCGACCATCTCGGCGCGATAGCCTACGCCTCGGAAGTCGAGCGACCGCGTGAACCCATCCTTGACGCCCTCGGCCATACCGGCGAGCAGCGCGCGCGTGAGCCCCTGAAACTGGACCCCCGGCTGGCCGCTGCCGTCCACCGGACGGACCACGAGCTGCTTGCCCTCTTGCACGATCTCGACCTCGGGCCGGAACGTACGAGTGAGCTGGCCTTTCGGTCCCTTCACGGTCACCGTCTGGCCGTCGATCTTGGCGGTCACGCCCTCGACGAGGGTCACCGGCACCTTGCCGACCCGCGACTGCTTTTGAGTCAGTTGCTCAGTCATCACCAGACCTCACAGACGACCTCGCCGCCGATACGCTCGGCGCGCGCCGTGCGGTCCGTCATCAGGCCGCGGGAGGTCGACAAGATGGCGACGCCGAGGCCGTTGTGCACGCGCGGGATGTCGCGGTGCCCGACGTAGACGCGTCGTCCGGGGCGGCTCGTACGGCGGATGCCGATGAAGGCGCTGCCGCGGTCGGGGCCGTATTTGAGGTGCAACGTGAGCTTGCCGGGAGCCGTGCCCTCGGCGGTGAAGCCCTCGATGTACCCCTCGTCCTTGAGGATCTGCGCGACGCGCTCCTTCATCTTCGAGTGCGGCATCTCTGCCCGCTCGAGCCTCGCAGTCGAGGCGTTCCTGAGGCGCGTCAGCATGTCCGCGATCGGGTCCGTCACCATGATGGCTTGCTCCTACCAGCTCGACTTCGTGACGCCAGGGACGTCGCCCGACAACGCGTACTTGCGCAGACAGATCCGGCAAAGCTCGAACTTGCGGTAGAAGCCACGCGGGCGGCCGCACACTTTGCACCGGTTCCGAGCCCGCACCGCGAACTTCGGCTTCTTAGCCATCTTGGCGAACATGCGCTTGCTAGCCATGTCTATCCTCTACTTACGAAACGGCATGCCCAGCTCTCGGAGCAGGGCCCGTCCATGGTCGTCCGTCGCGGCGGTTGTCACGAAGGTGATGTTCATACCCTTGATCTTGTCGACCTTGTCGTAGTCGATCTCGGGAAAGATGATGTGCTCGCGCACCCCGAGCGTGTAGTTGCCTCGGCCGTCGAAGGCCTTCGTGCTCACGCCTTTGAAGTCGCGCGTCCGCGGGAGGGCGAGGCTGATGAGGCGGTCGATGAAGTCCCACATGCGCTCGCGCCGCAGGGTCACCATGACGCCGATGGGCATCCCCTCGCGCAGCTTGAAGCTGGCGATCGACTTGCGCGCCCGCGTGATTACGGCCTTCTGGCCCGTGATCGCGGTGAGGTCCGACACCGCCTGTTCGATGAGCTTGCCGTTCTGCACGGCCTCGCCGAGCCCCATGTTCACTACGACCTTCGCGAGGCCGGGGATCTGCATGGGGTTGCTCAGCCCGAGGTCCTTCATGAGTCGAGGGACGATCTCGTCGTGGTAGCGCTGCTTTTGTCGAGGTACGTAGGTCATGATTCATCCCCCCGGGTTACAGCCGCGCAGGACCGCGCGCTGGGCCGGAGCATCTCCTAACGGTTCAGTCGAGCACCGAGCCGCTTTTTGCGGCGATGCGGACGCGCTTGTCGTCCTTGTCCCTGCCCGAGCGGACCCGGGTCGGCTTGTCGGTCTTGGGGTCGACGAGCATCACGTTCGAGGCGTCGATGGGCGCCTCGCGCTCGATGATCCCGGACTCCGTGAAGCGCTGACCGCTCTGGTGGCGCTTCACGAGGTTGACGCCGGAGACGATGACGCGACCGCCCTCGAGCACGCGCAGCACGTCACCAGTGGCGCCGCGGTCTCGGCCTCGAAGGACGACGACCTTGTCGTTTCGCTTGAGTCGAGCACCCATCAGATCACCTCCGGCGCGAGCGAGACGATCTTCATGAAGCGCTTCGCTCGCAGCTCGCGCGCGACCGGCCCGAAGATGCGCGTGCCGAGCGGCTCGTTGTCCTTGTTGATGAGGACCGCGCTGTTCGTGTCGAACTTGATGTAGGTGCCGTCATCGCGCTGATACTCGCGCCGCGTCCGGACGACGACCGCGCGCGCGACCTCGCCCTTGCGCACCTTGGCGGTCGGGAGCGCCTCTTTGACGGCGACCACGATGACGTCGCCGACGGCGGCGTAGCGCCGCCGCGAGCCGCCGAGCACCTTGATACAGGCGACCCGTTTCGCGCCGCTGTTGTCGGCAACGTCGAGGACCGTTTCGGACTGAATCACGTCAAACCTCCGGCGGCCGCTCGACCAGGCGAGTGGCTTCCCAGCGCTTTGTCTTCGAACGCGGGCGACACGCCTTGATCTCGATCAGATCGCGCGTCTGGAACTGCTCGTGCTCATCGTGTGCGTGGAAGCGCTTGCGGCGCTTGACGTACTTGCCGTAGAGCGGGTCGCGGAAGCGGCGAACGACCTCGACCACGACGGTCTGCCGCGCGCGGCCGGCGCTGGCGGTGTCGTTGACCACGCGGCCGACGAGGCGGCGGCGGCGCCCTCTCGGTGCGGCCTGCGCCTCGCTCACCGCGGCCTCTTGCGAATTTGCGTCAGCCATCGCTCTTACTCCTGCTCCTGCGGCGCCTGCTGCCGATGGCGCTCGGTCAGGACGGTCTTCACCCGGGCTACGTCTCGGCGCAGCTTGCGGATCTGGCTCGTGTCGTCGAGCTGGTTGGTCTGGTTTTCGAAGCGCGTCTGCCAGAGCTTGCGCGTGAGATCCCGCGCGAGCTGCTCCAGATCATCGTTCGACCGTTCGCGGATCTCGGAGACCTTCACAGCGCCTCCTCGCGGCTCATGAACTGGGTGGCGAGCGGCAGCTTGTGCGACGCGACGCGGAACGCCTCACGAGCGAGCGGCTCGGGGACGCCCTCGATCTCGTAGAGCATGCGGCCGGGCTTGATCACGGCGACCCAGCTCTCGACGCTGCCCTTGCCCTTGCCCATGCGGGTCTCGAGCGGCTTCTTGGTCATAGGCTTGTCCGGGAAGATGCGGATGTAGAGCTTGCCCTGACGCTTGACCTTGCGCTGAATCGTCATGCGCGCAGCCTCGATCTGGCGGGCGGAGACTCGGCCGCATTCGACGGCCTGCAGACCGAAGTCTCCAAAGGACACGTCGCTTCCGCGATACGCCTTGCCCCTCATGCGGCCCTTCTGGGCCTTACGGTACTTGGTTCGCTTGGGCTGAAGCATGATGCGTCCTAACGGCGGGCGGGCTGTCCGAGCGCGCCGGGGCGCGAGGGCAGAACCTCACCTCTGAAGATCCAACACTTGATGCCGACGGCCCCGGCCTTCGTCCGGGCGGTCACCTCACCGAAGTCGATGTCCGCGCGCAGCGTGTGCAGCGGAACGCGGCCCTCGCGGTACCACTCCTGGCGCGCGATCTCCGACCCGCCGAGCCGCCCCGAGGCGTTCACGCGGATGCCCTTCACGCCGAACTTCATCGCGGTCTGCACGGCCTTCTTCATGGCGCGCCGGAAGGCGACGCGACGCTCGAGCTGGTTCGCGATGTTCTCAGCGACGAGCCTCGCGTTGGTCTCGGCCTTGCGGACCTCCTGGATGTCGACGAAGAGCTCGTTGTCCGTGAGCTTTTGCAGGCTCTCCTTGAGCTGCTCCACGCCTGCACCGCGCTTGCCGATGAGGATGCCGGGACGCGACGTGTGGATCACGACCTTGGCCTTGTTCGCGGCGCGCTCAATCTCGATGTCCGAGACGCCGGCGTGGGCGAACTGCGTGCGGATCGCGGCCTTCAGCCGGAGGTCCTCATGAAGCCACTTCGCGTAGTGCTTGTCCTCGAACCAACGGGACTTCCATGTCTTCACGACACCGAGACGAAAACCGTAGGGATGTACTTTCTGTCCCACGTCTCACTCCTCGTCGTCGAGAACGACGGTGATATGGCTCATGCCCTTGGTGACCTGCGTGGCCCGACCCATCGCCCGCGGGCGCCAGCGCCGCATGTGCTTGTTCGGGGCCTTGTCGGCGTAGGCCGTCCGAACGACGAGCGCGTCGAGGTCGACGTTCTCGTCGATCTGCTGCGCGTTCGCGATGGCGCTGTCGAGCAGCTTGGTCACGATCGGCGCGCCGGCCTTGCGCATGAAACGAAGCTCGTTGAGCGCTTCAGCGACGGGCTTCCCGCGCACCATGTCCAGGATCACGCGCGCTTTGCGCGGCGCGATGCGCTGAAATCGGGCTCTTGCGATGGCTTCCATGGGGCTTCCTGCGTTCCTGTCGGGGCCGAGAAAAGGGCGCGGCATTTAGCACGCCCGGGCCCTCGCCTCAATGATTCAGCGCTTGCCGGTGCGCGGGTTCACGGCGCGAGCGCCGCCCTTCTTGTCGGCGGCGTGCCCAAAGTACGTCCGGGTCGGAGCGAACTCCCCCAGCTTGTGACCGACCATGTTCTCGGTCACGAACACGGTCACGAACTTCCGGCCGTTGTGCACGGCGAAGGTGAGCCCCACGAAGTCCGGGGTCACCGTCGACCGGCGCGACCAGGTGCGGATGAGCTTGCGGTCGCCGGCGCTCTTGGCGTCAGCCACCTTCTTCTCGAGATGCCCGTCGACGAACGGGCCCTTCTTTACGGAACGCGCCATTACTTCTTCTTCCGAGAGCGAACGATGTACTTGTCGGTAGACTTGTTCGTGCGGGTCTTCTTGCCCTTGGCGAGCTGACCCCAGGGCGAGCACGGGTGGCGGCCGCCGGACGTGCGGCCCTCGCCACCGCCCATCGGGTGGTCGACCGGGTTCATGGTGACGCCGCGGTTGTGCGGGCGGCGCCCGAGCCAGCGGGTGCGCCCCGCCTTGCCCATCGACAGGCGCGCGTGCTGGCCGTTGCTCACCTGACCGACGGTAGCGCGGCAGTTGAGGTGCACCATCCGCACCTCGCCGGAGGGCAGCCGGAGCTGCGCATAGTCACCGTCCTTCGCCATGAGCTGCGCGGCCGTGCCGGCGGAGCGAACGAGCTGGGCGCCTTTGCCGATCTTGAGCTCGATGTTGTGCACGATCGTGCCGAGCGGCATGTCCCGCAGGCGCATGGCGTTGCCCGGCTTGATGTCGGCGTGCTTCGACGAGATCACGGTGTCACCCGCGTTGAGCCCGTCCGGCGCGAGGATGTAGGCCTTCTCGCCGTCCGCGTAGTGCAGCAGCGCGAGGCGGGCGGAGCGGTTCGGGTCGTACTCGAGGGCGTGGACGGTCGCCGGCACGCCGACCTTCGCACGCTTGAAGTCGACCGTGCGGTAGCGTCGCTTGTGACCGCCGCCGCGGAACCGAACGGTGATCCGTCCCTGGTTGTTGCGGCCACCGAGGGACTTCTTCGGAGCGGTGAGGCTCTTCTCGGGCGCCTTCTTCGAGAGGGCGTCGAAGTCCGCCGTCTCGTAGAAGCGCCGCGCGGGTGAGGTCGGCTTGAAGCGCTTGATCGCCATTGGTCAGGCTCCCTCGAAGAGGTCGATCGACTCGCCGGGCTTCAGCGTGACGATCGCCTTCTTCCAGTTGCGGGTCTTGCTCATCCGGCGGCCCATGCGCTTCGGCTTGCCTCGGACGATCAAGGTGTTGACGTTCGCGACGCTGACCTTGAAGAGGGTCTCGACCGCGTCGGCGATTTGGATCTTGTTAGCACGCGCGTCCACCTCGAAGAGGTACTTGTTGTCGGACTCGCGCAGGATGCTCGCCTTCTCGGTGAGCATGATCGGTCGCTTGATGACGTCTTCGAGCTGCATCGGTCTTCTCCGTCAGGCCTTGCAGCGCGCTTCGAGCGCCTCGACGGCCTTCTTGGTGAGCACGAGGTGCTCGTGGCGAAGCAGGTCGTAGAGGTTGACGCCCTCCGGCGGAAGGAACTGGAACGTGGGGAGGTTGCGGACGCTGAGGCGCAGCTTGTCGTTGTCCTTGTCGTCGACGATGACCGCGCTCTTCGGCACGCGCAGCGCTTCGAGGACCGACGCGACGCGGCGAGTCTTGATGGCCTCGAGCTCGAAGTCGTCGACCACGATGAGGCGGCCCTCTTGGAGCTTCATGGAGAGCGCGCCGCGGAGCGCGCCGAGGCGCATCTTGCGCGGCGGCCGATACGCATAGCTGCGCGGCCGCGGCCCGTGCGCCTGGCCGCCGCCGACGTAGATCGGCGCTTTGATCGAGCCGTGGCGCGCGTTGCCCGTGCCCTTCTGCTTGTAAACCTTGCGGGTCGAGCCGGTGACTTCGGCCCGGTTCTTGGTGCTGGCGGTCCCCGCTCGGCGCGAGGCGAGCTGTGCCTTGAGCACCTCGTAGAAGAGGTTCTCGTTCACCGTCGCACCGAACACACCGTCCGAGAGCTCGAGCTCCCCGACATCGTCGCGGCTCAGGTTGTAGACCTTGACCTTCGGCATGGGTTTCTCCGTGAGTCTTGTGCGGGCCGGGCTCAGGACTTGATCTCGACGTCCACGCCGGCGGAGAGGTCTAGACGCATCAAGGCGTCGAGCGTCTGCTGGGTGGGCTCGAGGATGTCGAGGAGCCGCTTGTGCGTGCGGATCTCGAACTGCTCCCGCGACTTCTTGTCCACGTGAGGGCCACGCAGGACGGTGTACTTGCTGATGCGAGTCGGCAGCGGGATCGGGCCCGCCACGTGCGCACCGGTGCGCTTGGCCGTGTCGACGATCTCGCTCGCCGATTGGTCGAGCAGGCGATGGTCGTAGGCCTTCAGCCGAATCCGAATCTTGGTCGTTGCCGCTGCCATGGGTTCTCTCGTTCCGAACAGGGCGCGGGGAGCGGTCGCTCCCGCGCGCGAATTACTCGAGGATGTTGGTGATGACGCCGGCGCCGACGGTGCGGCCGCCCTCGCGGATGGCGAAGCGCTGCTGCGCCTCCATGGCGACGGGGGTGATCAGCTCGACGGTCATCGTGACGTTGTCGCCGG